>CAZENJ010000008.1:11385-14421 GCA_964513485.1 uncultured Thermotogae bacterium | reverse complement strand
CGGGGAAAACCCGACTTCCCTGAAATGTCCTGGTTATTCCGGCTTCGACGCGCTTATGCACCGGCCAGGGGGTAATTTCCTCGCCTTCAAAGTATATCGAACCATTTGTGGGGGCGAGAAAACCACTGATTAAATTGAACAGGGTAGTTTTTCCCGCCCCATTCGGGCCGACGAGGCCCGTCACCGACCCCCTTTTCAGTTCCAGGTCAACTTCCTCGACGGCCTTCAGCCCGCCAAAACTCTTCGTCAGGTTTTTCAATTCCAGTATTCTACTCAATCGTATCACCGTTTACCTTCGACGTCTTCCGACCGGGAGGGCTTCTTCCGGCCATCCCCACCGGTTCCCACCAGGTATCCCGGCAGGAAACGGGCGATTATTCTCTTTGATAATCCGACGACCCCGCCGGGAAAGTAGATCAAAGTAATTATCAATATACTGCTAAAGACCAGCTGGCCGAGGTAAGAACTTATCGGGCGGGTTAATTCCTCGACGGCGCCCACAAACCCGGCCCCGAGTAGAGGTCCGAGCAAACTTCCGAGGCCGCCGATCCTGTTCATCATGAGAAACCGAAAGGAGAGAACGAAATCAAATAGGTCGGGATGCAGGTAAGTCACGTAGTGTCCGAAGAGAGAACCGCCGATTCCCGCGACGGCTGCGCTGATCCCAAAGGTTAGTACTTTGTACCTCCCGGTAGGTATTCCTACCGACCGGGCAAGCCCCTCGTCTTCCCTTATCGCCCTGATCGATCTCCCGTACCAGGTACTAAGTGCCATATGTTTAATCAGGAACAGGAAAAACAGGACCACGACTACCAGAAGGTAATAAGCCCGTTTATTGAGAAAGGGATTGAACAAAACCCCGTCCCTGAAAGGTAGATTTAATAAAAGCGGCGGTACTCCGGCCAGGCCGCTCGGGCCACCGGTAACGAAATCCAGATTAGTGAAGGATATCGTGAATACTATCGTGGTTATAAAGGTAAAAGAAGTCCAGTGACGCCCGGTCCTGATTCCAACCAGCCCTACAAATGCGCCAATTATCCCTGCCACAAGGGCACCTCCGGCGAGGGCGAGGAAGAGTGAATTACTGATGTTCATAGTCAGCACGGCGGAAGCATAAGCCCCAACTCCGAAGAAAGCGCCCTGAGCGAGCGACGGCAAACCCGTGTAACCGTACAGCAAATCCAGACTAGTTACACCGATCGCAAAAGTGCCGATGGTAATCGCCAGGTGGAAAAGGTAGGAAGGCAAGGACCAAAAAAACGGTATTAGCATAATTCCGGCGCCGATCAACCAGTAAACACGCGAATCCAGCGGAAGTTCTATTTTTAACGAACTCCCCGCGTGGCGCCGGATACGGTGCTTCTCTTCCGGACCGAGTACACCGGGGCGAAACAGGGTAACGACTAACAAAAGGGCAAAGGGGATCAGGTTGCTCAGCTCGCCCAGGAAATAAGCCGAGGTCAGTGATTCCGTAATTCCGACTAAGATAGCCAGCCCCAGTACGACCGGCACCGAACCCACCGCTATTCGAGAAATCACGAACGCCTTCAGCACAGTCAATCTCCCGGCAAAAGGTGTCAGAGTATAGACAGGGGCCGTGAGGAATCCGGCAAAGCCCGCCAGCCCCCCGGCAATTGCAAAAGCTATTCCCGTGGACCGCCAAACGTTTATTCCGGCCAGAGAAGCCACTTCCCTGTTCTGTGAGACCGCCCGAATACTTTTTCCCCACCTCGTTCTCCGCAACAGGAACCGGAGCAGCAGGGCCAGAACACCGGTAAATAGTATCACCAGCAACTTGTGGGAGTAAATTGCCGCTGAACCGATTTTTACCATCTGCGGCGAAAGCGGGGAAGAGAGCGTCTTTGCTCGTTCGCCGTAACCCATGGCAACTATGCTCTGGATAATTAATAAAAGACTGACGGCACCCAGAAAGGTAGGGGCTATCCCGTGTTTTCTCAGTTTTCTATAAATGAGAGTTCCAAAAGCCAAACTGAGACATGCAGTTAAAGGCACAACCAGCAACGGGGCGAGAAAGTAGTTCAGGCCAAACTCGCCCGCGAGGGCATAGGCAAGATACGCCCCCAGCGTAAATAACCCGCCCTGGGCCACGTCACCTATCTCCAGCACTCCGAAAATCAGTGCTACACCGAGAGCCAGCAACCCGTAATAACTTCCGAGAAATAAACCATCCAAAAGAAATTTAAATAAGACCGCCGGGGCAAACATACAGTTCTAACTCGGACAGAGAGGATCGAGCAAGCTCTCCCCGTAAGCGCGATCCTGCAGCAGGTACTGTTCTTTTTCCCTGAAAGTAGCAACCCCGAGCCTAATGTTAAACTGTCCGCATTTCAGAAATCCGTAATTTCCGTAGGGCGTATTAACTACCGGACCCGTTTTCTTCCGTTTTCCCGGCAGAAGATAACCAATTGCCTCTGCCGGCATTTCGCGGGTCAGGCTCATATTTAAAACGGTCTCTTTTCCCAGCTTACCGATCAATCCTTCAATTGCCTGTTTAATGATATAAATGCTGCCCCAGCCCCAGCTGGCCGATGGAGGCGAATCAGGTGGTCCGCCAAATTCTTCTGCAAAAGCTTCTTCCATCTTAACCACACTTGCCGGGGGTCGGCTCCTCTCGAAGTCCCGCTCAAAATTGGCCCTTTCGTAGTGCCAGGAGAAAATCACTCCATTCCCCAACCCTTTATCAACTACCTGTTTGCGAAAGGCGACGGAACCGTTGGGGGTTTGGCCTGTATAATAGCCAAAGTCCCACGGATCTATCCCTCGCCTGTCAAACTCCCGGGCCACCGAGATGAGGTCGGCCGGGATTCCCGTGCCGACAACCAGGCCTGCTGCCGGAGAATTCATGACCTTTGTTATCAGGGGAGAAAAGTCACGATTGAACGGGGGATAAAACTCGGAACCGACCAGACTGACGCCCTCCATTCGGTCGAGAATCTTTTCCGTCACGTCCCGAAATGATTTACCGGGCTGGATATTCGGTGCGATTAAATACAGCTTGCGCTGTTCCCTCTCCTC
>CAZENJ010000008.1:0-11375 GCA_964513485.1 uncultured Thermotogae bacterium | reverse complement strand
GCGGCGTATTTCAGAATCGGCGCGGCCTGGAGCGATCTCTGCGTGCCGTAGCGGATCGAGAGAGGGTACTTTTCGTGTCTGTCGGTGAACCTGGCGTCCCCGCCGAAAAAAATCTGAGGGATTCTCGCCGATGCCAGTATGGGCTGACTTGCCGCACCATGAGTGCCGATCAACGGACCGAGCGTAAAACCGATGTCGCCTCTATTCGCCAGCCGGCGTGCCGCATCCGACGCGCCGGTCTGTGATGTCTTTCCGTCTTCAACTGCAAGTTTTACTTCTATCTCATCGCCGATACCACCGGCATCGTTTATTTTCTCCGCTGCGAGCCTGGCTCCATCCCTTATGGTCTTACCTACGGGCGCATTTGGACCGGTAAGGGAGAGGATAGCTCCCACTTTTAACTCCGCCGACGCAGCCCGGGAATCGGCCGAAAAAGCCAGAGGCAATGCAAAGCCAAGCAGTGAACCGCCAGCGATCTTAAGAAATCGCCGCCGACTGTACCCGCCCGCATTATTTCTCGGATTAGAGTCTTCTTCAGTCAAGGCAACCTCCCTTAAATGGTTCATCCGTTTACGAGAATTCATGGCGGACTGAGCGATTGCGGGAACCGGACTCACCTAATGACATTAAAAGATTTAAATCAATTCCGCAAGCTAGCTACTCTATTTTAAAGGCATAGCGGAAATGGTATCCCTGGGGATGAGAATCCCAGTTCAGAAAGGGTAAACGATAAATAAATGGAATCTCAAAAGCTTCCTCGGCAAAGTTGCGCTGTTTCTGAATAGTCGGGTAAATATCGATCAGATGCCAACCGGGCTCGCCGGTGGCCCGCAACTTCGCTTCGATAATCCCCGGAATATCGCCGCCGCAAGCATAACCGATAAAAGAATTATCGTAGAGGATAGTGACCTGGTTCCAGATCTCGTTCCACCCGACGCCCTGAGCATTGATCGTGATCTGGCTCCCGACGGGGCCCTCTTTCCGGGACAGTTCCTGAAAGACTGGAAGCACCACGGTTGAAGTCGTGGCGAGTTTCTCTCCGTCGACAAAGGCGTGAATCGGATGAGGCCCGCCCTGAACCGTTCTGGGGGCAGGCTTCATCTCGGCTGCCAATCGACCAGCAGCATCCGTTTTACCTCCGACAATAACGGAATTCTTTTCTTTGAACGCTTCCTCCCGGATGTTACTTCCCTCCAGTTCGGGCCAGACCAGTTTGTATTCCGTTTTTTTCGGGAACCCGGCACCGATTACTTTCACCGAACTATCGACCGGGATCGCCCAGCGGTTTGTCGTCAATTCGGGTTCACCGTTATCGGTAAGTTCTGCGTTTCTTCTCGGGACGATATCCGGGACTTGTTTCTCGATCGGGGGAGGGAGTTGCGCTTCCCCGTCGGTGACCTCGAACTTCCACGACAGATCCGGCGTACCGGGCAAAGGAGTCAAACCGATATGCGTCTGGCGGTAGGAATGTGCGTTTCCAAATTGGCTTCTTTCCACATCGACAATATGCGTGCCCGGCCGGCCCGTCGCCGGGATACTAAAATCGGCCCGTCCTTTCGGGGTCACCGGACTGATAAGTCCAGTGTACTTATTGTCGTAATAGATGTGAAAAATCGAATTGTCGACGAAATTTGCCGCCGGCAAGGGCAACCCGTGCGCCGTGATATTGATTTCCCTTCCCAGTGGTCCTGAAGTCGGTGTTACCTCGAAGCTCCTGATAATTCTAACTCCGACTTTATTTATTCGTTTTTCCGAGCTAAGCAGATAGAGATCGTGCAGTCCGCCAAAATCCTCGGGTATCTCAAATTTATGTCTGAATTTTCCTTCGCTATCGGTCTCCGGTTCCGCGACAATCCTCTGCCTTTCTTCGTGCTCGAAGCCAAAAAATCGCTGCCACAGGACTCCGTCCGCGTTTCTCTCTATCTTCCAGTCCACGGAATGGGTGCGCCAGAGGAGCTTGAACCGTGACTCCCGCGGCAGTTCTTCTCCGGTAACCACAACTTCTTCGCCGACCTGAGCTTCCTCAGGTTCACACTTAAGGATACCCTGAAAGCCCTCTTCCGGCGTCGGCATGCTACCCAGATTCCTGACGACTCCTTTATCTTCTTTTGACCTCTCCTGCAAGGTTAAAAAAAAAAAAAAAAGGGGAGGCAACCGGTACCCCCCCTCTCTCGCTCAAACTAAGCTCGGCCTTTTATCTTTCCTCGATCGTTAAAGCGTGCGGAAAGGTGTCGACATTCTTTTCTCCAAACATTTCCAGCTTGCCGCTACGACCTTCCTTGTCTTCTGCGGTTATACTATAGGTCATCTTGCCCGTGGGAGCACCCGGAGAAATCTTCCAGGCGCCACCCCAGTAGTAAATTTTCGGACTACCGTCGGGCGGGTGCTTACTATGATTGAGATTCACCTTGGCACCGTTTTCCAGGGTGACCTGAAGCTTGAGCCCTCTGTTTTCGACCTCGGCGTGATCGTTTATCTTTTCGCCCGTCTTTCCGCTAAACACGACGGCGTGCCAGACGATCTGCTCGCCTTTCTTAAAAGTACTCGTTAGCTCGCAGGGCTTGCCCACCGCACCGGACCCACCCTTAACTACTTCGGAGACGATGACGTAATCCTGGCCATTTGCCGCAGCGGCCTCAAAGTTCGTCGCCGCGAGCGAGCCGAAAGCTATACCTCCCACTGCCGCGGCCGCACTTTTAATAAAATCCCGTCGATTAAGACTATCCAGGATGCTACCTTCCTGTTCTTCGACCCCTTCTACTTCTTCGCTCATCTTTATATACCTCCAGGTATATTGTGGTAAGTGAACTAGATAGAATTCTCGCGCTTGATTGGGTTGTTGAGGATAATACCGGGCAACCACCTCCGGCCGGATCAACCCTGAGAATTTTCGCTCCTAACAATTCCGGCCCCAAAAACAGCCTTTAGGTCCCTTACAGCCCTTCTCGCCCGCTCGCTCAGACCGGGATCTTCGTATTCGTGGGGATAGAGTTCGGCAAAATCCCTGCGAGTCGGTCTACCGATCTTTTCTACGAGCGCTCGTTTGAGGCCGCTATACTTTGTTCTGAGCTTCTTCAGGTTCTCCTCGTCGTCCTGCCATTGATAGAGTTCCGGGTCTCCGCGGCGATAGAGATACGCTTGTTCCGCCTTGACCCTGTTCTGGTACCTTTTTTCTTCAACCAAAGGATCCTGGTCGATGACTATTTCCTGCACCCACTCGCTTGCCTTCTTCCAGACTCTGGCCCTGTCCGGTCCGTAAGTCTTCCCCGAACTCGGTCCATCTTCTCCGGAAGACACCAGCCTTACTTCCGGCAGCTCAATTTTTTCGCTTCCCGCTCCGGTCCCTATTTGTATGAGCGGCAGGAGAATAGTTTTCACCCGTCGCCCCCTGACGTCCTCCATTTCCGTCGGCTGTCTCTCTTTAACCTCGAGCTCATTTATTTCTGTCATCCTGTCTTCCCGTACTTTTTTGCCGGAAAGCTGCTTCCGACCTGCAAAATAAAGGCGGTTACCAAATCTACAAAAAGAAAGAAAACTAACTTGATTCGGCATATCACAATTGTAATCATTATAACAATTATGATATTATTGTCAACGGTCGGATTTGGAACGCAAGTTCAAGCCCAGGCTCAGTCCGGAGCGAGATATCCGGGTTGTCTGAAATTTCGTACGTTATGGCCCGGTTTCTTGCGAATTTAAATTTGCCCGGAAAATTAACGGGAAGCCCTGTTAAGTTTCGTCGCTAATTCATAGTATCTATGACAATTGAGCGATAAATTAACGCTCCGTATTGTTTACAGGATAACTCCGTAGTTAAAAATAACACAGGTGATTCTAACAAACATGCCAAAAAAAGATCTAGACCAAAAACCGGATCGAGAGGAGCGAGAAAAAACCAAGCCAAAGCAGCCCTGCGAAGTAGCTATCTGGCATATCTTACCATGTATCAGGGCCTGTCTGGCCCGAGAACTGGTTAACATGGACCTCACTCAGCAGAAAGCGGCCGATCTGCTCGGGATAACCCAGGCAGCCGTTTCTCAATACGTCGGAGAAAAACGCGGGAAGATCCGGACCAGAGATGATAAAACTTACAGGATGGTAATTGAACTGGCCGAGGACCTGGTAGCGGGAAAAGTCGAAGATATTTCGAAAAGAATCTGTGCCATCTGCAAACGGATCCAGCATAACCCCAAATTGTTACGGTCCTGTGGAGTTCCGGAAGCCCAGGTGGATAAGCTAAATACCCACTGATCTGGTTAAACGCCCGACATTTTCTCGGTTGTTCGAATGAATTCAAGCAACTAGCCCCGGTCCGATTCTGTCGGAGAAACCAAATATGATCAATTTGGTCTAACGGCCGGCTACAGTTGACAGCCTACCCCTGTGGACCATATAATCTGTTCAATCCAAAGGTGAAATCATGAAAAAGTTAAAATTTAAGTTTTCGGGGGTGAAATCGGCCGGCTTTACCGAAAGTGTAAATAAAGTTATTTCCTGGCGCTGGTTAAGTTAAAGTTTGGAGGTTCGGATTCTCTCCGTCAATCTCTAAACTGTTTTTTACTATGGGTTTTCGCCCATAGTTTTTTTATTTCAAGGGAGTTATTCCTATCGATAAAAATCACGGAGGTGTAGAATGAACAAAAAGTACAAAAATTTAACGGGTGATCGGGTTTGGCTCGCCCGGAGTTAAAGAGCCATCAGAAACTTACCGACTTCTAGATACTTATCTTAGCGGAGCTGAAGAAAAGCCCTCTCCCAGGATTAAAGTGCTGGACTGGGAAATCACCGAACCTTTCAAAATCTACAGTCGTCTATATCCCCGGTTCGAGAGCAGCTTCATCCTGGAAAGTTCAGCCGGACCGGACGAGCTGGCGAAGTATACATTCCTCGGCTTCGATCCGAGCGCCGTCCTGGCCTTATCAGACGGTACCTTCAGGGAAAACGGAGAAACCGTCCTGCGGTCCAATGACCCCCTGGCTCCTCTAAAAACGCTGGAAAAGAGTTTCGAAAACGTTGCTGAGGCTGATTTCGCGGGATATCTGGGTGGCCTGGTCGGTTACACCAGCTACGACTTCGTCAGGTACCTGGAAGACCTTCCGGGTTCCGGCGAAGAAAGGGAGTTCCCCGATCTTCAGATGGGCCTTTACCTGGACGGGATAATCCACGACAGGTATCGCGAGGAACTAACCTACTTTTCTTACACGGAGGACCGCTCTTCTTATTTCGAAAACCTGCTGCAGGAGAACGGAACTGAAGAAAATGCGGACTTCCGGATAAACGACATTAATTCCGACTTTAGCCGGGAGGGTTTCACCTCGGCGGTCCGGGAGGCAAAAGACTACATCCATTCCGGAGACATATATCAGACCGTCCTCTCGCGAAAACTGACCGGAGAGTTCGAGGGCGATCAGTTCGCCGCGTATCGTGAGCTCAGGAAAATAAACCCTTCTCCCTACATGTACCATCTGAAATTCGGGGACAGGCGAGTTGTCGGCTCCAGCCCGGAAGAACTGGTCTCGGTCTCCGACGGAGAAATAAGCACCTACCCCATAGCGGGGACCCGGAACCTCGGAGAGACGAACAGGGAAAGGGAAAGGTTGCGCACGGAACTGCTAACGGACGAAAAAGAACGGGCCGAACACAACATGCTCGTGGACCTCGCCCGGAACGACGTCGGCAGGGTTGCCGAATACGGAACGGTGGACGTCCCGGAGTACATGGAGGTAAAGAAGTTCAGTCACGTCCAGCATATAGTCTCCCGTGTGACCGGAAGACTGAGCGAGGAGAAGGAGGCTCTCGACGCATTTGCCGCGCTCTTCCCCGCGGGTACGGTTTCCGGAGCGCCAAAAATCAGGGCAATGGAGCTGATCGACGAGCTCGAGGTCAGCCCCCGCGGGCCCTACGCGGGCTCGGTTGGCTACCTGTCTTTTACCGGGGACTTCGATTCCTGTATCACGATTCGGAGCCTCTTTACCCGGGGGAAGGAACTCGTCCTCAGAGCCGGCGCCGGGATAGTCGCGGATTCGGATCCGGATAAAGAGTGGGTGGAAATCAACCAGAAACTTGGGGCATTGAGAGACGCGGTCGCATCCGGAGGTGGGGAAAATGAAAGGAAATAAAGCCGGCGAAAACAGGGTGGTGGTCATAGATAACTACGACTCGTTCACCTATAACCTGGTACAGTACCTCGGAGAACTCGACCGTGATCCGCTGGTCTTCCGGAACGACGAGATAGACCTGGCCGAACTAAACTCCCTGCAGCCCGCTTCGCTGGTGATTTCACCCGGACCGGGCACCCCCGATGATTCGCGCTATTTCGGGTTATCGGAGAAAGTCCTGCAGGAATTATCCCCCCGGATTCCGACACTGGGCGTATGCCTGGGACATCAGGGAATAGCTGCCGCCTTCGGCGGAAGGATCGTCCCTGCCGGAGAGCTTCTGCACGGGAAGACCAGCGAAATACGGCACGATCGACAGGGTATTTTCTCCGGAATTCCGCTTCCTTTCACGGCCGGGCGGTACCATTCGCTGATAATTGACCCCGAGTCCCTGCCGGACCAGCTGGAAGTAACTGCCCGGGGACCGGCGGGCGAAATAATGGGGATTCGGCATTCCGATTACCCGATTTACGGCGTCCAGTTCCACCCGGAATCCATCCTGACCGAAAATGGAAAGAAAATTCTAAACAACTTCTTGAACTTAACCAGGAGTGAGACCAGATGACCCTGATGAAAGAAGCTATAGAACACGTAACTGATAGAAAGGACCTGGATCCCGACCTCGCCCGGGGAGCGATGAAAGAACTGATGAGCGGAAAAACAACGGAGACGAACATAGGTGCGCTGCTAGCCGGCCTGAGATCAAAGGGCGAGTCGGCTGAAGAGATAGCCGCATTCGCAAACGTCATGCGAGAAAAAAGTATCAAGATAAACCCGCAGGTAAAGGGAGAGCTCATCGACATGTGCGGCACGGGCGGCTCCAGGATCAAGACTTTTAATATATCGACCATCAGCTCCCTGGTGGTAGCGGGGGCGGGCTTCCCGGTGGCCAAACACGGTAACAGGTCGAATTCCAGTCAGAGCGGCAGCGCCGACCTGCTGGAGGCGCTCGGCGTAAATCTGGATACGAGCCCGGAGCAGGTAGAACGGACGATCGAGGAGATTGGAATTGGCTTCCTTTACGCTCCGAACCTCCACCCTGCAATGAAACATGCCGCCAAGCCGAGAAGCGAATTAGGGATTAGAACAGTATTTAACGTTCTGGGGCCCCTGACGAACCCGGCTTCGGCCTCGCGTCAGCTGCTGGGTGTCTACGATCGGGCCCTGGTTGACAAGTTTCCGAGTGTGCTGAAAAAACTCGGCGTTAACCGGGCTCTGGTCGTCCATGGACACCCGGGGATCGATGAAATATCCACGGTCGGGGAAACTTACGCAGGAGAACTGGATCGGGGTAATATCACTCACTACAAAATTCATCCCGACGATTTCGGCCTGGCCGAGGTAACTCCGAACGAGATAAGAGACCTTCCACCCGATAAAAGCGCCCGGCTAGCGTTGAGTATTCTCAAGGGTGATCTGGACGGTCCCGCGCTGGACGTCGTCCTCCTCAACGCCGCCGCCGGTATCTACGTTGCGGGAGGCGGAAGTTCAATCCGGGAAGGACTGGAAATCGCCCGTCAGGCGATAGAATCCGGGAACGCCTACCGGAAGACCCGGGACCTTGTAAATGAGACCGGCCGGATCGAGCAGCTAAACCGGGTGGAGGAAATTTCACCGGAGGAATTACCGTTATGAGCGACATTCTGGACGAACTCTCGGCCTCTGCCCTTGCCCGGGTAGAGTCCGGCTACTACGGGATCGCCGAGGAAGAAGGGTCCCCCGGAGCGGCAAGTTTCACGGAAAAGATCGGGGACGGGAATTCCGGATCGATCATCGGCGAGATAAAGCCCGGGTCGCCCACCCGGGGCAAAATTTTCGCCGGGAACTTCGATCCGGTAGAACTCGGCAACTCCTATTTGAGCGGCGGCTTGGCCGGATTTTCCGTCTTAACCGATCCCGATCATTTTTTCGGCTCCCTGGAAAACCTGAGCCTTGTGGCAAAACTCGGCGGTCCGACCCTGATGAAGGATTTTGTCGTCGATTTCACCCAGATCGAGGCCGCCAGGGGTTCAGGGGCGGATGCCGTTCTCTTAATCCAGAGATTGTTCGCCAGAGACATCCCGTCTTTCTGCCTCGAAGAAGGAATCAAGTATGCCCACGATCTGGGCCTGGAGGTTCTGCTGGAGACGAACGGCCTCTCCGAGTACGAGTCCGCCCTGGAGACGGACGCGGATATGATCGGGATCAATAACAGGGACCTCCGGAGCCTGGAGGTGGACCTTTCAACCACCGAAAAGATTTTATCGGAAGCGGGAAAGGACCGGATAACCTGGTCTATGAGCGGGATATCAGGCCGTTCCGATATTGCTTTTCTAAAAAGTGCCGGAGCCGACGCCTTCCTCGTCGGAACCGCGCTCGCCCGGGCAGAGGACCCGGAAAGCTTCCTGGATGAACTGGGTGGTGAACTCGATGGTTAAGACGAAGATATGCGGCAATAAAACCAAGAACGATGTAGTTATAGCCGGGGCCTGTGACGCGCTCGGATTTATCGTGGGAACGCCGGAATCAGCGAGAAATATTGAACCGGAGATAGCGGCCCGGCTTGGAAAAGAAACTCCAACGTTCACCAGCACCGTACTGGTGACTACCGAGGTAAATCCCGCAAAGCTGAGAGGCTTGACCGAGACCGTTAAACCGGATTACCTCCAGCTCCACTCGAGGCTAAGTCCGGGCCGGATCGAAGAAATTGCCGGCTATTTGGGGGAGGCGCCGGGAATCATTTCCCTCCTGGCGGTAACGGGTAGCCCGGAGGCACCGAAGCGGCGAGCCCGGGACCTGGTGGATTCTCCCGCCGAAGCGCTCCTGCTGGACAGCAGGGTCGACGGTCAGTCCGGGGGCACCGGGCGGGTTCACAACTGGGAGATCAGTCGGAATATCAGGGACGAGATTTACCCGTTCCCGGTAATTCTGGCCGGCGGGCTGACTCCGGATAACGTGGGAGCTGCGATAAGGAAGGTTCGGCCTTACGCCGTGGACGTTGCAACCGGAGTCGAGCGTGACGGGAGTAAGTCCGAGAAGAAAGTAGGAAGTTTTCTGGAAGAGGTGAAGCAAAGTGAAGCTTAGCGAATATCCGAATTCGGGTAAATACGGAACTTTCGGGGGCAGTTACGTGCCGGAAATACTTTATCCGGCCCTCGACGAACTGGAAGAGGCGTACGAGAAGTACGGCGAAGAGGAGAGCTTTAAGAAGGAACTGCGGAGCTATAACCGCGATTACGGCGGCCGTCCTTCGCCCCTGTATTACGCAGAAGGACTGACCGAAGCGGCTGGAGGAGGGAGGATATACCTGAAACGAGAGGATCTGATTCACGGCGGCGCGCATAAATTCAACAACGTGATGGGGCAGGCCCTGCTGGCGAAAAAGATGGGGAAAGAAAGGTTGATCTGTGAGACGGGAGCCGGTCAGCACGGCGTGGCTACCTCCCTGGCAGGAGCCGTTCTCGGCCTTGAAACGGAAGTCTACATGGGAAGAATCGACGTAGAGAGACAGAAACCGAACGTTTTCCGCATGGAGTTACTGGGTGCCGAGGTTCACGTAGTTGAGGCCGGAAGCGAGACGCTGAAGGACGCGATAAACGAGGCCCTGCGGGACTGGTCCGGAAACGTCCACGACACGCACTATCTGATAGGATCGGTCGTCGGCCCTCACCCCTATCCGATGCTCGTCCGGGATTTTCAGCGGGTGATCGGGGACGAGATCAGAAGCCAGCTGAAAGATAAAGAAGGCAAACTTCCGGATCACCTCGTGGCCTGCGTCGGCGGCGGCAGTAACGCAATGGGAACCTTTTATCCTTTTGCGGACGACCGGGAGGTAGAGTTCACCGGCGTCGAGGCCGGGGGGAACGAAAACGGGAACGCGGCCAGCCTGTCCGAAGGCAGAGAAGGCGTACTCCACGGTGCACGATCCTATCTTCTGCAGGACGATGGCGGACAAATAACGGAAACTCATTCGGTCTCCGCCGGCCTGGATTACCCCGGGGTTGGTCCGGAACACGCCCTCTACAGCGAGGTCGGACGGGCAAACTACGTCCAGGCGTCCGACGAAGAAGCGCTCCGTGGTTTTCGCTTCCTGGCCGAAACCGAGGGCATAATACCGGCGCTGGAACCGGCACACGCGGTCCACGCCGGTCTGGAGATAGCCGCGGGCATGAAACCGGATGAAATAATGGTTATAACGCTATCCGGTCGGGGAGACAAGGACCTGGACACAGTAAGGGGGAGAATATCTTGAACGAAATAACGGCAAAGCTAGACGAGACCAATCAAAGTGGATCCGGGGCGTTCATTCCATACCTGATGGCCGGGGACCCGTCTCCGGAGAAATCTCTGGATTACGTTCGAGCGCTGGCGGCGGGGGGAGCGGACCTTATCGAGCTGGGAGTACCTTTTTCCGATCCGGTCGCGGACGGTCCGACCATCCAGGCGGCGGGCAATAGAGCCCTGAAGACCACGAATAGCCTGGGCGACGTATTTGAATTAGTCCGGAAAGCCCGGAGTGAAATCGATATTCCAATCATACTGATGAGTTACTACAATCCGATCCTGCAGTTCGGCGAGCTTAATTTTTTGAAAAAATGCCGGGAGACCGGGACGGACGGCGTGATACTTCCGGACCTCCCTCCGGTCGAGGGGAACGGTTTCTTCGAATCCGCAAGGGAAAGCGAGGTAGGTGTCCCCCTGCTGGCAACGCCGGACACCGACGCGAGCAGGTTGAAGGAAATATCGGAGAAGACGACCGGGTTTCTCTACCTGGTAACCCGACCGGGTACGACTGGAGCCAAAAACGAGCTGGACGAATCAACCGGGACCGCGATAAGATCTGTAAAAGCGAGGGTCCCGGAGGAGTTGCCGGTCTGCGCCGGCTTCGGTCTGTCCACGCCAAAACAGGTGAACCGGATTATCCGGGCGGGAGCGGACGGGGCAATTGTCGGTTCGGCCATCGTCGCCAGAGTCGGGCACGGGGAAAAGCCGGAAGAAATAGAGAGGTTTGTGGGGGAGTTAAAAAAGGGGACAAAAATATAGAGAAATCTATCATTTATTGGCGATGATGAAATAGCTTCGTCGTCAGTTCCAGGAAGGCTTACGAAATGGAGAATCCAGCCAACCGAATCTTTGATCTAAGCCTGACTAATTAGCTTGTTTTTTTCGAATTACCTTCACCATTTAGCCCTTTCTGAAATCTGACCGAAGCGAACTGAAATGTACACCTCCCCAGCA
>CAZENJ010000007.1:0-34139 GCA_964513485.1 uncultured Thermotogae bacterium | reverse complement strand
CGCCCTGGAGGCCGACGAGCTATTCAGCACGCTGATGGGCAGCGACGTCCAGGCACGGAAGAATTTCATCAAGGAAAACAGCAGCCAGATAACCAACCTGGACATCTAGCGGTCACAACCGGCGGGCTGCCGGTACAACCAGGAGCAAAATCCATCAACTCTTATGGAGAACAAAGGAATATTTAAACCAATATGGCGTTAGACGGAATTACGCTTCACGGAATAAAACGAGAATTACAGGAAGCTCTGACCGGAGGCTGGATTCGCAAGATTTATCAGCCTCGCCCGGAACTGGTTACGATAAACGTCTGGAACGGCGAGGATTACACGTTGCTGATCTCCTGCGGGGACAACTTCCGGGTCCAGCTAACGGAGCTCGACTTCGAGAACCCCCAGACGCCGCCGCCCTTCACGATGCTCCTTCGCAAACACCTTTCGGGCGGCAAGATAACGCGGATCACCCAGCGCGGTCTGGACAGGGTGCTGAGGCTCTCCGTCGGGGTAAAGGACGAGGACACGGACGAGATCGAGACAAAGGAGCTGTACGTCGAGTTAATGGGCCGCAACAGCAACCTATTTCTGGTCCGGGACGGACAGATCCTGGAGACCCTGAGGAACAGGAAAAGCAGAAAACGCTCCGTCTCTCCGGGAAGCGAGTACGAATTCCCGCCGGCGCAGGACAAGCTGAACCCGTTCGATCTAACCAGAGCGGAGTTCCACGATTTCTGCGGAGCGGAGGAGCCCGTCTGGAGGAATCTCCTGCACAACATTCAGGGCATAGGTCCGACCCTCGCGAAAGAAATCTCGGTCCGGGCCGGAATTCCGACCGGACAAAAGGAGTTGTCGGAGGCCGACCTCAGCGCCCTCTGGGAGGCGGCCGAGGAATTCTTCGCCCGGCTGAAAAGAATCGACGCCGGGGACTATTCCGCCCTGGTCTACCAGGAGGACGGAAATCCGATCGAGTTCAGCCCGATCCGGCTCGAAAGCTACGCCGACAGCAAGGAGATATCCTTCGATAGCCTGAGCCTGGCGCTCGACCACTATTACAAGGCAAAAGAAGCCGGCTTCGAGACGGAAGACCTGCGCGCCGAAATAGGAGAGACGATAGAGGACGAGCTCGGCCGGGTGGAGGGGGCGTTAAAAAACGTAAGGGAACAGCTCCAGCAGTCCGAGAACAGGGAAAAGCTGAAAGAGACCGGAGATATCATCCTGGCCAACCTGGGAGAGCTGGAAAAAGGTATGAAAGAGGCGGAGATAGACGATCCCTACCATCAGGGCGAACGGAGGAAGGTCAAACTCGACCCGTCGCTCAGCCCGGAGGAGAATGCCGAAAAGTACTACGAGAGGTACAAGAAATTAAAGCGGGGCAAGGAAAAGCTGGAAAGACGAAAGAAGGGGCTGAAAAAGGAGAAAAAATACCTGAAAAAGCTGCAACAGGAGTTCAAGGCGGCGGAGTCTCCGGAAGAACTCGCCCGGCTCGAGGGCAAGCTAAAGGAGAAAGGCTACATAGATACGGAGGAAGAGTACGGCGGTGACGGCGAGAGCGGCGGCCCGAAGGAGTACTGGGTCAAGGGATACAAGATCCTCGTCGGCCGGAACGCCCGGCAGAACGACAACCTGGTGCGGCAGGCCTCGCGGGACGATCTCTGGTTCCACATCCGAAACTATTCCGGGGCCCACGTGGTCATCGTCACTGACGGCAGACCGGATCAGGTACCGGAGGAAGTTATAGTAAAGGCGGCCCGGCTCGCCGCGGCGAACTCCAGGGCCCGTGGTGCGGAAAAGGCTACGGTCAGTTATACTCAGGTGAAATACGTCGACAAACCGAAAGGCGCGAAGCCCGGTTTGGTTCAGATTACCAACGAGAAGACACTAACCGTCACTCCACAGAGGTGATACCATAGGCAGCACGATAGTCGAACTGGTTTTGATGTTGATGGCTCTGTTCACGGCAGCAATCGTCCACGAGTATTCACACGGTTACGTCGCCTGGAAGCTCGGCGACCCCACGGCAAAAAAGGCGGGCAGGTTGACGCTGAACCCGCTGCCGCACGTGGATCCGGTGGGAACGGTCCTAGTCCCGCTGGGCTTGATCCTGATGTACCTGATATTTGGCGGAGGCCTGTTCATCTTCGGCTGGGCCAAGCCGGTACCGATCGACCCGCGCTATTTTAAGGATTCCGAAAGGGGCATGCTCCAGGTCGGAGCGGCGGGACCGCTGAGCAATATCATGATGATGTCGCTGGCCGCGGCCCTCGGCCACCTGGTAGTGCCGCTGTACATCAGCTATTTTCTGGGGCGCAACGGCGGCTTTCTCTTTCAGTTCGCCAAGAACGGCTTCTGGACGCTGATCTACTTCCTCGGAGTTTTCGTAATAATCAACATAATTCTGGGACTGTTCAACCTGATCCCGATGCCGCCTCTGGACGGTTCGCGAATACTCAGCTACTTCCTCTCCCCCCGGGGGAAACAGATCATGGCCCAGATGGAACAGTACGGCTTCCTGATAATCCTGGCCGTACTCTGGCTGGGCGGGGACGCATTTTTCTGGTTTATCCAGAAGATATGGACCTTCGTTATCGGACCGAACTGGCTCAAACTGCTGGCTGCGGGCGGAGTTATCTGATAAATCCACAAAGTGGCGCCAATTAATCACCGGGAACTTTCCATGACCTCAAAGAAGGGAGAAAAGACCGAGGCTGGCACGCTGTTCGTCGTCGCCACGCCGATCGGCAACCTGAAGGACATTACCTACCGGGCCGTCGAGACCCTGCGGGGGGTCGACGCGATAGTCGCGGAGGATTCCCGCCACTCCCGTCGGCTGCTCGAGCACTACGATATAGATACCCCGTTCACCCTGAGTTACTATCAGGGGGCGGGAGAGGAGCGCCGGGAAGAGCTGATAGCCAAGCTCCGGGAGGGGACGGACCTGGCCCTGATAAGCGACGCGGGGACGCCGCTCGTCTCGGACCCGGGCTTCAAGCTGGTCCGGGAAGCCAGGGAGAGGGGGCTGAAGGTCGTCGGAATTCCGGGGCCGACTGCTGCCATCACCTGCCTGTCTATCTCCGGCCAGCCGAGCGATAGCTTCGTCTTCGACGGACAGGTCCCGAAGAAATCCGGGAAAAAGCGGAAATACTTCGAGAAATTGCGGACCAGAAAGGAAACGACGCTCCTCTACGACTCTCCCCACCGGATAGAAAAGACGCTGGAAATCCTGGCGGTTACGCTGCCGGAAAGGTCGATGACGCTCTGCCGCGAGCTGACGAAGAAATTCGAGTCCACCCGGAGGGGAAAACCGGAGGAGGTCAGGAAAGGACTGCGGGAAGAAGAAATAAGAGGCGAGTTCACGCTCGCGATCCGCGGCGCCACCGACGAGGAGATCGCGGCGGCAAAACGAGAAGAGTTCAAGGATGTACCGCTCGAACAGCAGTACGAAGGTTTGAAGAAACTAAAAGGGTTATCGAGAAAAGAAGCGATGAAGGAGCTGGCCGAGCTGCGGGGACTTTCCAGAAACGAAGTATACGACGAACTTAACAAATAGCCGGCTCAGGCGTACTTGTCCGCCACGGTCGACGCCCCGTAAGAATCGGGCTTGGTCCTGACGTCGAAGCCGCTACCGATAATCATGCCGACGACTTCGTCGATAATTTCTTTTGTCTTTCCTCTCTGACCGACGTCCACGTGAATTTCCAGGTTGTAATCGAGCAACGTAACTTCTTCCAGCCGCTGCATAAGTTCCTTGCCCAGGTCGAACGAAAGGAAGGCTTCCTTGTAAATCTTGTCCCTCAGCGTGTAGATCCCTTCCTCCGTCTCCCGCTTCCAGAAGTACCGGCCACCCTTGCCCACACGGTGAATCACTATCGCGCTGACGAAGTCTATCTCGTGATCGCCCGACGAGGCATGGGAATCGGTACCGACGACCACTTCGAACTCCGACCGCTGGTCCTTTTCCATCATGCCGACTATCTCGTCGACGACTCCTTCAAAAGTCAATCTGCCTTTAGTTGGGTTATGAAACTGTTTCAAGGTAAACACCGTGAGGATTATAGCTCATAAAATTTCTATTTCAACGATCCCGGCCCGGTCTCAGTCCGAGATGCTGTCCAGCACCTCTGCCGCGGCGCGGTAACCGCTCCGGGTAGCTCCTTCCATGGTCGAAGGCCAGCCGGTATCCGTCCAGTCGCCGGCAAGAAAGAACCTCTCGTGAACGGGATTCTGCGGCGGCCGCAGGGAAGCACTGCCGGGCGAAACCTTGAACGTCGCCCTGGGCTGGTAGAGGACGACGGAATCCTTCAGCGAGGCCGAGGCGATCTCCGGCAGCGGCGAAGCGAGATCCCGCCGGACCCGCTCCACCAGTTCTTCCGGCTCCATCTCCTCTAGTTCGCCGGGATCGGAAACGGTCAGACAAATGTGTTTTCCCGCTCCTTCCCCGTTATAACTCACGTTAAAAACCCAGCCGGCAGTTCCTTCCAGGTAACCGAAAAACTCCTCCTCCATCACGCTTTCCGCGAACATCATGTGGATATTTACGATCGAGTTCCAGTCGAGACGCCAGAAGGGCCGGGAAAACCGCTCCAGGGCGGAATCGGACAGCAGGTTCTTCAGACCGTGGCCGGGAACGGCCGAAAGTACTGCCCCGGCTTTCACGGTCGAGCCGTCGGCGAGCCGGACCAGGTGCTCGCCCTCTGCCTCGAGGCGAATTTCCTCGACCGGGCTGGCGGTCCTCACCTCGCCTCCCCGGTCTGCGATGAAACTGGCCGCCGCCTCGCCGATCGTCCCCATCGGGGCATCCAACCTGCCCAGCCGACCGCCCTGCCTGTCGAGCAGGACGCGCTTGAGGATCATCATGCCCATCCGAAGGCTGACTTCGTCAACCGGAGCGTTCAACGTGGGGACGATGATCTGGTTCCAGAGTTTATCGATCGACCTCTCGCTCGCCCCCTTTTTTCTTAGCCATTCACCGAACGAGAGGTCTCTCGAATTATCCTCGTAATCAAAGAGCAGGGCCGGAATCATCGGTCCCGCCAGCCTTAACTTGTCGGGAAGAGTAATAAAGGGAAACCTGTAAAGGGCGGAAAGAAGGTGAAAGGGTGGCGGCAACCCGTTGCTCTCGACTCTGCCGGTCAACCCGTCGTTATCCCTGAACTCCACGTCCAGGCGGGACTGCGTCCGCAGTTTATCGTCCAGGCCGATTTGCGTGATGAACTTCCGATAGAAGTCGAAGCCGGAGACGTGCATGTGCTGTCCCAGGTCGAGCTTCTTGCCGCGGTAGTCTATCGAGCCCGTCCGGCCACCGAGCGTCGGCGATTTTTCCAGCAGGATTAATTTCCCGTCGTAACCTCCGGCAAGTATCCGTGTCCCGGCGGCTAGCCCGGCAAGGCCACCGCCGATAATTACTATCGATTCAGGCTGACGAACCATTGACCCAGTACTGAACTAACCTTCTTTACCGTACTCAGACTTGTCCTCTCGTCCCAGACGTCCCAGCCGGACTTTTCCATCTTTCGGAGCAAGTTGCTGTAAACACCGTAGAGTCCGGCCGGACAGGCACGAGTTCTCGGCGAAAGGTACGTGAAAAGCTGCTTGCCCCTTTCGAAATACTCCCGGGCCCGCGAGGCCTCGTAGTCCATCAGTTCCCGGAACTCCTCCGTTATCCCGTTAGAATCCACCTCGGAAAAATCACAGCCGAACTTATCCCGCTCCTCCTCCGGGATGTAGATCCTTCCCCGTTCGTAATCCTCTGCCACGTCCCGGATGATATTCGTCAGCTGCATCCCGAGACCGAAATCAATCGCGTACTTCTTGGCCTCGTCGTCGGAGTAACCAAATATTTCGATCAGCGCCAGTCCGACGACCGAAGCGACTCGAAAACAGTAGACTTTGAGGTCCTTGAAGGTAGCATAACGGTCCCTGGTCAGGTCCATCTCGACACCCCGAATTAGCTGGTCGAAGTAAGTGCGCGGGATCCCGTACTCGTCGACGGTTTCCCCCAGGGCTTCGTAAAGTTTCCCGTCGGGCTTTCCCGCGTAGAGGTCCTCCAGCTTTTCCCTCTCCCGGCTCAGATGAGCCTGCTTTTTCTCGAGTTCCCAGGAACTATCGGCGATATCGTCACAGCGCCGGGCGAACGTATAGATCGAGTATACCGCCGAACGCTTCTCCCGGGGCAGAGTTACAATTGCCCAGTAAAAGTTCTTTGCCCGCTCTTTCGTAATTCTTTTACAGTACTGACTCGGGCTCTCATCCTCTTTTACAACCCCCTCAGGTCTTTCAGCCATCGACGAACCTCCGGACGGGACGCTTTACCAGATTCGAAAAAAACAACCAGACCTTTTCTCCGCCGGACAGGGTCGGCCTCTTGTGCAGGACGTTGTAATCCTCTTCCTCGATCTTATCCAGGATCCGCAAACCGCCCTGATTGAACAGGCGCACGTCCATCTTTAACCGATTATCCAGCAGAGGTACAAGTTCCAGCCCCTCCTGCAGCAAGTTCCGGGCCCGCTCCACCTCGAACTTCATCAGCTCGACGAAGTCCTCGTTGTATATCCTGTCCTCAAGCAGGTCTCTCGAGTAATTAAACCGCTCCATATCCTCTTCCGGGATGTAGACCCGGCCCATCTTTTCGTCCCGATCGACGTCCTGCCAGAAATTGGTCAACTGGAGCCCGGTACACGTTTTATCGGAAAGCTCCCGACGCTTCTCGTCGCCGTAGCCGAAAATGGCGAGAAAAATCCTCCCCACCGGGTTCGCCGAGTGGTCACAGTATTCCAGCAGATCCTCGTAAGTCCGGTACGACTTCTGTCGCTGGTCCATCCGGTTCGCCTCGATCAATTTCTTGAATGGTTTCTCGGAGAGCGAGTGCCGGGTCGCCGTATCTCTCAGGGCGAGCAGTATCGGGTTTTCCGGCTCCTTCCCCCGGAAGGCGGCCTCCAGCTCCTCCTGCCAGAGATCGAGGGCCTCCAGGTTACCGTCCTCCAGCTCGTCTCCCAGATCGTCAGTGTATCGGCTATAGGCATAGAGGGCGTAAATATACTTCCGCTTGTCAGCGGGGGTCATCCGACTGACCACGGTGAAGTTCTCGTAGTGTTCGGTCCCTATCTCCCGACAGAGCTCGTAGGCCGAATCCAGCGAAAACTCCTGCCGATATAATTCCGGACTCACTTCTTTTAACTTAACCATAAATTGCCGGTGAAAAATATAAGCCAGCCGTTCGCCCTATTGCAACTGCCCTGCCAGTTCAGCCACCGAGAACCTGAAGGATAACCTCCCTTTCTCTCGAATGATCCAGCTCGATCAAAAATACCCTCTGCCATTTCCCCAGCTTCAGCTCGCTCTCGATGATCGGTACCGTTTCGCTGGCCCCGAGGCCGAGGGACTGACAGTGCGCGTGTCCGTTCGGCACCTCGTTCGGGGTCATGTTTTCGGTCCGAATCGAGAAGTCGTTGTGGCGATAGTAGTCCTCCGACGGCGCGACCTTCTGGAGAAAGTCCGCCATGTCCTTTTTCAACAGGGATTCGTTTTCGTTTATCCGGATCGCCGCCGTGGTGTGACGACTGAAAATCACCAGCGCGCCCGATTCGACCTCCCTGTCTTCGACAAACTGAGTTACCTCGTCCGTGATATCGATGAATTCCGGGGCCTTTGTTGTCTGCACCTTCAATATTTCAGTAGACGTTGAGGTCAACATCCTCTTAACCTCCTTTGGTTACGATGATTTGTTCAACTCCATTAACGTTTCCTCCACCGACGATACCGCGGATTGAGGCGTGGAGGCGCCTGCAGTTATACCCACTCTCTCCACTCCCTCAACCCAGGTCGGTTCTATCTCCGATTCGTCCTTTATGTGGTGCGTCTCTATTCCCGTATTTCCCGCCACTTCCGCGAGCTTGCGGGTGTTTGCCGAGTTCTTTCCCCCGACAACCAGAATCAGGTCGACCTGCTCCGCCAGCCTCTCGGCCGCTTCGTACCTGCGCCTGGTTTCCCCGCAGGTCGTGTCGACGATCTTGACGTCCTCCAGCTTATCCTTGTTCTCCCGGAGGAACTCCCCCGCGAAATCAAAGAAATACTTCTTGCCCTTCGTGGTCTGCGACAGCAGCGCGACTCGACCTTCCTCTATCGGTATCTCCTTGGCCGGATCCAGAATCGCCACTCCCTTCCCGTCGAGCCAGCCAAGAATGTTTCTGACCTCCGTATGGTCGTTTTCGCCGTAGATCACTACCTGATAACCCTTATGTACGAGGTCCTCGGCGGTTTCCTGGGCCTTCTTTACGATCGGACAGGTAGTATCGATCAAGTTAAGGCCCTTGGATTCTATCTCCTCGTGAATGTCTCGGCCGGCACCGTGGGCGGTAATGATGACTGAATCCGTGTCCACGTTGTCGAGGGAATTAACGACTTCCGCCCCCTTCTCGGAAAGGTCCTCAACCACGTTGGGGTTATGAACTATCGGGCCGAGCGTGTCGATCTTTTCCCGCTCTTCCAGCTTTTCCTCGACGATATCCACGGCGCGCCTGACGCCAAAACAGAAACCAAATAGATCGGCTTTTACGATTTCCATAAGCTTACTCCCCGTTTTTCAAATAATTCCTGATCCGGCTCTCCAGCCGGTCGACGACGGCCTCCGTAGTGGCAGCGGATATCAACTCCTCCTGCTCGCCGTTTACGTAAAGGACTCCGCCCCGTGCCGTTCCGACCACCCCGATATCCGACGAACCGGCTTCCCCGATTCCGTTAACCGAACAGCCCATTAGGGCTACTCTGACGGGATCTTCGAGGTCGCCCAGCCTCTCCTCCAGCTGTCGGCCTATTTCTTCAACCTCGACCTGCGTTCGTCCACAGGTGGGGCAGGAGACAAGGTCCATACCTCTATCCCGCAAACCAAGGGATCTGAGAATGTCGTACGCCGCAGCGACTTCCTCCCGGGGGTCGGCCGTCAGCGAGACCCTTATAGTATCCCCGATCCCCCGCTGGAGCAGCGCCCCGATACCGATCGAGGACTTGACCAGGCCGCTTCGCCCTCCCCCGGCCTCCGTCACCCCGAGGTGCAGCGGGTAGTCGTAGCGCTCGGAGAATATTTCGTTGGCTTCGATCGTCGTATTGACCTCGCTCGACTTTAACGAGACGACTATGTCCTCGAAGCCCTCCCTTTTCAGCAGGGCTATCTCCCTCTCCGCGCTCACGACCATCGCTTCTGCGGTCCTGCCGAACTCTTCGACGATTTCCCGGTCAAGAGAGCCGGAATTGACTCCAACCCGTATCGGTATCGCCCGGGCCCTCGCTTCTTTCGCGATATCCCCGATGGCTTCTTCCTCCGTGATGTTTCCGGGGTTCAGCCTGAGCTTATCCACTCCCGCCTCCAGAGCCATAAAGGCCAGTTCGGGAGAATAGTGGATATCGGCAATTATCGGCACCGGGCTATTCTTCACTATTTCCGGTAGAGCCTCTCCGGCCGCGCTGTCCGGAATTGCAACCCGGACGAGCTCACAGCCTCGTTCGACCAATCCACGAACCTGGCGCAGCGTCCGCTCGACGTCTTCCGTCGCCGTATTGGTCATGGACTGGACTACGACGGGGTTGTCGCCCCCTATCTTTACCCCGCCGACGTCGACAACTCTCGTCCCGTTCATCTTCTCAGAGCTCCTTCATTTTTTACGTAACCGTTCCTGACGAACCAGTCGATCGATTTCTTCAGGGCTGTGGCCAGCGGCGTCTTCGGCAAACCCAGGTCCTCAACCCAGGGAGTGGGATCTATCCTCTCGTCCACTCGCGTCGACTCGATCGCGGAGATGGGAATAGACGGACGGCTGTTCAACAAAAACCCCTCCAGGAACTCGTCCACCCAGGCGGCACCCAGCGCCAGGGGATAGGGAATCCGGAACAGCGGTTTCGGCAATCCCGTGAACTGCGCCAGCAGATCGATCACCTCGGAGAGGCTGGTGTTTCTGTTTCCCAGCACGTAGCGTTCTCCCGGTTCTCCGTCCTCCATGACGATCAGATGCCCCTCGGCGACGTCTTCGACGTCGACCAGGTTGAAGTCCATATCGACGAACCCTTTCATCCTGCCGTTGAGAAACTCCAGAATCAGCCGGCCCGTCGGCGTCGGACCGTAATCTCCCGGACCGATAGGAACGGTCGGGCTCGCCACCAGGACGTCCATAGCGCTCTCCGAGCCGAAGTCGAGTGCCGTTCGTTCGGCAAAGTACTTCGATATTTTATAATCGCTCGGCAGATCGTCCGGCGAGTCCGGTAGACTCCGTTTATCATCGGAATGGGCGAGCAAAGACGCCGTACTGGTAAATACCAGCCGCTCCACGCCGGCCTCTTCCGCTGCTCTCAACACGTTTTCCGTCCCGTCAACGTTCGTCTCGTAGAAGATCTCGTAGTCGGGGGCCCAGAAGCTGTACAGCGCGGCAGTGTGAAACACTCCGTCCACGCCGCTGACGGCTTCTTCCAGCTCTTTCGGCTTCCGGATATCCCCGATCACGGTTTCTACCTCCAGTCCCTCCAGGTTGACGGTATTGCTGCTTTCCCTGATAAGTCCCCGCACGTCGTGGCCGGATTCGAGCAGCACTTTAACCAAATTGCTTCCGACAAAACCGTTTGCTCCAGTTACCAGATATTTCATCCGAATCAGCTCATAAGGGCGGGAACCACGCTGTTGACCGCGCCGGCCAGCCGTCTCCGGGCCCGAAAACTATTTACTCCTAGCCGGGTCAGATCGACAAACCTCCCCGGTTCCCTCGCCAGCCAGGCGAGAACTTTCCCGGGCCGGACTCGGCCGGAGTCGCCGTCGTAACAGGACTTCGGCGGCAATTCCTGATCCAGCCCGTCTGAGACGACGCGAAGACTCAAAAAGGGGAGATCCCGTTCGTCAGCCGCTCTGGCAACCCAGTAAGTCTCCTGATCGACTATCGAAGCCCCCTTGACCTTTATCAGCGACCGCTTTTCCTCGACCCCGCTAACGGTATCCTCTACCGTCAGCAGCCCACAGGTCCGGTAATCATCCTCCAGTGCACTACTGGCACGATCCTGCCAGTCCCGGTCGGAGAAAAAGCTATCCTTCCGATCGCTTGCCTGTACTCTATCCACGAGACAGAGGTCACCAGGCTTGACTTCAGGGTCTATCGAACCGACGAACCCAACGGAAAGTATTCCTTCCATTTCAGGATCCCCTTTTAAATTTTCCAGCGTCTCCAGAGCGTTCTTTCTGCCGATCCCCGTATAAACCAGGTCGCATTCCGCCCAGTAAGTGGAGCTCTTATCCAGCCCGAACGGTCCTTCCAGCTCGACTTTCATCGCGGCCAGCACGGTCAACATCTTTCTTTACGAAGTCGATAGCATATCCTTGAACTTCTTCGGCACCGCGCTCTTTACCAGGTCCACCATCCCTTCCCTGCTCCGCAGCTGATCTATCGTCCCGGCGGTATCGAAGCCGGAATGGATCATACAGCTATTACAGCGCCGGTCGTTGCCGATTCCGTACTCCTCCCACAGTTCTTCCTCGAGTATTTCCTCCACCGAATCGACGTGTTCGTCGGCCAGGACGTAACACGGTTTCCGCCACCCCCGGACGGTGTAAGTCGGCGAAGCCCAGGCAGTACAGTTCAGCTCCCTCTTTCCCCGGAGAAAATCCAGGTAAAGCGGGGTATTGTAAAAGGGAAAGTCCTCGACCTTATCCGGATCCAGAATTTCCTGAAACACCTCGATCGACTCCTTGCGTGCCAGGAAATGCTCCTCCGCACTCCTGTCGACGGAGGCGTAGTTGTATCCGGGAGCCAGCATGATCCCTTCGACCCCGGCGTCGGTCAACCTGTGGAATAGCTCGTGCAGGTCGTCCGGGTCGCTCTCCTTGAATATCGTCGTATTCGTCGTGACCCGGAACCCCCTATCTATCGCCTTTTCCAGTGCCGAAAAGGCTGTCTGATAAACTCCTTCCCTGTTGGTAAACTTGTCATGAACTTCTTCCGTCCCGTCCAGGTGGACGGCAAAAGCCAGTTTTTCCGAGGGTTCGAAAGTATTCAATTTCTCCTCGAGCAACAGGCCGTTTGTACAGAGGTAAATGTAGTAACCTTCGTCGATCAAACTCTTTACTATCGTCTCTATCTGTGGATGTATCAGCGGCTCGCCCCCTGAAATCGAAATGACGGGAGCACCGGACTCTTCCGCGGCACCCAGAACCTCTTCCGGCGACATCCTCTCGTCCATGTCCTCCGAGTACTCCCTGATTCTTCCGCATCCGGTACACCGCAGGTTACACTGCTCCAGCGGCTCGATAATCGTTACCAGGGGGAAACGTCTCCTCCCTTTGGCCACCTGTTTGGCGGCGTAACTCGCTATCCTGGCGTTCATCTTCATCGGTCTGCCCATGTATATTCCTCCTATTTCTTCCTGTTTAACAAAAAGGAACCGAACTTTTTCAGATCTTCCCTGGCTCGAGCATCCATATCCGTTTTTCCCAACTGTTCTTCCGCTTCTTTCCAGTACTTTTCCGCCCACTCCTCCGTCTTTTCCCTGGCACCCATTCCTTCGAGAATATTTCTCACCCGATTTACCTCTTCCTCGGTTAACTTGCCTTCCCGATAATATATATCCTTCAATTCTTCCAGTTCATCCCCCCGACCTTCCTGCATGGCGTAAACTACGGGGAACGACCGCTTCTTTTCCACGAGATCCGACTGAACGGACTTACCGGCCATCTCCGGCTGGCCCCAGATTCCCAGGTAATCGTCCCTGATCTGGTAGACGTAACCCAGCAGCCGGCCGAACTCGATCAGTCCGTCTATCTCGGCCTCGTCTGCTCCACCGTATATCCCTCCGAGGTGGAAAGCGCCTTCGAGTAGGGCACAGGTCTTGTCCCGGATCATTTTCAGGTAACCGGGAATATCTATGTCGTCCCTCTCCATGTAGTGCAGGTCCAGTACCTGGCCCTGAATCATCCGGAGGGAGTATTCGCTCAGCGCCGAGACGGCTTCTAGTGCCCTCTCCGGTCTATTCCCGTCGGAGAGCTCGGTCAGCGCCAGCAGCGACAGATCCTTCAGGCCGTCGCCAGCATTTATCGCCTGGGCCGGGCTCCACTTCTTCTGCACGCTCTCCCTGCCGCGTCTGGTGTCCGCGTCGTCCTGAATGTCGTCGTGAACCAGGGAAAAGTTATGAATCAGCTCCAGGGAAATCGCGGCCGGCATTGCTTCAGCCGGGTTGCCGCCCAGGGCCTCGGTCGTGAAGAGGACGAGACAGGGCCTTATCGCCTTGCCCTGGAGGCGCCGGTCGGCCACCTCGCCGTCGAAACCGAGATGGTAATTCACCATCTCGTACAGCTTTCCCTGCCGTCCGTCCACGTAAACCCTGAGCTTCTCCGAAATCTCTCCCCTGTATCCCGAAAGGCGGGACGGAATTTTCTCGTTTCGGCTCATTTCTCCTCATCCTTTATTATTCCTTCTTTCAGGGCAAACTCCCGAATCTCCTCCGCCGAATGTATGTCCAGTTTTTCCATCAGGTTCGCCCGATGCGTTCTAACCGTCTCCACGCTGCGGGATAGCAGTTCCGCGATCTCCTTATTGGAGTTCCCCTCGGCGATTAACTGAAGTATCTCCCTCTCCCGTGAGGTCAGGCGATCCAGTACGTCCGGCTCTATCGCGCTCAAACCGCGTTCCGTCATCTCCACGAGAGAAGTAAGAATTGGCGGAGACATGTAGTGAAATCCGTTTCTCACGGACTCAATCGCTTCTTCCAGCTCGTCTATTGCGTCCTCCTTCAACAGGTAACCGGACGCTCCGGTCTTGATCGCCCGCCTGATGTAGCCCTCGTCGTCGTACATCGAGAGAAATATAACGTCCAGATCCATTCCTTTGTCCTTTAACTTTCGTGCCGCCTCCAGGCCGTTGAGCCGGGGCATTGAAATATCGATAATCGCAATATCCGGTTCGTGCTCTTCGATCAGCTCCAGAGCCTCGTAACCATCCCCTGCCTGACCGACTATCTCGTATGCTTCCTTTCCGGACAGGAGCGTCTCTATTCCCTGGCGGACCAGGGTGTGGTCGTCAGCCAGGACGATCTTCAGCTTCTCCCGTTTCTCCGGGCCGGTCGATTCCGGCTCTTCTTTCGAACCTGAAGTTCCACTCGTCCCGCGATCTTCTGGTTTCAAAGACAGTATCATAACAAGATCACCTATAGTTTAATGTACTCCACAAAAGGATAAACGGGCTACCTGTACTAATTTTTCTGTAATAATGAGCCAAAGACGGGGGCATTCTCAGCTATTGATTGGTAAAGAGGGGAGATTAATTCAGGGGAAGCTCGATAACGGCTCTGGTTCCTTCGCCCTCCTCGGAGAAGATTTCGAAATCGCCGCCGGCAATATTTATGTTCTCTCTTATCCCTTTCAGTCCCAGCCCGGACTCCTTGACCACCCTGTTCGGGTCAAAACCCTTCCCGTCGTCAAGTACTGTCAGCTCGAGTAACGAGTCCCGGTTCGCCAGAGTTACTTCGACCTTTCCCGGGTCCGCGTGCTTGACCGCGTTATTCAGCAGTTCCTGAATTGCCCGGTAAATTATCGCCTTCTTTTCTTCCTCTTCAATCTCCCGCGAGAGGTTAAGGGAGGCGCTGAACTCTATATCGGTCGAGGAGTCGAAATTATCAACGAGCTCCCTCAGTGCCGCCTCCAGACCGAGCTCGTCGAGCGAAGAAGGTCGGAGCAAATGAGAAAGATCGCGGCTTTCGTCGATCGCCTCTCCGAGTAACTGTTTGACCTCGTCCAGGCGAGAATCGTCGATCTCCTTGTCCAGAAT
This sequence comes from uncultured Thermotogae bacterium, assembly GCA_964513485.1. Taxonomy (GTDB): domain Bacteria; phylum Bipolaricaulota; class Bipolaricaulia; order M55B111; family M55B111; genus JAGXLP01. Next base: position 19,359 of record CAZENJ010000007.1, on the reverse strand, counting down.
GTCCAGCTTCATTTTCACGCCCATCAGTGTCTGGCCCAGCTGGTCGTGTAACCGCTTGGATATCCGACTCCTCTCCTCCTCCCGGGCGGAGATCAACTCCTTCCAGAGCTTCTGTAATTTTGCCTCCCTCTCGCGGAGGGACTCGTTCTTTTCCCGGAATAGCCGGGCGAAAATCTGGACGGTATAGGCTGTGGTAACGTACAATCCGAACCCGCCGGCCAGGATGGTGGTGGTTACGTAAAAGGAGTTCTGGTAGAGCTCCGGGTTTTTCTCAAATATCGACCAGTGGGAGATCAACCCGAAATACTCCGCGTAACTGATCCCGGCAAAAAAAGCGATAGCCAGAAATGTAATCGTCCACGCCTTTCTCCTGGGAAGAAAGAAGTTGGCATAGAGGACGGTAAAAACGTAGTAGGCAACCCCTATCCACTCTACTCCGCCGATGATATGAATCAGGTACGTCAGAATCGCGACTTCGACGACGAAGTAACCGAAGTGGACGTTGTTCAACCCCTCCTTCGATTTCTGCGCTTTGATCAACCTGGAGAACGGCACCGTAATTACGCCCCACATCATGGGGGAGAAGATGAGGGGGAGAGGGAAATTCAGTCCCGCCCCGAAGCGGAAGTAAAAAGCGAGAGCAGAGAACAATCCCAGGGTCATCCGGCGAACCCGAATGGTCTGCTGGATTATCTCCTTCAGCTCGCCCAGGGTGCGTCTTTCCTCTCCCGAGTCCGTAAAATTTTCCATTGTTCACTCCCGAATTCGGCCGACCCGCTTCGGTCAACAGGTCAGGTGAAAAGCTCCGGCGACTTCTTCCTCGCCTCTCTCCTTCCGTTCATCGTTGAAGTGGTCCGCCGCCTTCTTTGTCTTACCGGACCAGATGTCAATACCTTTATCGGCGAGAAATTTTCCGACGCCATCGCCTATTCTCATCCTGCCGCTGCTCCCGGTACCGACAACCAGAAGATCCGGCTGCCTGTCAACGATCCAGGTCAGGTCTCCGGGCCGGAGCAGATGTCCCCGCCCTCTGACCCAGCCTGATTTGACCTCTCCGTCATGGATCATAAGATCATCACTGTACTTCTCACCGTCAACGACCATGCTGCCAAAAGAGTAGGACTCAATCACGACAAGTCACCTCCCGTAAAGGGGGGAAGAAAGGGTCCGCAGTTAACCCGCCGGCGTTAATTATAGCCGGCCAAACGAGCAACTGAAACCCAATTTTCTCCCGGGAAATCTTTTGGTATAATAAAGGATAACAACGTAACGATGGAGGTAAGCTTGAACTGGTTTCGGCTCAAGCTCGACGACAAGTTAAATAAAAAGCCGCGGTACTTCTTTTTGCAGACCCTCCTGGCATTCGTCTCCCTCACGGTGGCCCTGGCGTTGCTCGGGATAATGGGACGAAAGGCTCTGGTCGCTGCCCTCGGCTCTTCCCTTTTCATCGGGTTTCTAACGCCCAACAGTTACACGGCCCGGGCCCGCAACATGATCGGCAGCCATCTTCTCTCGGGAGCCATCGGCCTGGGAGCTTACCACCTGCTGGGGCTACTCCCGGGAACTCAAACTACGCTGATCATTACCAGCTCGCTCGCGGTGGCAGCAAGCATGTTCGTCATGGTGATAACCGACACGGAGCACCCGCCGGCCGCGGGAACAGCCCTCGGGCTGGCCACAGGTGGTGGCTGGGTTTCCTTCCTCTTTATCGTCGCGAGCGTAACCGTCCTGGCCCTGTTAAAACACCTGCTCGATCCCTGGCTGGCGGACCTGGTATAACGTTCCTTCCTTGCCGGGATTTATCTGAATACTATACCCAGAACTACGCTACCCAGAGCCGCGAAGATGCCCGCCAACAGCAGAGCTACCGAGAGCGAGAGGCTCCCGGCTATCGTCGAGAACGACCAGGTGCCGAAAGCCGCGCCAAAAGTTCCAAGCGTCCCCCTGATCCCCATGGCGATCCCCCTGTCCTCTTCCTCGGTATTATTCCCGATGATGTCGAAGACTATCGGCAGGTAAAGTCCCGACCCCAGGCCCCAGAGGGCCGAAAATACCGCGAGGAGAATCAGGTTCTGGCTCAGTGAGACGAGGACGATGAAGAGTCCGGCAAATACCGTACTGAAAATAAGCACTTTGTAGTTGCCAAAGGCCGAGGTAAATCTCTTACAGGCCAATTTGATGAAGGTGGAGGTGGCGACCCTGATCGAAATCAGGATTCCGATGAAAAACGAGGCGATCCCGATCTCGCTGAAGTAGAGCGGCACGACCGACGCTCCGAGGCCAAAAGTCATAAAGACGATAAACGAGAAGAGGGAAGCGAAAAGCAGTTCGGAATTGCTCTTTAACAGGCGCCAGCCCTCGAGATAGGACTTCAGGGAAGGGTAGATCGGGAAGGTCGACGGGGAAACCGAGGACATCTTGATGAAATTCCGGACGGATTCACGTTTATTCAGGTCGTTGCTCTCGTAGTAAAAGAGCCAGGAAAGATAGACCAGGACCAGGGCGACGAGCGTCAGGGTAAAGAAGACCCAGCTCATTCCAAAATTGTCCTTCACATAACCCCCTGTCGGGGAACCGATCAACCAGCCCAGGCCGACGGAGAAGGAATAGACCGGCAAAGCGTTTGAAGAGCTGGTGATGTAGGAGGGAATCGTCACCCAGGTTATCGAATTGGCCAGCCCGAGAAGTATCTCGCCGAGGAATATCAGCGGCCAGACCTTCAAGGAAAGGAGAAAAGCGAGCGAGGCGAAAAGGTAAAGCAACGAGCCGAGCAGGACGGGCCGGTGGTGGCCGATCAGGTCAGACAGCCGGCCGAGAGGGACTCTGGTAACTGCCTGCAGCAGGTAGTAAAGCAGGACGAGATTCCCGATCAGTGCGACCGGCATACCGATCTCCCTGCCAAATATCGGGATGTAAGGGACAATATTGCTGACCCCGAAAGTACAGAAGAGCGAGAACACTACCAAAATTTTCGCGTCTCTTTCGATCCGTAACATCTTCGACCCACCTTATTAAAAAAGTTTCGTTCCGTTGTCTCGACTTCAGGACAACTCTCGAGAAAAATATTTTTGACAGAGAAACGTACGAGCCCGACCGGAGCTTTCCAGAACAAGAAAGTTCGACCGTCGGCTTCGAGAATTTTAAGAGATTTTAACTCTCAGGCCCTTTTTCCACAAGTGGTCCGGGCCAGCAACCCGGCCCCCCTCGGCTGCTATTCGACTCGGAACACCGGGTAACTTCGGGTGCTCCGCTATTCTCGGGACAGTTCCAGATTTATCTTCCTTACTCCGTCCCCGAAAGTCCGGGTACCCCCTCCCTGAGCGATAATTTTCAGGACTCTCTCCGGGTCGACCACGACAGAACCAAAGAGGTAGTCGACGCCATAATCTGCTAACACCGGAGAAAGCGGCGTCGAAGGTCCCAATATTCCGACTTCTCCCCGGCAGCGTTTGAGCAGCCCCTCCATCGTCTTGTTTATCAGGGTCGTACCGGAAATTATTACTTTATCGCACTCCGGGAGTAGCTGATCCGCCGCCCAGTCCGGGTAGACGAATTCCTCGTCGGAAGGCCTTCGTTCGAAGACGTAGAACTCATCGGCCTTCTCCCCGATTTTCTCTATCAGCGGGCCAAAATATCCGACCATTCCGACGCTGTCTCCGGGGCCCGGATCGAGCGCCTCCAGCGGCGAAACCGTATTGCTCTCGCCGGAATTATTTATCACTGCGTTAAGCGTCGCTAACCCGAGGGAGGAGCGCAGAACCCTGGCCGAACCGGCCTCCCGGGCCAGTTCGAGCGCACTCCTTCCGTCCAGCTCCCCGGCACCTTCGACCAGACTGCAGCAACCCGGGGCCTCCCAGCGGAGGGTTGCCGCCAGGCCACAGGAACCGTCGTCCAGCTCCACGCCGGTGTAACCCAGACCCAGCACCGCCCTCTTTACAGTTCGCTTCTCCAGCTTTGCTTCCACCGAATCCAGCAGACTTTCGACTATCATTTGCAGCTATTTACTGACCTCCTTTATTTCTACCACTTTTCCAGCGCCCGCGGCGATAAAGTCCGTACCGTAAGCTTCGCGGAAAAGCTCTCTCGTCCGATCCCCGGAACAATGGCACGGGGCGACTTTTTCCACTCCAAGTTCCCGAAAACTCTCGACGATCTCCTTGATCCTGCCCGAGCCCGCCGAGGCGAGGTGAAACCCGCCCAGGACGAGATATACTCTATCGTCCGTAATTTCGGCGGCGCGTTCCAACATGTTTACGATTCCGGGATGAGCGCAACCTGTAATCAGCACGGCTCCCCGGGGAGAATCCAGAACCAAAGCCTGTTCCTTTATCCCCGCGCCCATGACACCGGTGGAACGGGCACCGGGGCAGAATTCAATCCCGTTTTTTACGTCCTCCGCCGCCAGGCCGGCTCTTTCTATCTTCCGCCGGAAACTGGCCGGAAAGGAATAGGGGGTGTAGACGACGCCGTCGTCCATCTCTTTCAACAATTCCTCCAGCCCGCCGGTGTGATCGCCGTGGATATGAGAGAGGACCAAGATATCAATATCCTCCGGCCTGGTTCGGAGCTCATTCATGTTGGCGAGCAACAGCTCGCCGTTTCCGCCGGTATCGAAGAGTATCGTCTCCGGGAGACCTTCCACGAGACAGGAAAAGCCCCAGGCAGTCCCCAGTGCCGGCTGAAAACCGTAGTTGTCGTATACCACGGTCAGGTCCATCTGCTCCGGCGGTACGACCCGACTTTTCTCATCCGAGCTCCCCGCGGCAGCGGCCTGAAACAACGATAGGACAACTACTCCCGTTAACAGCAGTACCGTCAGTTTCATCTGCCTCACCTCCTGTTCCTTACCCGATGTTTCAATCCCGATTCCCTCTGGCCTCGTTTCGGAGCGGAACGAACAGGGTAAGCAACGTTATTTGCATTTGCAAATTAACCCACTGGAAGTGTAATTTCCTTTCCCTCGGATTACAAACAGGACTCAGGCTTGTGCACTATTCCGGCTCAATACTCCCCAATAGGAATGGGAACAATCTACTTATCTATAAAATGCTAGATTTTGCTTCCCGTTCAGGAAAATCCTATCGGAGGCCGAGATCGGAAGCAGGTAATTCCCACGCAGGGGGAATTACCTGCGGTTTTATCGAACGTGAAAGCAAAAGCTAGCAAATCACAGGGGAAAATCTCCAGGACGGAAGGAAATTTAAAGAAATTTAAGGATCGAGCAGGTTGTACTTATATGGCGAGGATTACTTGTTTTTCTTTCACATTTCACGATATTAAGATGAATTGGGGATAAATATTTTGAAACCAAGAACCTGGAATTAATATACCCGAATCGGACTTCGAAAGGGAGTAAACCCACCGTATAATCAAGGTAATCTACAATGACAGATCTTATCGAAATCAAAAACAGAGAGGAAATAATAGTCGGGGCCTCCGGAGAGGCAAAAAGAAGGGCTCTGGACCTCTTCGAGGCCGGGATAAACTCCGTCCTTCCCGATCGCGTAATAGAATCCCACCTGAAGCTGGAAGGTAATCGCCTCGTTGCCGGCGACGCGGAGATAGACCTAAAAGAGCTGAAGCGAATTATCGTAATCGGAGCGGGAAAAGCCGGTTACGGAATGGCAAAAGCCACAGAAGCCGCCCTCGGGGACAGGATTACCGACGGGCTGGTTATTACCAAAAACGAGGTCGCAGAAAACGAGCTGGAACGAATAAGCCTGGCCCGGGGGGCTCACCCGATTCCGGATCGTGACGGCCTCGCGGCCGCCGAGAATTTACTGGAACTTGCCCGGGGCACCGGGGAGCGTGACCTGGTAATAGCCCTAATATCCGGCGGAGGTTCCTCACTGCTATCTCTTCCCAGAGAGGGGGTGGATTTCGAGGAATTCGCCGAACTGACGCAACGTCTGCTTTCTTCCGGGGCCACGATTTCGGAGATCAACGTCGTGCGGAAGAACCTCTCCCGAATCAAAGGGGGCAGACTCGCCCGGGCAATTCATCCCGCAAAGACTCTGAGCTTGATCATGTCCGACGTGGTCGGGGACGACCTGAGCACCATCGCTTCCGGTCCGACCGTTCCGGAAGAATCACGTCCCGAAGAGGCACTGGCTATTCTCGAAGATTACGGTATACTCTCGGGCCTGCCCACGATCAAAAAGTCGCTGACCGCCGGTGATAAATCTTCCGAACCGGTCAGGAAGGACGAATTTCTGGACTTCAGATTGGAAAATCAGATAGTTGCCAGCAATAAGACCGCGCTCAGACAAATGGCTCAACGGGGCGAGGAGAACGGATTGAACTCCCACATCCTTTCTTCCAGGCTGGAGGGGGAAAGCAGATATACCGGCCAGACGCTCGGCCAGCTGGCGCGTTCCGTCCGGGAAGAGGGACATCCGCTGGAAAAGCCGGGTCTAATTCTTTCCGGGGGAGAAACGACGGTCAGCCTCAACTCCGGCCTCGGCGGCGGCGGGCCAAACCAGGAATTCACGCTCGCGGCGGGTCTGGAAATTTCCGGTTTGACCGATGTTGCAGTTGGAGCGATAGATTCCGACGGAGAGGACGGTAGCACGGAGATTGCCGGTGGTTTACTCGCCGGTTCCGAAGAGCTTAATCGGAAGAAGGTCGCCTCTCGCCTCCGGGATCACGAGTCGTCCCGCGGCTTAACAGAGCTGAACGGGACAATCATCACCGGCCCCACGGGAACGAACGTAAACGACCTCCGCATCGGATTGGTCCTTTGACCGGGTGGTCAGTTACGAGACTGTCGCTAACCGCTCTTCACCCGAAAAGCCCCTCGTATTCGGCCACGACGTCCTCGCTGAAGCCGATTATCCCCTGTTCCGTCTTGTGGTGACCCAACATCTCCTGCAACACCTGAAACGGAATAGTGGCGACGTCTGCACCGGCCTCGGCTACTTCCCTGACCTGCCGGGAGTTCCTCAGGCTGGCCGCTAGAACCTCCGTTTCGAACTCGTAATTGCTGAAAATTTGCTTGATCGACGCGACCGCCTCCGCGCCGCTGGAAACGCCAGCGTCACTCGTTTTTTCCCTTACCTCCGCTACCTCATCGTCGGAGAAGACCTCATCAAGGTCTTCTCCCTCGAGGTACTCGTATTGCGGTTTCAAGTGGAGGTAGGAACTATGCCTCAACCAGTCGGAATCGTGGTAGGCACTTTTCGGATAATCTTCCCCCCGGGTCAGTCCGACTTTCGACCTGATGAAATCGTCTATCCGGCCGGCAAAAGGACTGACGTACTGCGTTCCGGCTTTTGCGGCGAGCAAAGCCTGTTCCGGTTTCATGATCAGCGTCGCATTGGTAGGTATTCCCCTCTCGGATAGTTCGTTCAGAGCCTTCAGCCCTTCGTAATCCCCGCCGGAGCTTTCGGGGGAATTCGTGTTCACCGGAATTTTTACGACGACGTTGTCGTTAACCGGGTTGAATTCCTCGTACAGGAATTGCCCCTGCTCGACCATCTCTTCCGCAGTTAAACCAATCACTTCGAGGCTAATCGGGCCGGCGACGGTTTTACAGATCTCTCCGATGTATTCTCTCATGTCCACGTCCTGTCTGTTTTCAACCGCCTTCTTTATCAGAGAAGGATTCGTAGTTACTCCGTCCAGAATCCCCCAGGAATTGGCTTCTTTTATCTCATCCAGCTCCGCCGTATCGACGAAAATTCTCATAAAATCACCTCGAATTATTATAGTCTTAAACTCGATCCCGATAAAGGAACCGCAGGTAGAAAAGAGGAATACCGGGGATTACGGGAAGTTGCCCCGGGTAGAAAGAAAGATTAATCCCGGATCGTCCACCGGGAGTTCGGATTGGGATGGCTCTACATGAGCTTCCGGTGAAGGAGCTCGGGTGATTTCCTCCACCGGAAGTTATTTTGATCCTCTAATTACAACAGTTATTGCAGCAAGATCCTAGAAAGAAAGGCCAGAAGCCGGAGCCACAGCAGCGGCTCCCCCTATTATAGCAACTCCTCCTCTCACCACAGTAACTGCTTCGGCAGCAGGTGCGCTGACAGCAGCTTCTCTCGTAAATATTGAAGCTCGTGCTCAAAGTGCCGCAGCAACGCGTTTCGATATATACCGTGTATTGACCGGGGCCGACCTGATTTCCGCTATTATTCTGCTGGCTCCAGATCCAGCTCCAGTCACGTCCCGGCTGAAAACCGTCAGTAAATTCGCGGCTGAAAACGACTTCACTGCCACAACACCGTTCTTCCCTTTCGACATAGAGCCTCTCAAAGACCAGTCCGCAACCATTGCAGTTTGAAAAGCTTACCGTGATGTCTTCTCCGGGGCTGTAACGATTGCAGGTCGTGTCGAGGTCCATGTAATAACTACCGCAACAGCAGGAGCACCTGGGAATCCGGACTTTTCTCTGAATCCTGAAGTCAGTCCTGTAATAACCACAGCACTGCGTCTCCAGAATAGCAAAATAATGTCCGGTTTCTACCTGTTCCCCGGAGCTACCTATCTGGTTCCAGCTCCAGCTCCACTTAGAGACGTCCGGAGTGATATTCTGATTGATTTCCTCGCTGTAAACGACTTCTCCGCGCGGCCCGACTCCTTCTATCTCTATTCGTTCCATCTTGTACTCGTCATTCAGACCGTAGAGCGTCAGTTTGACGGTTTCCCCTTCATCGTAGATATCCGTAGATGGCCTGAAAGACGTGTAGCGAGGCGGGCAATCGGGCTTCTCCATGTAAATACAGCACTCTTCTTCCGCTGCCCCGAAAACCGCCAGGGAAAAGCTCAGAAGCAATAAGAGAGAAATAATTACGATACCCGAACCGCTTCTTTTTAGACTATCCATAATACTTCACCCCCTTTAAGAATAATAAATTCCTTCTAATTGGATTCTATATCAAACCATTCCAATAGTCAATTTAATAAGACCAGTTTCTGCTTGGATGTACATTCACGCTTTCAGTTTTGCCAAATCCAGCTTCTCCAGAAGTTCCCCCTTCGGTACTCCGTTCGCGCCATAACCCCTTGCCTCGTAATAATCAGATAGCATTTTGTCGAACTCTTCCTGAGGTATGGCCTCGCCCTCGGTGACGCCCCCGGAAAGCGGCTCCTTTAACCTCCGGGGCAGGTCGTCTTCTCCGGCGGAGTAACCTTCTCTTACCGCCAGAAGCCTCAGCAAAACGTAGTTTCTCTCACCTATTTCCAGCATCTCCTCCGATGATAACTTTCTTCCGGTCACGGATTCCAGGATATCCCTCATTGTTCCGAAAGCGTAATTTTCCCCCGCCATGTCCGTGGTAAAGGCACACATAACGAGCGAATTATTGAAAGACCTGAGGTCCTCGAATATCTTCGCCACTCGTGCTTTCCCCCGATAACTGTACCTGTCCATGGTTTCGGTAACGCCGATTTCCGGGGCCAGAGGTTCCTCCTCCAGGGTGGTATCATGGGCACCTTCCATGTGGTTCGCACCCCTTGGAGTCGTGGCATAGCTGAGACCCAGAGCCTTTTTGCCCCGGGGCTCGTGCATCGGGACCTCCTGGCCCTTTATCTCAACGGCGAAGTCCGCGCCAAGCTCCTCCTTCAGCTTTGCTATCCCTTTCGCCAGTTTCTTTCCCAGTCCTTTCCGGCCGGCGATCCGTTCGACCAGTTCGATAATTACCCCGGGATCGCCCCAGTTTACTTCTTCATCCAGGAGACCTTTTTCACTGGCTTCCATGGCAAAGGCAATAGTATTACCGGTTGAAATGGTATCCAGCCCGTACCTGTTACATTTCTGGTTTGCCAGGGCAATGGCATCGAGATCCGAGTTCAGACAGAGTGAACCGAACGCCGCAATCGTCTCGTACTCGGGTCCGCCGTATTCCGGTCTGACCTTCTCGCCGTCGAATTCCGTCTCGACCACCCGCTTGCACCTGATCGGGCAGCCACTGCAGGTGTCCCGTTCCTGCAGGATAGTTTCCGTCATCCTTTCGCCGCTTATCTCTTCCGCTTCGGGAAAATAGCCCGACTGGAAATTTTTCGTCGGCAGTATTCCGGATTCGTTCAAGCCGTTTACCCCTCTCCCGGTGCCGTACTTTCCCAGCGAGTCCCCTTTTGTCTCCGCCAGTTTCCGGGCAAACTGGGCCCTGAGGCTCCCGAGTTCTTCCGGATCCGCCAGCTCTTTCTTATCGGAGCCGGCCACGGCAATACCTTTTAGCTTTTTGCTTCCGAGCACGGCGCCCAGACCGGGCCTACCGGCCGCTCTATTCCTGTCCTGGATTATGCAGGCAAAATTGACAAGGTTCTCGCCGGCCTTCCCGATAGATGCGACTCTGACGTCGTCCCCTTCGGTTTCCTTGATCTCTGCCTCGAAGTCCGCGGTATCCCGACCCCAGTAATCATCGGCCGACTTGATCTCCGCCTCACCGTCTTTAAGAACCAGGTATTTCGGCGAGTCGGCGGCTCCCCTGACAATCAACCCGTCGTAACCGGATTTACCCAGTTCCTGACCGAAAAAACCACCGACGTAGGAACCGTTTACGGAATTCGTCTTCGGGGATTTGGCCATTACCGCGTGCCGTCCGGCGCCCGCGATATTCAGGCCCTGCAGCGGTCCGGTAGCAAAGACCACGATGTTCTCGGGGCCAAGCGGATCCACGCCGGAATCAAGCTCTTCGAACAGTATTCTCGCTCCGATTCCCCTGCCGCCGAGAAACTTTTCCAGCCACTCGCGCGGAATCTCGTAATCGGTTATCTCTCCCTCCGTCAGGGAAACGTCAAGATAGCGACCGAAGTAACCTTCCATGCTTCCCCCCCTTGTTAGGTTTTTTCTGGCTTCATTGAGAGTTATCTTTCCGTATATTTAAAGTCAATTACGCTCTCCCACCCGAACATCCTTCAACCCGAAGCCGGTGATCGGTACAAGCACCCTATCACCAGAGCCGATAACCCCTCGCCGGCTCAATTCAGGCAGTCCGGCGATCGGTGTCGCCGAAGTCGGCTCCGCGTATATACCTTCTCGCTCGGCGAGACTTTTATGAGTTCGCCGGATCTCTGCCTCTGCAACCGCCAGCGCCCGCCCACCCGTATCGCGTATTGCCGTCAGAATCTCTCGGCCCCTTTCCGGGTTGCCTATGTGGATACCTTCCGCGATCGTCGGCTCGACGTCCACCGGCTCGATGTCTTCTCGCGAAGCCTCGAAGGCCCGAACGACCGGGTCACATGCTTTCGACTGGACTCCATAAATTGCGGGCAGTTCGCCTATCCACCCCAGGCGGAGGAGGTCCCGAAAGCCCCGATAGACACCGACCAGCAGTGCCCCGCCGCCGACGGGAAAAACAACGTGTTCCGGAGGGTTCCAGTCGAAATACTCACTTACCTCGTAAGCGATCGTCTTCATCCCTTCCGTAAAGTACGGACTTAAATTGTGGGAAGCGTAGTGTACACTACTTTCCTCCGTCTCCTCACGGATTTTCTCGGCCGTATTTTTCCGCGGGCCGGGAACCGTTCGCAGTTCTGCCCCGTAGCTCTTTACCTGCTCGATCTTTTCCCCGGAGGCCTTCTCCGGGACGTAGATCGTACAGTCAAGGCCGGCCCTGGCCGAGTAAGCCGCAAGCGCGGCCCCGGCATTGCCGGACGAATCGTCGGCAACTTTTTCAACTCCCCATTCCCTGGCCTTCGATACCGTCATTGCCACGCCGCGGTCCTTGAAGGATCCTGTCGGGTTGCAATACTCCAGTTTGAAATGGACTGCAAGGTCCGCTTCGGGACCGAGAGCCGAGGACTCGATAACGGGCGTATCTCCTTCCCCAAGCGTGACCGGGGCTTCCTTTAGCGGAAGTAATTCCCGGTATCGAAAAAGATCGCCTTTCCTGTTTTCAATTTGGTCCCTATCTATTTCTTTACCGATCCGTTCTAAATCGTAGTCTATCCTCAGCGGCTCCCCGCACTGCGGGCAGTCGGTCACCGGCCGGTTTTCCGATACCTCGGTTCCACATTCTTCACAAAACACCTTATCGACGTACATCTTAACTACCTCGACTTTTAGCTTTTATTATGGTGTGCCGCGATCGACGCGATGCTCGAAACTTATGATAAAGCGAGCCGGCAATTATTGCCACCAGTTGAATGGACAAAGTTCATCTTCCTGTTTGCTAGCTCCCCAAAATCTGGGCTATTCATCGTACCCGGGAGGCTATCTCCTTAATTTTCTCCAGGTTGCGGGAAAGGAAGTATTTGTGGGCCTGACACAAGTAGCTGCGCTTTTCCGGCCCTCCGGGCAGCCCCCGGTAGCGTTGACAGCCGCCGTAGCAGTAGGGCAGGTAGTCACAGTCATGGCACTCTGCGGAGAACTCGGCCTTGGCCGCGGCGAACTCTTCGAACCTCTCCCCGTTCTGGATCCTTTTCAAGCTACTCTCGTTCAGGTTTCCCAGCTTCCAGTCTTCTTCGACGAAGAAGTCACAGGGGTAGACGTCACCGTTGTGCTCGACCACCAGGTAGGAGCCGCAGGAGGCATCTATTCTGCACATGCCGGGATCCTGACCGAGACAGGTATTTACCAGGGATTCGAAGTAACGCACGCTGAAGGGGGGTGGAAAGTCGGCCGCCCACTTTTCGAACACTGCTTCCAGAAACCTGCCGACCTCTTCCGGTTCGGGGGAAAATCGTGCAACTCTTTCACCTTCGTCGGTCTCCCGCGTCTCTATCGCCGGGATAAACTGAAAATGAGTAAAGTCATTCTGGAGGAAGAAGTTTACTATCCGTTTGGGCTGTTGCACCGTGCGAGAGTTCAGGACGGTCAGGAGGTTGAACGGGACTTCGTACTCCTGTAAGAGCTCGGCCCCTTCCATAACATCGGCAAAACTTCCTTCCCCGTTCGGATACTTTCTGTTGGCATCATGCAGATCTCTCGGTCCGTCCAGGCTGAGGCCGACCAGGAAGTTGTATTTGGCCAGAAACTTCATCCAGGCTTCGTTCAACAGCAGGCCGTTTGTCTGGATGGTATTGGTGACGCTCTGACCCCCGGAGCCGTGCTTTTTCTGGAGTTCTATTACTTCCCGAAAGAAGTCCAGACCCATCAGGGTCGGTTCTCCCCCCTGCCAGGAGAAGGTTACCGGTTCCCCTTTTTCCATCATCTGGGCAATCATGTTTTCTGCGGTGGATAGTTCCATCCGGTTTTTCCCGGGGTAGAGCGACGATTTCTCGAGATAGAAACAATAATCGCAGGCAAGGTTGCAGTTCGGACCGGTCGGTTTGATCAAAAGATTATCCATAATTATCCCCAATTCTATTGCCCTCAAATATTAACGGGACGTGCTCTCCAATCCAATGTTTTTTCTCGACCGAAAAACCAGCAAATTCAACCTCAGAGGTAGCCCTGAGGGTTCTCAGCTAATCTTGGTAATAGAATTTCACCTCGTTATCGTCGGGGGCAGAGCTATCCCCTTTCTGATCTGATGACAAGAGTTCGGAAATACGTTATTATACTTAACCATCAGGTATTAATTAAGCAGAACTTACGGAAAGGAGGGAAAGTGGTCACTTACAGAGAAGTACCCGACGATCAGCGAGAAGAGTTTCACCATTTACTGCATTACGCCTTCAGGCCCCACGAGGAGGAGGATAGTTACGATAGCGAAGAGGATTTCTGGGATGGCGTAGGGGAAAGAAGAGGGATTTACAAAGATAGAGAATTGCTGGCAATTTCCAGCATTCATGAGCTGTCGTCCCACATAAGGGAAGACTGGCTGACAGTCGGTGGAATAAGTATGGTTGCGACTCGACCGGAGAACAGACACCAGGGTTACATCAGAACTATGATGGGGGAAATTCTGTCAGAACTCAGGGACAGAGGGATAACCCTGTCCGCCCTCTGGCCCTTCTCCTATCCTTTCTACAACAGGCTCGGCTGGAGAGTCTGCGACCAATCACATATTTATTTCTTAGGTCCTGAAGAGCTAGATTTCGAGCGGACCGAAAAGCTGGGAAGTTTTCGTAAGATTACCTTCGAGGAATACGAAGAAATCGAGCCCTTATATCACGATTTCGCCCGTCAATTTAACCTGCCTCTCCGGCGAACTTCCGATTGGTGGAACAACCGAAAGTTCAATCCCTGGAAGGAAAGAAGTTATTGCTATCTCTGGGAAAACGATGGCGAGGCCAAAGGGTACGTACTTTACTCCCTGCAAGAAAGCTCTGAAGACGAATGGAAAAAAGACCTAAAAGTAAAAGAACTGGTTTACCGGGACGGGGAAACTTTCTATCAACTTTTAAGGTTTCTCTATAATCATGGCTCCCAGGTGAAAAAGGTAGGGGTTCCCGGACCGTTACCTGAAAACTTAACCCTGCTGGACTTAGTCGAGGATCCACGCAGTGTAGAGACCGAGTTAAATCCGGGAGTAATGTTCCGAATAGTAGACGTAGAGGCTGCCCTGGAAAGTTTGGTCTACGATACGGGAATAGAAGGAGAAATAACTTTTGAAATTACCGATTCTCTCCTGGCAGCGAACCAGGGTACCTTCACCCTGAATTTTTCTCAGGATTCCCGCAAATGCAGGGTCCAGCACGAGGAAACTTCGTCAGAGGTGGACTTCTCTCTCGATATCGGTTCTCTGGCACAGCTTTATACAGGTTATCTCAGCCCGAAACAGCTCTGTGTGTCCGATAATATGAAAGTCAAGAACAAAAATAAATTACCACTCTTACGAGCCGCCTTTCTTCCGCAGGAGACTTACTTCAACGATGGTTTCTAATGGCCGCGCGAGGGAATTAACCGGCACGGGAGTTTTTCCCCGCAATCCCTCTCGGGGTATAGAAATTGACCCCGCAACCTAGTTTAATTGATGATTAAGAAGAAACAGAAAATTTATCATGAACTGTGAGGTAGATCATAAGGTGCACGCTGAAAACAAGAGGATAAGTGCGCTGGCTCTGGTTTCCGGCGGTATGGACAGTCAGCTGGCGGCAAAGCTGATCGTCGATCAGGGAGTGGAGGTTATCGGGGTCAACTTTCGCACCGGCTTTATTAGCGAGGACGACGAAGAACTTTTCGAGGAGATCGAAAGGGACCTCGGAATAGAAATCAGGCTGCTTGACGTCCCGGAAGAGGACTATCTGGAGATTATAAAGTCACCCGAGCACGGTTACGGTTCCGCGATGAACCCGTGCCTGGACTGCAGAATATTGATTTTAAACCAGGCGAAAAAATACATGGAGAGGATCGGGGCGGACTTCATCATCACGGGAGAAGTACTGGGGCAACGCCCGATGACGCAGAGAAAAGATACTCTAAATTTGATCCAAAATGAAAGCGATATCGACGAGCGGTTGCTTCGACCGTTATCCGCCAGGCTGCTTCCTCCAACCCTGCCGGAAAAAGAGGGATGGGTCGAGCGAGAAAAACTCCTGGATATAGAAGGCCGGTCCCGCAAGCGGCAGCTGGAACTCGCCGAGCAATACGGGATAGACCACTACAGCCAGCCGGCCGGGGGCTGTCTGCTCACCGAAGAAGAGTTCGGCCACCGAATTAACGAGGTGTTCGAACACAAGGGGAAAGAGGCTACGACGGCAAGGGACCTCAAGCTTCTCAAAAACGGCCGGCACTTTCGCCTGCCGGAGGGGGGGAAAGCGATAATCGGCAGAAATGAAGAGGAGAACGCCCGGCTGGAGGAATTCGCTTCCGCTTACTGGAGGTTGAGGGTTTCCGATTTTCCCGGTCCTCTGACACTGATTACAGAGGGCGCTGCCGAAGAGGACGTAACCCTCGCCGCGCGGTTAACCGGACGATACAGTCAGGGCAGGGACGAGGAAAAGTTGGAGGTTATCCTGGAAAAGGACGGCGGATCTGAGACCTTTGAGATCGAACCGCTGGCAAGAGAGTCCGATTTAATCGAAAAATTAAGGATCGAAAAATGAGGAGGTAACTCATGACTAAAATTCTTGAGTCGGTTCCGAATTACAGCGTCGGGAAGGACGAAGAAACGATAGAAAGGATAGTGGAGCCGTTCGAGAAAAACGAGGCCGTGAAGTTACTCGATTATTCGGCCGATCCCGCTCACAACAGGTTGGTCGTAACAAACGTGGGCAGTCCGGACGGACTTTTTCAGGCGACCCTGGAATCGATGGGCGTTGCCGTCGACCGGATAGACATGAATGAACACCAGGGGGAACATCCCAGGATGGGCGCCACGGACGTGGTTCCCTTTACGCCGGTCAGAAACGTGACCATGACCGAGGCGATCGAGCTGGCAAAGAGGCTGGCCGAGGAAGCGGGGGAAAAGTACGAAATACCGATCTATCTCTACGAGGAGGCTGCCACGAGGCCGGAACGAAAGAACCTGGCCGAAATACGCCGGGGCGAATTCGAAGGTTTTCCGGAAAAAATTACCAGGGGAAACTGGAAACCGGACTTCGGTCCGGACAAAGTTCACCCGACTGCCGGAGTTACCGCGGTCGGGGCCCGCAAACCACTTGTGGCATTTAACGTAAATCTTGATACCGACGATCTCTCCGTCGCCAGGGAGATTGCCCGGGCGGTCCGACATTCGAGCGGCGGGCTTCGGTACTGCAAAGCAATGGGCGTCGACCTGGAAGAAGAAGAGGCGGTGCAGGTCTCGATGAATATGACGGATTATACCAGGACGTCGCTCCAGCAGACCTTCGAGCTGATCCGGATCGAAGCCGAGCGACACGGAACAGGCATAAAGGAGAGTGAAATCGTCGGTCTGGTCCCCGTGGAAGCCCTTCTAAACGTGGCCGAGCATTACCTGAAGCTCGACAACTTTTCCGGAGACCAGGTTATCGAGAACAGGTTGCTGGAGGATCTTTAAGCAAATAACGACTTCCGTCCGTTTCATCGATCCCGAGGGCGGGGTTCTTGACTGGCGACATTTTCCGAGGTGTTGAAGACACATGAACGAAACTGATACCACGAACGAGAAGAACCGGACGATCGTAAAAAATATCGGCCAGCTCGTAACGCCGGAAGGCAGCGAAGCGCAGTTTGGCTCGGAGATGAACCGGCTTTCCGTATCGCAACAGAGAGAGATCCTGATTGAAGACGGGACGATCCGGGAAATAGGAAGCCGGGGAGACTTTACGGGCTCAAATACAGACGAAGCAAGCGTCGTCGACGCCGAGGGTGGACCGGTCCTGCCGGGACTCATAGACCCCCACACGCACTTCGTCTTTTCCGGCTACCGGGCAGAGGAATTTCAGATGAGGCTCGAGGGAAAAAGTTACGAAGAAATCGCGGAAGAGGGCGGCGGTATAGCCAGCTCCGTCAGGTCAACCAGAAAAGCCGGTTTCGCCGAGCTAAAACGGGAAGCAAGGGAACGGCTGAGATCCATGGTTGGACTCGGCGTAACTGCGGTTGAAGGAAAGACCGGCTACGGGCTGGACAAAGATACCGAGTTAAAACAGTTAAGAGTAATGACCGAGCTGAACGAGGAAACCCCGCTGGACGTCAGGCCGACTTTCCTCGGCGCCCATTCAGTTCCGGAAGAATATGCCGACAGGCGGGAAGAATACGTCGACTTCGTCGTCGAAGATATTGCCCCGCTGGCAGCCGAGCGGGGAGCAGAATTCTGCGACGTATTTTGCGACAGAGGTGCTTTTACGGTTGAAGAATCCCGAAAAGTCCTGAAAAGGGGGAAAGGATTAGGTCTGGTTCCGAAGATTCACGCCGACGAAATAGCAGGAACCGGTGGCGCAGAACTGGCGGCCGAGGTCGGTGCCATCTCCGCGGATCACCTCTTAAAAGCCTCCGAGGACGGGTTACGGATGATGAAGGAAAATGGCGTTATCGCCGTCTTACTTCCGATAACCGCCTTCAGCCTGCAGGAGAAATACGCCCGGGGCAGGTGGATGATCGACCACGGTTTACCCGTGAGCCTGGCCACGGACCTCAATCCCGGTAGCTGTTATTCCGAATCAATACCGTTACTCTTCTCCCTCGCTACCCTGTATATGAACCTGACCATTGAAGAAACGATTACCGCCCTTACCCTGAATGCCGCGGCCGCTGTCGATATGGCGGATAGGGCCGGAACGATCGAACCGGGCAAGCAGGGCGATCTGGTGGTAATCGATGCCCCCGACTACAGACACCTGGCCTACCATATCGGTGCTAACTCGGCAAAACGGGTGATCAAGTTGGGCGAGACGATCTGGCAAAAAGGGGAACCGAATTTTTAACTAATTGTGCCGGCTGCTTTTCGCGCTGGATTACGATTTCTCCTCGATCGCATTCGCTATCAGATCCTCATCCGCGTGATAGGGCAACGTGGCGTGGCCCATTGCACCTTTTCGCTCGTTCCACTCGATCATCGTCTCGACGGCGTGTTCGTTCCGCGCCCAGGACCGCCTGGCGACTCCGCCGTGGACGTCCCAGTCGATGGCCGATTTGATGATCTCGTCCACTCTTTTGCTCCCGTCCAGCACCAGGCCGAAGCCACCGTTGAAGCACTTGCCGATTCCGACGCCGCCGCCGTTGCTCTCCACGGCCATGGTCATGCCGCGGGCGACGTTGCCGGCGAAGTCGTGGACTGACATCTCGGCCATGATATTGCTGCCGTCCTCGACGTTGGAGGTCTCCCTGTAGGGGGAGTCGGTTCCGCCGGGATCGTGGTGGTCCCGGCCGATCATCACCGGGCCGATCTCGCCCTCCCGGACCAGCCTGTTGAACTCAAGCGCCATGGCAACTCTGCCCGGTCCGTCCGTGTAGAGGATTCTCGCCTGCGAACCGACGACCAGGTCGTTTTCCTCCGCGTCCCGGATCCAGACGTAGTTGTCGTAATCCTGGGAGCGCCGGTCGGGGTCGATCATCTCCGCCGCTGCCTGGTCGGTCCTGCTTAGGTCCTCCTTCTTGCCCGACAGACAGACCCAGCGGTAGGGTCCGTAGCCGTAATCGAAGAAGACCGGTCCCATGATGTCCTCGACGTAGGAGGGGAAGATAAAGCCGGAACTGGGGTCGGCGGGGTTCTTTGCGATTTCAGTCACGCCCGCGTCGTAAACAGCCTTCATGAAGCTGTTGCCGTAGTCGAAGAAGTAGGCACCTCGCTCGACCAGTTGCTGGATCAGGTGAAAGTGTTTCTCCAGGGACCTATCAACCTCCTCTTTGAACCGCTCCGGCTCCTGGCTCAGCAGCTGCCGGCTCTCCTCGTAGGTATAGCCCACCGGGTGGTAGCCCCCGGAGTAGGCGGCATGGCAGGAGGTCTGGTCGGAGAGGAGATCGACGTCTATCTCGTTTTCGACTATATAGTCGAGCAGGTCGACGATATTACCGTAGTAGGCGATCGAGACGGACCTTTCCTCCTCCAGGTACTTCGGTACCAGGTCAAATATCCGAGCCAGGTCCGCATAGACCTGGCTCAGCCAGCCCTGTTCCTTTCTCGTTTC
>CAZENJ010000006.1:31950-35026 GCA_964513485.1 uncultured Thermotogae bacterium | reverse complement strand
CACTCAGCACCTCAAAACCGACCTTGTCTTGAGAAGATTTATTTGCTGCAAGTTTTTTTTCTAACATTGTTCCTCCTTAGTACTCCACCTTTCTGTTTTCTCTCTCTTCGTCTATTATCGCTTCTATCTTTTCCAGCTTGTCTTCTTCAAGCACGGGAGCTTCGTAATTTTCAAGGATCTCATTCCTCTTCTCGCTTATCCTGTCTCCCATGGTCTTGCTCCCGTCAGCCTCCCAGCTGTCGAAGTTCTTTCTGTCCATCAGACTGGGCTGCCAGTGTTCTTCCTTGAAGTTGTCCATGGTGTGAGAAGTATTAAGGAAATTCCCTTTTGGACCAACTTCGTCGATTAGATCAAGTGGGATGTTGTCTCCGGACGTATCTATGCCGTCCATTATCCGCTTGACCATGCCAATTATCTCGTCACTCATTACCAGCTGGTCGTAGGAATAAAGTAGCCCGGAAGAGAGGTAACCGACATCGTGAATCAGATTTGACCCGACGAGGGACTGAGTCGCAAGGTTGAAAGTAGCTTCTATCGCCGCTTGTGTATCGACCACTTTGGAATCAGTAACTCCGGCAGTCCCAAACATCGGCAGATCAAGGAAGTTACTCATTTCTGCCACCGCACCGTTCATAAGTGCGAACTCCGGCCCACCGTAGACGAAACCGGAAGTCTGCATGTCCAGGATGGAGTAGATTCCGCCCGTAATCATCGGCGCACCCTCGTTTACCAGCTGAGCCAGCGTAATCCCGGTGAGGGATTCGGCAAGCCCGAGCGCAATTGAACCGGCAAAGGTCATAGGACTGACCGCACCGGCCGAAGGCATCGGCGTGTAAATCGTCGGTAGCCCGTTCTTCGCCCCAAATATGGTCTGGGCCATGACCTCCTTGCTATGACTCAGCGGCGTCACCGGTTCGATGTAATGCATTATGTAAGGCTTCGCCTTCAACTCTTCTTCTCCGCCAACGGCGATCGAGGCCATATCAAATATGTCCTTCGTACCCCGCTCGTCCCAGGAGCAAAACATTACAGGTTTCGTCGTATTGGCCATTACCTGTTTCGCCTCGAGGATATCCTGGACGTGTTCCTTTTCTTTCCTCAGCAGGCCAATGGGTGAGGAAAAATCAATATTGTCGAGCGCGTCACAGACTTTGGCCCATTTTGCGATATCTTCCGCCACGGTCTGTCTGATCTCTCCGTCCTCGTCCAGCGTTCTCGGTACGTCGGTGCCGGAACCGAAATAGGAATTGGTTCCACCCAGCCTCATGGCCATTTCGCCGTTCCTGTCGTATATCAGGATCTTCTTGGGTGCTTTGCTGACGGCATCATTCACCAGATGAGGCGGGAGATGAACGATATTATCTTCGACCCTTGCGCCCGCGCCGGAGAAAATGGATCTGGCTTCTTCGTGTTCTACTTTTACTCCAGTATTCTGGAGTATCTCCAGAGAAGCATCGTAGATTTCTTCTTTATCGTCCTCGGAGAGTATGTTAAACCGAGGAGTTCTGTTGATAAATTTGTTTGACGTTAACATAAAAACCTCCAGAACTTGTTTTATTTAAGCAATATACATTCAATATACTAACTTGAGCGAAAAAAAATTGCAACAAAAAAGCAATCGAGTCGGTCAGTCTTTCGCGATCCTCCGCGTCCTCTTCCTGCTTGAACTTTAGCTCTGCCCCACCACCCCCTGTTTTACGTCTCGTGTTCAGCATGATTGGCGCTGATAAACTGATTTTTGATTTCTTCTATAAAGTCTTCCATATGATCCGCCAGCAGCTTTCCACTCCGACTCTCATCTCCCTCGGAAAGGGCCTCAATTAATTCCGTAAACTCTTCCGCAAACGTACTCATGAATTTTTTGGTTCTGGGAAAAACCCATATTCGGACGGACTGCTGCCTCAGTTTCCGCAAATTCTCAACAAGAACGTCATTTCTGGTCGATCTGTTTACTAACTCGTGAGCTTGCGAATCAAGCTTCATCAATTCCTTCGGGTCCGACTCCGATTTCATCTGCTCCACAAGTTCCCTCAGTTCCTTGATCTCCCCCTGTCGTATCCGTCTTGCGGAAAGCTTCCCCGCCAGGCTGATCAGGTAACTCCTTACCTCGAAGAGATCGCGCAGTTCGTGGAAACTTACCGTGGAGACATACGTGCCGCTATGGGGAACCGTCTGGATCAACCCTTCGCTTTCCAGCTTGATAAAGATCTCCCTCAGGGGGGTTCGACCGATATCAAATTCTTCCCGCAGTTCCTTTTCCCGGAGCTGCTTGCCCGGTTCGTAATCAAGATAGACTATTCTCTCTTTGATTATTTCTAGAACCTTATCTCTTTCCATTATTTTCACACGCCTTTAAGCATAAAATTGATTAAAATAAAAGACTAAAAACTCGCATACATCGTCTGAGTCAATGTCGTTTATCAGGTTATGTTATCGTATTTATATTCACGGCAAAGAACAAAGGGCGCCCCCACGGCCTCCAAGTTTGCGCAGGGGAGGAAAACTTGATAAAATGTATCAAGTTTTATCCGAACAGTCAAAAGAATGAACCTTACCTCAGAGAAGCCCCACTGGATAAATAATTTCAGTTCCGCCACGAGTATAATATCACCAATATATCAAAAACCCAACTTTATTATATGAACTTTCACCCATTAGTCAAATTTTCGGAGCGATCCGCCCGAGGTAAGCCAACAGCCGTTATCTCGATCCTGGCCCTTCCGTGATAGAAAGGCTTCTGCCTTACGGAAATATCCACCGGGGACCCGCCAGATTTCTCGACCAAACTTCTGGCGGCGGCTTCGGCGTATTCGGTCGCTTCCGCAAGCGCCGCCTCGTCCTCTTCCCCCGCCAGTACTTTTTTCTCTTCCGGCAGGAAGACGACGTACTGCCCTTTCTCCGGTTGTTCGGCTACGAGTACATCAATCCGCCTTGTAACACGACCCGTAACCGCACCTACGGCGTTACCCACGCTGTAGTTATCCAGCTCGATAAAGTCGGTGTTAATCAGTTTAGCCACCCGGGGCAGGAAAACCCCGGCCGGGGCCCCAATCCCGATCAGCGGCGTTCCGAGTTC
>CAZENJ010000006.1:26342-31940 GCA_964513485.1 uncultured Thermotogae bacterium | reverse complement strand
ACCTCACATTTAAATCAGTGGCTCCGTCGCCGGCCAGGCAGTTCCACAAAGGGTTTCCGTCGAACTCACAATCCGGCTCCTCGCTTAAAAAATATTTTTTGACTATCTCCAGCGCGATATTCTTCTCGAAAGAGGCCTTGACGGAGCGAGCAAACTCTCCCGGTTCCGCTCCCCGCTCTCCGGACAGCAGGTCGGCCCCCGTCCTGGGTGCTTCGACTGTTCCACCCGTATACTCGCCGATGACGTGGAGTAAATCCGTCGGGGTTAAAGTGATGCGCCTGAGGAAACCCTGCCTTTCCAGTTCCTCGAGGTAAAACCTGCCCCTGACTATTCCTTCCTCCTTGGCCCGATTGAGCAATTTCGTTCTGTTGACCGGCTCTTTCCCGACGAGACCGTACAACCTCCTTGCCATATCGTTGAGACTTTCCAGCCCCTCATCCCCACCTTTAGCACGCTCGATAAAGGAAGTGTCCTCGTAAACGTGAATCCTGTCCAGCTTGGCTTCGGGTAGATCGGCAAAAGCCAGAGGTTTCGAGGTTTCCGGGCCAAAGACCACCTTGCCTTCTTTTTCAAGCTTGATCCGGCTATCCCCGCCCAGTCCGACGCTGCGAAGATCCATTGACTGTACCTTGGTCCTCCACTTCCCCACCTGCACTCCCGAATCGGCCAGTCTGGGTAGACCGTCCTTCAGCACGGCTATATCGACCGTCGTTCCTCCAATGTCGACCACGACTCCGTCATCCTTGCCGGAAAGCCATCGGGCTCCTATGGCACTGGCGGCGGGGCCGGAAAATATGGTCTCGATCGGTTTACTTCTGACCTCTTCGGAGCTGGCCAGTGATCCATCACTCTTTACCATCATCAGCGGGGCTTCTATTCCCCTCCTGGCAAGAGCTTCTTTTGTCCCGTCCAGGAAGGATCTGATTATCGGAATAACTTTCACGTTTAGCACTGCCGTGACCGAGCGTTCGTAAAAACCGAGTTTCCTCGATAGCTCGTGGCCTGTAACAATCGGTTTTCCCGTCCGACCCTTTATAAGCTCTACCACCCGCTCCTCGTGTCGGGGGTTTCTTACGGAAAAGTAGCCGGAGACAGCGTATCCAACTACTTCGTTCTCCCACTCCTCCACTAAAGAAGTCACCCTTTCCTCGTCGAGTGACTCCACCACCTCGCCCTTCGCGTTGAACCTACCGGGAACACAGGACTTCCTGCAGCGTGGAAACTCTTCCCCCCTTTCCGGTCTCCAGCCCAGCATAATCAGGCCGACTTCCCCGCCCCTGCCTTCAACGATTGCATTGGTGGCAAGGGTCGAGGAAAGCGAAACCTGCTCTACGGCCTCAACCCTGATACCGGATATAACCTCGTCGATCGCTTGAAATATCCCCTCGGACAGATCGTGGTGCGTCGTCGGCACTTTTGCCGTCCGGAGCACCCGGTCTTCACCATTATCGAACAAAACGGCATCAGTAAACGTATCCCCGGAATCAACGCCAATAGAATAATCCATTATCTACCTCCAGAGGAACTTCTCTCGTGGTTGATGTATCTCCTGTTTAAGTTAAAATTTCGTGATTTTGATAACTTGAGCATTATTCACTAATATACTGGTTGTCGATTTATTTGACCTTCCCAGTTGATCGTGGTGATAATCTTAAGTAATATGGCTTAAAAGATCAGCAAACCAAGGAGATTCGATGAAATTAGGCGAATTGAGCTGGCGTAAGTTTGAAGAAGAAAAACCAGAAGTAGCTTTGCTCCCGACCGGTAGCACGGAACAACATGGACCTCACGCTCCCCTGCTCACGGACAGTTTAATCGCGGAAAAGATCGCCGAGGGAGCCGCCGGAGAGACAGGGGCTCTCATTTTGCCACCGATTAGAGTCGGCGTTTCCCGCGAACACGGAAATTTTCCCGGCACTCTATATCTCTCGCCGGAGACTTTCCGGAGACAGTTACGGGAAACGGTCATCTCCGCCCGCGGAAGCGGCCTGGAAAAGTTCGTCGTGGTCAACGGACACGGGGGTAACATTTCTCCCATCAAGGAAGCCTGCAGCACGCTTTATCACGACGAGGACATCAAAGCTCTGGAATGGACCTGGTTCAAAGCGATTTCGGCCAGGGGAATGGGCCACGCCGGGGAACTCGAAACCTCTCTGATCCTCTATCTGCGGGAAGAATTGATAACGGAACCCATTAACAAAGGGGCGGAATCATGGGGCAGAAGCTGTCACGGCAGCAGGATGGATTACGATACGAGCAAATTCACGGAGGACGGAGTCGTGGGTGATCCAAGGCAGAGTTCCGCAAAAAAGGGAGAAGAACTTTTCAAGAAGTCGATAAAAAAACTTTCGAAGTTGATCGAAGAATTGGTCAACCCGGACAGCGGTCTTTTTACATAATTTTCGGAGAGAATCAACCTAGGAGGAAAGCATGACTGAAGCTAAAAAAGTCACTAAAGAAGAAGCAGGAGTGGACAAATTTAAATTTATCGACGAAATAATCGAAGAACACGGCAAGGGCCCTGAATCGGTAATACCGGTACTGATCGATATTCAGGAGGAATCCGGGTACGTCGCTCCGGAAGTCCAGAAAAAGACGGCGGAAAAACTGGAGGTACCGACGAGCCGCGTGAATAGCGTGGTCTCGTTTTATTCATATTTTTCCGCCCAGCCCAAGGGAGACCATACTATCGGCCTCTGCATGGGAACAGCTTGTTATGCCAAAGGTGCCGAGGACGTACTGGAGGAATTGAAGGACGAGCTAAATACCGAAGAAGGCGGAACCAGCGAAGACGGAGTCTTTTCTCTCAGCGTAAGGCGCTGCCTCGGTGCGTGCGCCATGGCTCCGGTAATGATGGTCGACGACAAGGTATACGGAAATCTTACCCCGGAAGGCGTAACCGACGTCCTGGACGAGTATCGAGGCTGAGGAGGAAACGATAATGTCAGTAAAACAAGATAACAAAACCGAAAAAGGTTCGGCAGAAGGGGAAATAGCCAGCGTAATGGTCTGTGCCGGGACCGGGTGCAAGTCCTCCGGTTCAATGGATATTTTTGACCGACTGGCAGAAGAAATCGAAAAACTCGACGGAGAATTCAAAGTCGGGTTGGTCGGTGACGATGGTCACGAGAACATCCGTGACGTGAAGGTAGAAATCAGCGGCTGTCACGGTTTCTGTGACGAGGGCCCTCTGGTCAGGATCGACCCGATGGGTATCCTGTACACAAACGTGGAGGTAGAAGACGTAGAACACATAGTTAATGATACGTTAAAGAACGGTGAACTGGCCGAGGACCTCTGCTACAGAACCGCCGACGGGGAAATTTACCCGAGAGAGGAAGAGATCCCCTTCTATCGGGGTCAGAAAAGGATGGTTCTGGGCAACTGCGGGAAAATTGACCCGGAAAGTATAGAAAGTTACGAGGAGACCGGAGGATACCAGGCCCTGGAGACGGCGCTGACCGAAATGGAGCAAAAAGAGGTCTGGCGGGAAGTGCTTGAGGCAAACCTCCGGGGCAGGGGAGGAGCCGGATTCCCGACGGGAAGGAAGTGGAAGTTCGCCTATGAAGAAGACGCCGAGCAGAAATACGTAGTGGCCAACTGTGACGAAGGGGATCCCGGGGCCTTCATGGATAGAAGTCTGACCGAGGGGGACCCGCACCGCGTCATCGAGGGGATAACGACGGCCGGATACGCCACGGGTGCCAGCCAGGGCTACATATACGTCAGAGCGGAGTACCCGCTGGCCGTCCAGAGGATAAATAAAGCCATAGACGACGCCTACGAAAAAGGTTATCTCGGCGAGGACATCTTCGGCAGCTGCTTCAGCTTCGACCTTGACGTCAAGCGAGGAGCCGGGGCCTTCGTCTGTGGAGAGGAAACCGCTCTGATATCATCGATAGAGGGCAAAACGGGTCGGCCCCATCCGAGACCGCCCTATCCGGCACATTCTGGCCTGCACGGAAAGCCGACCACTATTAATAACGTCGAAACCCTCGGTAACGTCCCGATGATAATCAGAAACGGCTCCGACTGGTACAAGAACATCGGGAGCGAAAATAGCCCCGGAACGAAGACCTTTGCGATAACTGGAGACGTGGCAAATACGGGCCTAATCGAGGTCCCGATGGGAATAACGCTAAGAGAAATAATCTACGACGTAGCCGGTGGCATGGACAGCGATAAAGGGTTTAAGGCAGTTCAGATAGGCGGACCCTCCGGCGGCTGTCTCCCGGACAAACATCTGGATATTCCACTAGACTTCGACTCCCTTCAGGAAGTCGGCGCAATGGTAGGATCAGGTGGTCTGGTCGTGATGGACGAGGACAGCTGCATGGTCGACGTGGCAAAGTTCTTCCTCAACTTCATTCAGGACGAATCCTGCGGCAAATGTACGCCCTGCCGGGACGGAACGAAGCGGATGCTGGAGTTGCTGGAAAAGCTGACGGAGGGAAGAGGAGAAGACGGAGATATAGAAAAACTGGAAGAGCTTTCCGAATACATCAAACAGGCATCGATCTGCGGCCTCGGCCAGACGGCTCCCAATCCCGTTTTATCCACGCTGGATTACTTCCGGGATGAATACGAGGCCCACCTCGAGGGAGAATGTCCTGCCGGTGTTTGTTTTGACTAACCGCTCGACAAGATTTGAAAACAGGAGGAACCATGCCAAAAACTACTGAAACGAAAAAAATAGAGCTAGAGATAAACGGGCAGCCAGCTGAAGGAGAAGAGGGCGACACGATTCTGGAAGTGGCGGAAAAGAACGGCGTGGAAATCCCCACGCTCTGCAACATGGACGAGATAGAACCTTCCGGGGCCTGCAGGATGTGTCTCGCCGAACTGGAATCGGGGGAACTCGTAACTTCCTGCACCCATCCCGCCAGAGACGGGATGAAAGTCGAAACTGAAAACGAAAGAATTCATAACCTGAGAAAGTTAAACCTCGAGCTCCAGCTGACAAATACGGACGTCGATCCGGACTGCACGGGAGACGAAACTCGCTGCGAACTGACAAAGCTCGTCGAAGAATACGATCTTGATCCGGAGCGATTCGGGGGCGAGAAGCGGAGCCACCCGAAAATGGACGACAACCCCTTCTTCGAACTGGATCACGACAGGTGCATCCTCTGCGGACGCTGTGTCCGGGTCTGCGACGAGATTCGGGAGAGGTCGGCGATAGAACTCATCGGTAGAGGCTTCGAGACCAAAGTCGCCCCTCCGCTGGACGAGTCACTAACCGAAGGCACCTGTCAGTTCTGCGGCCAGTGCGTTGACGCCTGTCCCACCGGAGCACTTACATCGAAGATGAGGCTGGACAAAGGCGACCCGAACGACGTGGAAACGACTTCAACCATCTGTACCTACTGTGGCGTCGGCTGCCGGATGGACGTTAAAACGAGGGACGGGGAAGTCGTCGACGTCGCTCCCGACCCGGAGGCTCCGGCAAACGATATCCGTCTCTGCAGCAAGGGACGCTTCGGGTTCGACTTCGTCAACCGTGAGGACAGGCTGACGGAACCGTTGATAAAGGAAGACGGGGAGTTCAGGGAGGCCTCCTGGGAGGAGGCACTTGACCTGGTCAGCGATAATCTGGGC
>CAZENJ010000006.1:10259-26332 GCA_964513485.1 uncultured Thermotogae bacterium | reverse complement strand
GTGGAAGCGATGCTATCGGTGGACTTTCTTCGGCGACCTGCACGAACGAGGAGAACTACCTCTTCCAGAAGTTCATGCGGGCGACTATCGGAACGAATAGCGTCGATCACTGTGCTCGCCTGTGCCACGCTTCCACCGTAGCCGGTCTTGTCCGTGCCTTCGGGAGCGGTGCGATGACAAACTCCATCGGGGAGATCAGGCACGCCGACACAATACTGGTCACCGGGTCCAACACCACGGAATCCCACCCGGTAATCGGCCTGGAAGTCAAAAAGGCCGTCAAAGACGGGGCAAACCTGATCGTCGCCGACCCGAGGGAGATCGAACTCGTCCAGGAGGGCGACGCGGACATCCATCTGCGCCAGAACTCGGGGACGGACGTCGCCTGGCTCATGGGGATGATTAACATAATCCTCGAGGAAGGTCTCTGGGACGAAGAGTTCGTCGAGAAGCGAACGGAAAACTTCGAAGAGTTGAAGGAATCCCTCAAGGATTATCCTCCGGAAAGAGTGGAAGAGATAACCGGAATAGATCAGGATAAGTTGAGAGAAGCCGCACGTATGTACGGTGAGGCGGACAAGGGAACGATCCTCTTCGCGATGGGAATTACCCAGCACAGCCACGGCACGGACAACGTGCTTTCGGTGGCAAACCTGGCCATGGTTACCGGCAACGTCGGCAGAAAATCCACGGGCGTAAATCCCCTGAGGGGTCAGAACAACGTCCAGGGGGCCTGTGACCTCGGGGCTCTTCCCAACGTCTATCCCGGCTACCAGAACGTCGACGTCGAGGAGAACCAGGAAAAGTTCGAGGAAGCCTGGGGCAGGGACCTGTCACCCGAGGTGGGCCTGACCGTCGTGGAGATGATGAACGCCGCCGAAGCGGGCGACGTCAGAGGAATGTACATCATGGGCGAAAACCCGATGGTCAGCGATCCCGATATCGGCCACGTCGAGCAGGGCCTGGACAACCTGGATTTCCTCGTGGTTCAGGACATATTCATGACGGAGACGGCCGAGCACGCCGACGTGATCCTGCCCGCGGCGAGCTTCCTCGAGTCGGAGGGCTCCTTTACCAACTCCGAGCGGAGGATTCAAAAACTAAACCGGGCAATAGAACCAAAAGGCAACACCAAACCCGACTGGGAAATAATTTCGGAGCTCAGCTCGAAGCTGGGGTACCCTATGAATTACGACTCCGCCGGTGAGCTGACGGACGAAATTACCGAAGTGACCCCGATATACGGCGGCATCACCTGGGATAGGATTCAGGACAAACAAGGCCTCCAGTGGCCCTGCCGAGGCGAGGACGATCCGGGAACAAAGTTCCTCCACGAAGGCGAGTTCAGCCGCGGAAAAGGAAAATTTCACGGCATCAGCTACCGCGATCCCGCCGAAACACCGGACGAGGACTACCCGTTGACTCTGACCACCGGACGGATGTACTATCACTTCCACACCAGGTCGATGACGGGAAGATCGAAAGGTCTGGACGAACTGGTACCCGAGGCCTACGTGGAAATGAACCCCGCGGACGCGAAATCCCTGGAAGTAGACGAGGGAGAAAAGGTTAGCGTAAGTTCTCGCCGGGGCGAAATCGAGATAAAGACGAAGATAACGGATAGAGTACCCGAAGGTACGGTCTTTATCCCATTCCACTTTGCCGAAGCCGCGGCCAACAGGCTGACGAATTCCGTCCTCGATCCGGTAGCAAAAATACCGGAACTTAAAGTTGCGGCCGTCAAAGTAGAGAAGTCAAACGGAAACTAAGCCAACAAATCCTCCCCCGATTTCGGGGGAGGAACTTTTTCTCTCCCAATAACTCTTTCTCCCGGACCGCTGAAGCTAATCCCACGGGAAAAACAGCTAGGTCGAGTCCAGCTTCTGCAAATCCTCCCTGGTATTCACGTTGAAGAAACAGCCCGAGGAAACTTCGTCTTCTGCCAGAAGCCCCTCAATGGAAACTTCTTTTACGCTCTCGGCGGCCTCCAGGATATCTGTGATTTTTCTGGTTCCCTCCACTATTAACCTTTCCATCACCGGCAGGAGAGATTTATTGTAAAGGGCGGCAAGCGGTTCGTAATAACCGTTATCCCAGCGCGGAATAATTATCTCAAAATCATCTTCTGAACGTGCTTCAGCTATTAAAATATCCACGAGGTCGGGGTCCAGGTTTGGTAGATCACAGGCCGAGACGAACAACCAGTCGTTTTTGGCATGTGTTAACGCGGAATATATCGCGCCCAGCGGCCCTCCCCCCTGTATCAGATCGACTCTTGTCGGCAGGTCGTATTGGTCGCCGGGAGCCGTCTGGAGAAAAATATCCCGGCTCCTGCTTGCCAGTTTTTCCCAGATCAGTTTGTAGAGAGGCAGTCCATCTACGAGCTGACGTGTCTTATCCTCGCCGAAACGACTCGAATCACCGCCACAGAGAATTGCTATCGACAGGTCATTCATGCCCGCGATCAGAGGCGTAAATCACCTCGCCAGCCCCTTCCCTCGGGGAGAGACCGGGTATTTCTTCGATAATTTTCTCGAATTCCCGTCCGGCCAGGGTTGCCCGAAATTCCTCGCCGGCGGGAGTTTCCAGGGTGGCCTCGCGACAGAGAAAATCAAACTTCTCGTCCTGCAGCTTAAGAAAACCAAGGCCTTTTGCCTCCGCGACGGATTTTATTCCCATTCCCGCTTCGGCCTTTCCGTCCCTTACCGCGGCAGCAACGGCGTTATGAGTTGATAGCTCTACTTCGTATCCGGGAATTCCCCTCCTGACTTCCCGGAAGTCTTTCCCGAGTCCTTCTGCTTCTTTCCGCAATAGTTGGTCAAACAGAATTCTGGTCCCGGAACCGGATGTCCTATTCACGATCCTAATACGCTTCTCTATCAGTTCACGCAGGGATTCCACGCCTCCCGGATTTCCCGGCGGCAGGATAAGTCCCTGAACCCTTCCGTAGCCCCTCAGCAATTTAACCCCTCTAAACCCCCGATCTTCCAGAAGCGGGACGTTATAGCCCCTTTCGTCCCAGACGTGGATTCCAGCTACGTCGGCCACGTCGTTCGATATTGCTTCGATCCCGCCCATTGATCCCCGGCTGAGCGATCGCGTATCAAAGGGCAAGAGTTCGAGCAACCTGTTTAGTCCGACACAGTTACTGCCGATAAACAATAACTTTGGCAATTCTCCGTCTTCGGTTAATAGAGTAACTTCCACTTCCTCCTCCCGCTCCAGGTAATTGACTCCCTCGGGGATGGTAATATAACCGTCCGCCTGGGAGAGGAGCGTAACGGCTCCACTGACTTTGTTGATCGGATAGGTCCGTTTTTTTTCCTCTCTATCGACTATCCCGGCGAACTTCTGTTCCATTCGTCCCCCTTCGGATCCGGTCTTTTCCGTCAATTCGGCGGTCAGAGTCGGACTGTCAGTTTCTTTCTTTTCGGCCAGTCTCCGGATCAGCGGCGCGACGAAGTTTATGAAAATCACGTAAGCGGAAGACGGGTTCCCCGGCAGCCCGAAAAAAAGAACCCCGTTCAGATCCGCAAGAACGGTCGGTTTTCCGGGTTTGATTTTTACCCCGTGTGCCAGCAGTTTACCTCTTTCCTCCAGCACGTCATATACCATGTCACGAGGCCCGGCGCTTGTGCTGCCGGAGGAGATGAGCAGGTCGTATTTCTTCACTCCCCGTTCGATTAACTCCGCCATTTCGTCGACGTCATCGTTGACGATCCCCAGCCCCTCTGGCTGTCCACCGGCCTCTCTTATACCGGCCAGGAGGAGGGAAGAATTGACGTCATAGATCATTGCCTCCGGAAGCTCTCCACCCGGTGAGGCCAGCTCCGGACCGGTCGAAATCACTCCGACCTCAGGTGACCGAAATACCGATACCCCATCAAGACCGGAAGCCGCCAGCTTGGCGATCTCCAGCGGGGTCAGCTCTTTCCCGCGCCGGACGATCAAATCGCCGGTAGCGATATCGGATCCGGCGGAGAGGACGTTTTCCCCGGGAACGACCGATGACTTTACCAGCAATTGATCAGCTTCCCTGTCGGTATCCTCGACCATGACCACCGCGTTTGCTCCGGCCGGTATTCCCGCGCCCGTAGGTATTTCCAGGGCCTCTCCGTCTTCAACTGTCAGAGAAGATGGTCGACCAATTTCGACTTCTCCCGTTATTTTGAGTTGACTCGGATTTTCCTCGTCCGCCCCGAAAGTATCGGAAGCGAGCACGGCATAGCCGTCCATAAGAGAGCGGCTGAACGGGGGAACGTCGGAGCGGGCGCAGACGTTCTCGGCGGTGACTTCCCCGAGAGCGCTGTCCAGAGGAACGCGTTCTGTTTTTTGCTCCGGAGAAAAACCATCGATCAGTTGACGAAACTCCTCCGGACCGATCAAATCTCTAAACTCCTTTCTCATAAACTTCCTCCTAATTCCAGTAGTGCAACTCGACGTCCTTTCCTGCCGCAATACCCTCTGAATCCTCGGGTACGATGACGAAGCCATCACTTCTGGTAACGCTCGATAGCACCCCCGAACCGGCAACCCGTATCGGGTAAGCCCGGCCGTCCTCAATTTTTACCCTGACCAGACTCAGCCGTCCCAGTTTCGAGGAAATCTTCCGCCCGAGCTCCACCGTGGCCGTCCTTTCTTCATCTCGAACTCCGGTAAGGTGAGAGATAAGCGGCTTCAGAAAGAAATAAGCGTCCGCGAGCGCGGCTACGGGATACCCGGGAAGAACCAGTACGGGCAAGCCATCCACCAGTGCCAGAGCGACGGGCTTTCCGGGCTGTACCGCAACCCCGTGGACGATTATTTTTCCTTCTTGCGCGAGAACTTCCACGATCCTGTCCCTCCGGCCTACCGAACTGCCGCCGATAAAGCTCACCGTGTCTCCGTCTTTTAGACCGGATTGCAGGGCGGCCCGCAGGTCTGCCGGCCGATCACTGAGAACCTCCCTCTCCCTGGGGATTCCGCCCCACCTGCGGACGCAACCGGCAATCATGATCCCGTTCGACTGTACGGCTTCTCCCGGCCCCGGCTCTTCGCCCGGCGACACCAGCTCCTCTCCCGTCGGAACCACGCTGACTTTCGGTCTGTCCGCAACCTCTATCGTTTCTATTCCGAGCGACCTCAGCAACCCGAGGTGCGAGGGTCGAATGACCGAGCCGGCCTCGAGCAGCAAATCGCCCTCCGCCACGTCCTCCCCGACAGGGCTGACGTTATCTCCCGGTGCAACTGCAGAATAAACGTCAATATATTCCTCCTGCTCCCTGGTCTCCTCGATTTTTATTACCGCGTCGGCCGCGTCGGGGACGTGTCCGCCGGTGTGCACGGGCATGACCGCGCCATCACTGACGGCATTTGTTAGTTTCAACCTATTGGGGGAGGATTCACTCGCACCGAAGGTATCGGTGGCCTTTACGGCGAATCCGTCCATGGCGGCGCGACGGTAGTGGGGAGCGGCACGAGGCGCGTAGACCGGTCCCGCGGCAACCCTGCCGTCGGCCTCCGAAAGCGTTACTTTCTTCTTTCTTTTCAGGGGGTCAATTGCCGAGAAAAACTCTGCTTTCGCTTCTTCCAGCCTGGTCAGGGACTTGAACCCCTTCTCCTTCATGATTATCCACCTATCTCCGACATCTCCCCGGACGTCGCTTCCTCTTCTTCCCACTTATGTCCGTGGGGTTTCTCCTTAATAATTCGTGCAAGCTGTTCCTCTATTTCATCGATCGGGGTATCCTCGTCGAAGTCAAGCTCGTACTGCTCGTCCCGGGCCAGACAGGGCCTGACGCTACCCTTAGCCGTAACCCTGATCCGGTTGCAGCCGGCACAGAAACTCCTGCTTATCGGGAAAATAAATCCAATAGTTCCCTTTTCCTCTCCGCGCGACACCCGATAGTAAGTTGCCGGGCCGCTTCCCTCGGGGCCGGAGGCCGCTGCGAGATTCCACCGGTCCTCGATCAACCCGCGGACTTCTTCCAGGGGTGTCAGGTCCAGATCTTCCTCCGCAACTTCCCCCATCGGCATCAGTTCGATGAACCGGAGGACGAGTCCGCTGCTTACGGCATAGTCCACGAGAGGGAGAATTTCACTCTCGTTGACCCCTTTTATGACGACCGCGTTCAGCTTCACAGGATCTAGATTCGCTTCTTTCGCAGCCCTGATCCCGGCCAGAACGTCTTTTACGTTCCCCCCTCTAGTTATTTCCCCGAACTTATCAGCGTCGATCGCGTCAAGACTGATATTGACCCGGGATAGTCCGGCCCGGGCCAGCTCCTGAGCGGTACCGGCGAGCTTCGAGCCGTTTGTGGTCATCGAAATCTCTTCTATGCCGTCGATACCGTTCAGCATCCGAACCAGATTCGGCAGTTCCAGCCGAGTTGTCGGTTCTCCCCCCGTCAGCCTGACTCTGTTTACACCCAGGCCGGCAGCTGCTTTTACCAGGCCGGTAATTTCTTCAAAGGAAAGAATTTCCTCGTGCGAGCACTTCTCTATCCCCGCTTCCGGCATGCAGTAACGACAGCGGAAGTTGCAGCGATCCGTGATGGATAACCTGAGGTAATTAATCTCTCTTCCGTAGCTATCCTGCATCTTCTTTCTCCTTGTCCAGTTCGTAGAGTGCGTGACCCATTGCGGGTAGAATTAATTCTTTCATTCCCAGTTCAACCGCCGCGGTCGATCCGGGTAACGAAAATACCAGCGTGTCGCCGACTACCGAGGCTCTGGCCCGGGAAAGTATCGCTCGCGGACCTATATCCTCGAAGCTCAACCGGCGAAATGCCTCGCCAAAACCCGGAAGCAATTTATCCTCCAGTTTTTTCAGAACGTCCACGGTCTGGTCCTGGAGGGAAAGCCCGGTTCCACCGGTGATAACAAGCACCCGAGCCCCCGAACCGGCGGCTTCCTTGATTTCTTTCCTGATACTTTCCGGCTGGTCGAGGACTATCCGTTTTGCCTCCACCGTGTGCCCTTCCATACTTAAAAGCTTTTCGATCAGTTTTCCGCTTTTATCGGTTTTCCCCGTTCTGCTGCTGCTCACGGTGAGAGCGCGGCAATTGATTCCTTCCACTTTTAGGTCCTCGTGCCCCAAGTCAATCCACCCCGCTCAGGAATTCGATTTCATCCCCCGGAAAAATCGAGCCACCTTCGAGCACCCGGAAGAATAAACCTTTTTCCGGCATGATGCACTCTCCCGTCTTATCCTTGACTATACAGTCGTCGTGACACGTCTTGCCTATCTGGGACACTTCAAGCCTGACCGAATCCCCGATCTTGATCTTCGACCCTACCGGGAGTTCCTCCATATTCAGGCCTTCCGTGGTCAGGTTCTCGGCGAAGTCGCCGGGTTTGAGTTCCACGCCAGATCTTTCCTCCATGGCGCGTATCTCAGCTCCATCGAGCAGACTAACCTGCTTCACGGGCGAGCCGGCATGGACGTCTCCCTCGATTCCGTGATCCTCTACGACTTTAGCCTCTTCTACCGGCGTCTTTACCTCTCCTTTTACTTCGCTCGTATTTATCGATAACAGCCTCGGGTTCTTATTTAGTTCTTCTCCAGTCTCCACTTTGACCTCCCGATTTCTCCTGAAGTTTGATCCCCGCGATCTCCATCCCTCTCTCCTCGTTCTTCACCATGTCGTAAATCGTCAGCAGGGCGACCGCACATCCGGTCAGAGCCTCCATCTCAACTCCGGTCTTGCCGCGATAATTAATTTTGACTTCGACGGATAGCCCGGAATCTACCGGCTCTATATCGATTTCCACGTTCGTAATCGGCAGGGGGTGGCAGAGAGGCAACAGATCAGACGTCCTCTTGGCCGCCATGATACCTGCCGTGCGAGCCACTGCCAGAACATTACCTTTAACGAGATCACCGGACAGAACCTTCTCCCTGGTTTCTCGCTTCATCTTTATCGAGCCGGACGCCAGGGCTTCCCTGTCAGTATCGTCCTTTTTCCCGACGTCTATCATCTTTACTTCTTCTTCACTCAAGTGGTTCACCTCAAAAACTGTCTTTAACACTACCCGAGGATAACGACTCAGAAGTTAAATCTCATCGGGCAATCTTCTCGTAATCTCTCTTAAAGACAAAAAATCTCAATATCGCCGGTTTGTCCGTCGAACAGCCAGCAGGTAAACTTTCGAGAAAAAGTAAACCCGCCCCGGCTTCAATTAATCAATTATCGGCAGCCAAACCGGTGATATCAATTAGTGGGGAAATAGAGACGCCAGTTACCCGATTTATCTTTCGGGGTCCGGTCCGGTAGTTTCAATTCCGCTCCAGGATAACCATCAACTCGCCTTTTCGGACTTCGCCTGACCGGAAAAGGTTTGATCCGAGGAAAACTTCCCGTAAGCTCGAAACCGGCACCCCGGGGATAGCGGGGCGCCGGTCGGTTAAATATTTTTCTATCGGCGAATTCAGCCTTATTCGGGCGGTTCTATCCCTGCCTTCTCGGAAGCGTGGTCCCGACCCAGCCAGTAATTGAGCCAGGAAGAAGTGTGGCGAAGCTCCCAGTAGTTCGGTGGGACCTGCTCTTTCAGCTGTTCCTGATCGCCGTACTCCTTCAGCCTATTGTAGGTTCTGACGTAAACACACTGCTTTTCCGGGTACACTTCACACATCCCGTCCCGGCTGCCACCGCACGGTCCGTTACGCTGCTCCTTCGGACACTGGGACATGGGACAGACGTAGGCCAGTTCGGTAAGGGCACAATCGCCGCATTCCTGACAGTCGTTCGTCATCGTCTTTATTATTCTTTCGAAAGCCTGGAACGGCTCCTCCAGCGCAGTTCCGTCGATCCATTTCAACAGGGTCCGCATCGGCGTAAAGAACAGTCCGTTTGGCTCGAATAGCTGATTGTGCATTATTCGGAAAGCGGTATTTACGACGCCCTTGCGCGGTCTGGGAGCCAGATCTCCCCGGGAATTCTTGTTCAGACCGGTATCCGGATCCCTTTCGTAGAAGTAAAAGCCGTCTTCCATCGGAAAGTCAAATTCGGGGATAAACTCCCGCCAGTCAGAAGTCAGCTCCTCTCCCTTATTAATGACGAATTCGACGTCCTCGAAACTTATACCGTGTCCGCCAATATGAACTCCGTCGTAGCCCATTCCTTTCATGAAAGCGTACATCTTCGCCCCTCGCATGAGCCGGGCCTGCTTGCCGTTGTCCTCTGCCTCTTTCTCTTCCGACAGTTCATCGACCAGGTCGTCCGTTACCACACAGCCGGGAATATCGCCCCGGTTCATAGCCCGGCTGGCACCGTAAGAGAGCAGGTAAAGATTTCCTATCAGCGGTACATCCAGCCCGACGTCATCGACGTACTGCTTCAATTCGTGAAATTTTCTGGCGTCGTAGCCGAGTTGCGTGATGATAAAATTGGCTCCGGCTTCAACCTTCTTCTCCAGTTTGTAATACTGGGTCATTATCTCGGCTTCCTCGCTCTTGAAAGGAGAAACTACGGCTCCGGGAAAGAAGTGGGTTTCCTTCAATTCCTGCGAGCGCCCGAAATCGTCCGTGTACTGCAGCCCGTCGTTGAGCGAATTCACCAGTTCCAGCATGTGTGTGGAATCCAGGTCAAATACCGGCTTGGACTGGCCCTCGTAACCCTGATTTGGATAATCACCGGTCATCAGAAGGACGTTTTCCACGCCCTCCCTTTCCAGAGAATAGAGAAAGCTTTCCATCTCGTTCCGGCTTTTGTCCTTTGCGGTGAAGTGGACAAGCGGTTCCAGGCCCATTTCCTTTAACTTCATCCCCAGGTATTCGGCGGATATTGCCGGGTTACCACTTGGATTATCGGTAAGAGAAATTCCGTCGATCAGGTCGCTTCCAGAAGCCTCTTCGGCATGCTCGAATATCTCTTCCTGGTTCTTCTCCCTCGCCCCTCGACCGGGCACCAGTTCCCACGTTATAGTAAAATCGTCTTCGGCTTCAATTGATTCCTTAAAGGAATTTGACATCAATTACTCCTCCTCAGATTTGTAAACTGTTGTTATTATCATTAATGATTCGCTTCACAAAGAAATTTTATTAATATTAGATTCAACCTCTGGCAGTTACAAGTAAAGAAGGCGGGGTCCTAATTAATCTTTTATTTTTAGGCCCTTTCCCCCCCGCTGAGGCCGAATTCGTCGTAATGATCAACCCGAAAGACCTCCCGGAAACGGGACAGGAATTGTTTCCGAACCAGGTAGATTCCCTGAGTTTCGGATTCGAGCAACTGATTTACTGCCGGCGCCAGCCCTCGACCGTCCAGCTCCATTCTCCCAACTTCATCGACAAAAACGGGTTCGTTTTCCCCTATTGCATCGGTGATAGCACAAATGGCGAACTCCAGTCCGCCGGGACGGAGAAAGAACCTGCCAACTTTTTCTCCCGGGGGATCGGAACGGACGAACGGCCTCATCTCACCCGAGGCGACGTTCAGGACGTCGTAACCCGTGGTAACTCCCGAATCAATTACCCGCGGAGACAGTACCCCACCCGGGCGATATTTCTCCTCGATCTCCCGAACTATTGCTCCGCAGGAACTGGTCTTTCCTGAGCCGACGTCACCCGAGACCACGATCGGACATCGCTCGTCCTGATTTAAATGAGCCAGGACGAGACGAAGAAGATCGTCAGCCACAGGACTGAACCGGATAGTAGTCTTTTCGGTTTGAGCCCGGGATAGACCTTAAAGGGCAAAAAGCTAACGAGGAGGCTGCCCAGACCGGCCGCGATCGCGGAATAGGTTATGGAAGTCGTGGCAAAGCCAAGCAATCCCGAAGCGGATTTCGCCCAGCCGGGAAATTTCGTACCGAGTTCTTTTATGACTTCCATTGCCGGGTAAAGCGCCAGCCCCGGTCCGGCGACAAGGCCGATAAAGACGAACGAATATATTGCTCCGGCCCCCGCACCTATAGTGAGGTATTTTGCCGGCTTCGGTGCGGTTAATTTGTGCACTGCAAGGGCAACGACCGTAAAGCCAATTCCCTGAGATAAAATTCCGAAGACGGGGTTTAATATGGCGGGAGCATTTACCGGAAGCTGAAATACCACCGCCGAAAAAAGTTTCAGCGGGGCCGCAATAAAGGCTATGGCCAGCGGCATCCAGGGCTTTCCGGTCTTTTTGTAGGCCCAGGCCATGATTCCCGTCGCCAGCAGGATCATGAACTTACCGGGGACCGTCGGCGGGAGCACGTAGTGCAGGACCCCCCCGATCAGGGCCTCAACGGCCCCCCAGAGGCTACCAAACCACAGGACTAACAATAGAGCATTTAAAGAAAAATTTTTTAAATTATTCTGTTTTTCGGAAAGTCCAGCCACGAAGAATCACCTCAGCAAAGAGTGTAGTAACAAAAAAGCCTGCGT
Source organism: uncultured Thermotogae bacterium (assembly GCA_964513485.1). Taxonomy (GTDB): domain Bacteria; phylum Bipolaricaulota; class Bipolaricaulia; order M55B111; family M55B111; genus JAGXLP01. The sequence goes on along the minus strand of CAZENJ010000006.1, from coordinate 14,988 downwards.
GCAATTTAAGAAAGCTGTTCGCGGCAGTTTTTCGTCCCGATCCCGACCGACTCCAGCCTGGTTTTTCCGGCTATTAACTGACAGAACGGAGGATTGATCCCGGGCCAGCCTGGCCGGAGCTTCCGTCCTTGACTTCATCCCGACCAAATAGTTATTATCACTTGTACTGGCTTCAAGGCCTATTTTCCAACCGGAGGTAAGATGAGATATTTCCTTAGCGGAGGTCGGATCTGGACCAACGACGGCGAGCTGTTCGAAGACGGCGAGCTGGTGATCGAAGACGATAAAATAACATCCGTGGGTCCGGAAGAGTCCGACCTGGAGCCGGACGAAAGCGACGAACTGATCGACTGCTCCGACAAGTTAATTATGCCCGGCATGGTAAACAGCCACTCGCATTTATACAGCACCCTATCCCGGGGGCTGGTCCTGCCCGAATACTCTCCGGAGAACCTGTCGGAGGTCTTGACCGGCCTCTGGTGGAAGCTGGACCGCAAGTTAAACGAGGAAGCCATAAGAACCAGCGCGCGGATCGGCGGACTGGAGTTTATAAAGAACGGAGTTACGACGATCTTCGATCACCACTCGAGCCCAAACCACACCGAAAATAGCCTGCGGTTGATCAAAGACGAGGTCGTAGATAACCTGGGGATGAGGGCTTCGCTCTGCTACGAAGTTACGGACAGGAACGGAGAAGAAGAGACGCAGCAGGGGATAAGGGAGAACCTGAACTGGCTGAGCATCGTCTCAAATAGAGATGACGATTTAACGGCGGGTCAATTTGGCCTGCACGCTTCTTTTACTCTCTCTTCGGAGACCCTCGAAGAAGTCTCAAGTTACCTGGAGGACCTGGACACCGGAATCCACATTCACCTTGCCGAAGGTCGGGAGGACCAGGAGGACTGCCTCGGCAATTACGGGACCCGGGTGGTTAACAGGTTGAATAATTACGGACTGCTGGACGAAAAAGCAATTCTCGCCCACGGAATCCATTTATCGGAGCCGGAAAAGGAGATACTCGCGGAAAAAGATCCTTTCCTGGTATACAATCCGAGGTCAAATATGAACAATGCCGCAGGAGTGACCGACGTATCAGGACTGCTGGATCGGGGCGTCCGAGTGGGGCTGGGAAACGACGGACTGGGTTTTAACATGATTGACGAGTTCCGCGACGCCCTCCTGCTGCAGAAAATCTATCACGGCTCGCCAAGTACTCTCGGCCTGGAAGACACTGGCAGGACGCTCTTCGAATACAATTATGATCTGGCGGAAGCCGCCTTCGGCACGAGGCTGGGAAAGTTAATTCCCGGCCATAAAGCGGATCTTGTCGTGGTTGACTATCCGACCCCGACTCCGATCGAAGCTAATAATCTCTTCGGCCACCTGTTCTTCGGAGTCGGTGGGGACAATTACGACGTAGAGACGGTATTTATCGACGGTGAACCCGTCCTGCGCGATTCTTCTCCGGTCGGGATAGCGGAGGAAGAGGAGTACGACCGGGCCCGGGAAGTTTCAACTAGACTTTGGAAAAGGCTTCAGAACGCTTAGGGGGAACTCAGCGTCGCCTTGGACCGGCTCTACTCTTTTTCGACCAAAATTAGCCAAGAGCCCCCCAGGGCACCCCCTGGGGGTGAATCGGCCGGTTTAGCTCCGGCACTCAAATGAGGAAAGCTGCTTGGATCAGTAAATCGTTAATTGTACCTGTTCACTAAACAATCTTAGGACTAACCTAAAGTACTTGAGCCAGGTTTCAAGTCTCATTTGAGTGCTGGGTCAATTTTCGTTTTTCAAATTCGGGGTTAACTTTACAATTGTATTTTTATACCCCCCGCCCTGTGGTCGGGGTTCTTGACTTACTTTAATTCGAGTTGAATGGAGGTTAAAATGGATATTTCTACCGAAATTGCGGGATTGGCTTTCGACAACCCGCTGATGCCTGCGGCCGGCCCCCTTACCGGTAGACCCGGTTTGGTTAAGGGTATTGCCGAGCAGGGAGTAGGGGGAATAGTTACGAAAACGATCTCGACGGAGGCAGCCGACGTGCCGAAACCGGCGATAGCCCGGCTCGACGGAGGCGTGCTCAACTGTGAGAAGTGGGCCGAGGAGCCACCATCACAATGGATAGAGGATTATTATCCCGCGATCGAAAAAGCCGTGGACGTTCCTCTGATCATCAGCCTCGGTTATAATCCGGAACAAATTAGAGAACTCCTGCCCGAGATAGAACCGTTTGCCGATGCCTTCGAACTTTCCTCGCATTACCTCGGCCGCGATCCGGAGCCGATCAAAAACATCGCAGCGGCCGCGTCGGAGATTACGGATAAGCCGATCTTCGTCAAGCTTTCGCCGCACGTGCCCGACCTGGGAGAATTCGCAAACGCCGCGGTGGAAGGAGGGGCGGCCGGGATCGTCGCGATAAACTCCGTCGGACCCGGACTGGAAATCGATCTGGAGAGCCTATCCTCACCGCTGGGCAGCGAGGACGGTTACGGCTGGCTTTCCGGGCCGCCGATTAAACCCCTCGCCCTGCAGGCTGTTAACGAAATTTACCAATCAGTCGACGTGCCGGTAATAGGAGTGGGGGGAATAGCTTCCGCGAAGGACCTGCTGCAGTTCCTCGCCGCCGGGGCCTCGGCGACCCAGATGCTTTCCCACGCGATATCGGAGGGCAAGGAGACTTATTCCGAGATCATCGAAGAAATACCCCGGGAACTGGCCGAACTGGGATTCGAGGGAATACGGGAGCTCGTCGGGAAATACGATAATTCCCGTCGGGTTTGACAATCGGCATGCTGGAACGACCACGAATTCAAAAACTCAACAACCGGGAAGAAAAACAGGGGGACTACGTCCTTTACTGGATGCAGGCCTCTCAGCGCCCGGAATCGAACCAGGCACTCCAGCTGGCAATAAACCGGGGCAACGAGCTAAACCTCCCCGTAGTTGCCTATTTCGGAGTTACCGACGACTTCCCGGAAGGAAACCTGCGTCACTACGATTTCATGGTTGAGGGACTGAAGGAAACCGGGATAAAGCTGAATGACAGGGGAATTAAGCTACTGATCGGACATCAGAGCCCACCGGAGGGTGCAATCGAACTGGCCGATCGCGCGTCACTGGTCGTGGCCGACCGAGGTTACCTGAGAATCCAGAAGGCGTGGCGGAAGAAAGTCGCTTCCGGGATAGACGTCCCGCTGATTCGGGTCGAGGACAACGTGGTCGTTCCCGTCAAGGAAGTCAGCAACAAGGAAGAATACGCTGCAAGGACGATCCGGCCAAAGATAAACGATCGCCTGGAGGATTTTACTGATCGGGTGAGAGAGGAAGACCCGAACCACTCTTCGACGGAGCTTGAGACCGATTTTCGGTCGATAAATCCGGACGAGATACTGGAAAAACTGGATATAGACCGTTCCGTCGGACCGGTACCCGGCTTTACCGGTGGTACGTCGGAGGCAAAAGAACTATTGAATGAGTTCATCGAATCCAAGCTAGATCGTTACGAGGAGCGGGGCAACGACCCGACCGAGGACTACCTCTCACACATGAGCCCCTACCTCCACTTCGGGCAGATTTCCCCGATATACATCGTGAACCGGATCAAGGAGAGTGATAGCCCGGGTGTGGAAGAGTACCTGGAGCAGCTGGTGGTCCGCCGGGAACTCAGCATGAATTTCGTCCACTACAACGAAAATTACGACGAATTCGATTCAATACTTCCGGACTGGGCCAGGGAAACGCTGGCGGAACACGAAAACGACGAAAGGGAATATCTCTACAGCCTGAAGGAATTCGAAAACGCCGAGACTCACGATCCTTACTGGAACGCAGCGCAAAAGGAGATGAATCTCCGGGGCAAGACTCACGGTTACATGAGGATGTACTGGGGCAAGAAGATTCTCGAGTGGACGCCCGATCCGGAAACCGGTTACGATATTACCCTCTACCTGAACAACAAATACGAACTCGACGGGCGAGACCCGAACGGTTTCACCGGCGTTGCCTGGTGTTACGGAAAACATGACCGAGCCTGGAAGGAACGACCCGTCTTTGGTAAGACCCGCTACATGAATGCCAGCGGGCTGGAGCGAAAGTTCGACGCCGGGAAATACTGCGAGAAAGTCGAAAAACTCGAGGGGGAATTGCGCCGCTGAAGCGCGGATTAATATTTAAACATGAATTCCAGAGAAAGGGTCCTGAAGGCGATAAACCACGAAGCACCTGACAGGGTACCGATCGTGATTGGTCCAAACAATACCACTGGGATCAAGATGGAAACTTACAGGGAGTTGAAACAACTAGAGGGAATAGAGGCACCGGACGAATACCTTTACAGCTGGCCGGAACTGGGAACGGCGAAACTGGACGAAGAAACTTTGAAACGGCTGGGGTCCGATGTCCGGGGCGTCCGGGACCTGGAACCGGAGAGAATTCTCGAGCGGAACCGGAACCGCGAGCCGGATAGCGATTACGTCGATTCATGGGGTAGCGGCCAGGTGATGACCGGCACGGGGGACTGGTATCCCGGTATCCATCCGCTTGCCGACGCGGAAACGGTCGGGGAAATAGAAGAATACGAGGGCTGGCCCGACATGACCGACCCGACACGGGTCGAACACGTAAAGAAGCGAGCGGAAACGCTGGCGGACGAAGGGGAATACGCCATAATGGCGACTCCATGGTTACTCTTCCCGCTGGAACGTGCTTTTGCAATGCAGGGTATGGACGT
>CAZENJ010000006.1:0-10249 GCA_964513485.1 uncultured Thermotogae bacterium | reverse complement strand
AACTCAGGAGAGTTTACTCATCTCACCGCGGACTTACAGGGAGATTCTCAAGCCGATTCACGCAGGGTACATTGATTTTATCAAGGAAAGAACCGACGCCAGGGTGTTTTTCCATACAGACGGGGACGTCTTTCCTTTGATAGAGGACTTCATCGAGATCGGGGTCGATATTCTTAATCCAATCCAGACCTCGGCCGGTAAAATGTCCGACCTGGAAAAGTTGAAGAGGCAGTTCGGGACAGAGATAGTATTCTGCGGCGGCATAGACACACAGGAAGTTTTACCAAATGGCTCACCGGAGGACGTCAGAAGAGAAGTTCGTCGGGTAATGGAGATAATGGGCGCCGGAGGGGGCTACATGGTCTCCGCGGTCCACACTATCATGGAAGAAGTCCCCGCGGAAAACGTTCTCGCCATGGTGGACGCCGTAAGGGAATTCGGGGATTACCCGTTCTAACCGGTTAGCTCACTCCAGCCGTCGAAGTTAAGAACCACAGAAACTTTCGCCGCGTATCTTGCTCCCAGCTTCGGCAGTTCCTTTGAACTCGAAGTGTTAGTTCGCTTCAATCGTGATAATTACAGCCGGCGAGTTCGGAGATCCGGTTCAAGGACTTTTTACCCACGGCAATCTTGTCTTTATCCCCTTTTACCCACGCCGGTACGCTCCGGATTCCGTCTTCAATACACCTTTTGCGATTCTTCGTGCATTCTAAATAGCTCAGGTACTCAACGGCGGAGCCGAATTCTTCCTTCTGGGAGATACAGTGAGGACAGGTTTTCAATCCGTACAGCCTCACTTCGTTTCTGGTCAGACAGCCTGCCAGCTGATCGACTTCATCTACCCGGGAAAGATTCAGCGTGGAAATGACTTCTCCTTCTGGATTAATCAGCCGTGCCGTCCTATTTTCCCTCCAGATATCTTCGTTCGTCCAGTAGAATTCATCTTCGGCCGAGTAATCCTCCAATGCATCCTCACCGCTATGTACTTTCAACACGCCGAAGGGATCTATCCAGATCGGCTCGGTCGAGGGAAACTCGAAAACTTTTCCTTCTCCGGCTTTTATCCTGAATCCGGACAAGTCCAGCTTCTCCCAGGATTTATTTAGTACCGTCACCACCTGGTCGGAAGTAGTGTAATGTATCGGTACCAGAATTACTTCTGATCCATCTTTCTGACTCCCGAAACTCGTCGGAGTTAAAAAAACCACCAATAAGATGGAAACCAGAGTTAAACTGAATAGCTCCTGAGTCTTAAGTTTGTTTCGCATATATTAACACCTTCTGGGAAGACTTCGTGGAACGATAATATTGCTTACTTCTGGAAAATGCAACAGAGTCCTGTTATGATAGAAACCATTTGAGCGAAAGCATTTTAAGGATTTTCCGGTTTTTGGCAACTTAACTTTAGTTCTGGAGAAAATCGAATTTCTCTGGAGTCAATAACCCCGAACCGGGTGGCCTTTTTCGTCAAGTTCTGGTGAAGCACCATGAACACGTTACAGTTAAGCTTTGCCTTCTCGGCAGGAATTGCAGCGGCTTTGAATCCCTGTGGAGTGGCTATATTACCTTCATATATTTCTTATTTCCTTGCGAGAAAGAAGGAAGATAACGACAGCAAATGCATAGTAGTCAATGGAAAAACACTGGGCGGAGCGGCCGCGGGGCTCGCAATGACGGCCGGGTTTTTTACCGTATTTGGTATCTTCGGCTTAATATTCTCTTTCTTCGGCAGGTCAGCAATTTCAGTCGTCTCGCCGTGGCTCTCCCTGGCCGTTGGTACGGGATTAGTTTTACTCGGTATATCCACTTTCAGGGGTCGAAAGATTCTGCAACTCGACTTTGCAGGGCTATCTTCTCGCCTCGAGCGGAAGGGGGAGCGGGGCTGCCTGAAACCATTTTACTTCTACGGTTTGGGTTACGCCCTGGCTTCCGTCGGATGCACCTTGCCAATATTTCTGATGGTAATCTCTCAGTCACTAATTTCGGGGAGTTACTTACTATCCCTGCTGGTATTTTTCTCATACGTGGCAGGCATGGGGCTCGTAGTCACCGGGATTTCAATCGCGGCCAGGTATTTTAGAGAGGCGTTAAGTAGATGGCTAAACACCCTGCTTCCTTACATGGGAAAGGTCGGTGGCACGATAATAATCTCGGCCGGTTCTTACCTTATATATTATTCGCTTACTTCTTAAATCCTGCCCCTAAACCAAAACTTAATCCCGTTAAAAATTAGATCACAATTGTTTTAAACTCTCTAAAGCCGATAAACTCGGGAAGCCAGGATTCCCTTTTTGCTTGCAAAAAAGGTATTTTTCGTTTATATTCCAAATTAGGTAGTTCAAGCTGGTGGAACTTCTGCCGAAATTTCTTGCGAGGATGGTTGAAAAAGTGGAGGGAAATTATTCATCCAGGGGTCAGCAAACTTCCCTTACAATCTATTCAGAATGTTACAGGTCTGCTCGATTAAAAAGGAAAGCCGGGAAAGATTAAATTAATAAAACTGGGGGTGAAACGGGCACCTAAAAATTATTTCAACATTTTAATACGTGTTAACTTTCAAGCTAGCAAATTTATTGCGGACTATACTTCAAGGAGGTATTTATGAAGTTTTCTAGACTATTCTTAGTCTCAGTGCTCGGTCTGTTGCTGGTCGGGGGCGTGGCAATAGGTAAAGAACTTCACGTTGGAATATCCACGGAACCCTGGGATCTGGACCCCGCCATAAGAACTGACCAGGCATCCGGTTATATCATCGAAAACGTGTACGATCCCATTATCGAGCTGGACAGAGATAGACAGGTTACGACTGAGTTCGCCCTGACCAAGGATTACGAGTGGAAAAACGAGAAGAAAACCATCGTGCTTCACCTTCGGGAAGGGGTGAAGTTCCACGACGGTACCGACTTTACCGCGGAAGACGTAAAATACAACATCGAATGGCAGCTGGACCCGGAAAACAGCGCTCCAAACAAGGGTTTGCTCGGACCGATCGAGACAGTAAAGGTCGTCGACCCGCATACTCTTCAGGTTGATTTCGAAAAGCCCTTCCCGCAGGCACTCATGCGCTGGTCGCGCGCGCTGGACGGTATAGTGCCGGAAGGAAGTCATGGCGAACGATCGAAAGAGAAAGGTGCGGCCGGATTCGCGGGAACACAGTTGAGTCGGAACCCTGTCGGGACCGGACCTTTTGAATTCGTCGACTGGGTGAGTGGCTCTCACATTACGGTAAAGAAGTTCGACGATTACTGGGTAGAAGGTGTCCCCGCCGTCGAAGAAGTAGTATTCGAGATCATCCCGGACCAATCCGCAAAAGAGGCTGCTCTGATATCCGGCTCCGTTGACATCATCGACAGGCTGCCGCACAAGGACTACTCCACCATTAGCCGTATGCCCAACGTAGAGACGGAAAAGATGATGGGGACGCTGACGGAAGTCGTTTACATAAACCTTGGCGCACCTCCATTTGGTATTTCGAAGGAGCAGGTTGGCGACGACGAGGCAGTTGAGCGCGCTCTCAACATGAGAAAGTTCCTCTACCACGCTGTAGACAGAGAGGAACTAAAAGAAGAGATCTTTTACGGTATGGCCGAAGTTCAGTTCGGGCCATGGTATCCAAATAGCGAATGGACTTCGCCCAAACTCAGGAACGCGGACAGGCCTTATAATCCCGAGCTAGCCCGGGAGTACCTGGAAAAAGCCGGGTGGGACAAGGACAAATCGTTCAGAATTATGGCGACAAAGGCGCAGTGGTTCGTCGACGTCGCGACGATAATCCAGGAGCAGCTGAGACAGTTCGGCGTAAAGGCCGAAGTCATCCCCGTGGACAAAGCGACGCTCTTCGACAAACTCTACGAAACCTTCGACTGGGAGCTGGCCGTCGAAGATTGGGGTCTGAACGACTTTACCCCCTCTTCCTGGCTCTGGTCGGGTTATTACAGAAACGCACACAACCACAACCACTGGCACCACGAAGCGCCGGACCTTCCGGACCACTATCACCCCACGGTTCCTGGTCATAAGGAATTCCAGGAGCTCTACGACAAAGCCGTGGTCGAGCCCGATACGGAAAAACGGAAGGAAATGATCTGGGAAATGGAAGAAATGGTAACCGACAAGGTCATCCAGCTGGACATGATGTACCTCCACAACATATACGCCTGGAGGAGCACGGTTAAGGGCTACGAAAAAGGCCTGACACCGATGGGTAACATAAACCTGGCCTACGTGACTGAGTTTACGGGCCACTAAAAATGAAGCCAAATAATCCAGAGGCGGGGCGGGGAAAGCTGTCCCGCCTCTTCTATTTCTTCAAGGAAATTCTATGGGCATATATATTTTAAAAAGGCTGCTTCTGGCCATTCCGACCCTGTTTCTGGCCAGCGTATTGATTTTTTCCCTCGTCCACATAGCTCCGGGCGGTCCCGTCAGGGTATTGCTCGGGCCGATGCAGGATCCGGCACTGGTGGAGAATCTCAGGGAGCAGTTCGGTCTCGATAAACCAATTCACCAGCAGTATTTGAGCTGGATTGGAAACGTGCTAAAGGGGGACCTCGGTATTTCCGTGACCGTTCATCGGGGAGCCAGGGTGGGAAGCCTGCTGCTGCAGCGGTATAAGGTCACGCTTGAGCTGGCGATTATGTCGGTAATCGTGGCGTTGATTATTGCCATTCCCGGGGGTATTATCTCCGCCCTGCGTCAGAACAAACCGCTGGACCACCTGGCGAGGATCGGAGCGCTGATCGGCGTCTCCATTCCAAATTTCTTTCTCGGCATGCTTTTAATCATCGTTTTCGGCGTTATCTGGCTCCGACCCTGGGGCTCGGGGGGCTATGTCCCCTTTACTGTCAGCCCGGCCGGGAACTTGCTCAGAATGATACTCCCTGCCATAGCCCTGGGAACTGCTTTCTCGGCGATAGTGATGCGGATGATGCGTTCGGCAACTCTGGACGTGATGAACCAGGACTACGTGAGAACCGCCAAGGCCATGGGGGTAAAGTTCGGTAGCATCTTGAGAAAGGACGTAATAAAAAACGCCCTGATTCCCGTAATCACTGTAGTGGGCAATTCTGCCGGCTACCTCCTCGGAGGATCGATAGTTACCGAGACGATCTTTCGTCTGCCGGGCGTCGGTCGACTGGTGATCACGGGGGTCTTCCGCCGGGATTTCCCCGTTATTCAGGGAGTCGTTTTGACGATAGTTATCATAAGAATCCTGATAAACCTCGGAGTAGATATTTCCTATGCTTTCCTCGACCCAAGAATCAGGTACGGAAGTTCCGAAAGGTAGGGTGGAGCCAGAGATATGACCGAAGAAAAAAGCGAGAAAACTGCGGCGGAACTCGGCCTGGGCAAACACAGGACACTTTTAGAGGAATTCTGGAAGAACTTCAAAAGCAACAAACTATCGTTTGCCGGCGGAGTTATCATAATTATTTTTTCACTGGTAGCAATATTTGCCCCGTTGATGGCCCCTTACAGCCCGCTGAACCAGTTCAATTCCAAGCCGGGAGCCCATCACCCTCTGGCTCCGTTATCCCGGGGGGAAGAAGGGCGATTGTTCCTGCTTGGCACGGACAAGTTCGGGCGCGACATCCTCTCCCGGGCAATATTCGGTTGCCGAACTATGCTTCAGCTTGCCGTAGGAGCTATAGCTTTTTCATTTACTCTGGGGGTGATTATGGGGGCTGTGGCCGGATATAACGAGGGGACCTGGATCGACGAGTTGATAATGCGGATCGTCGACGTGATGCTCTCGTTTCCGACTCTCGTCCTTGCAGTAGCCCTGATAGGTGCCTTTGGCATCGGAAAGATGCAGCTGGGGCCGATAACGATAAGCAACCTGTTCAAAATAATGCTGGTCATTGCAATTACCTATTCTCCCCGTTTTGCCCGGGTCATGCGGGGAGTCGTTCTCCAGGAAATGGGGGAGGATTACGTGAGCGCGGCCAAGGTATCCGGAGCCTCCAATTCCCGGATCATAGTCAAAGAGATATTTCTCAACACTCTGCCGCCGATCATGGTTCAGGCTTCGCTAATGATGGCTACTACGATTTTGACCTCGGCTTCTCTTAGTTTTCTCGGACTCGGGCTCCAGCCACCACGACCCAGCCTCGGTATTATGCTGAACGAGGCCAGAGGATACCTGTTCCTGGGGGCCTGGTGGTACGCTCTCGTTCCGGGGTTGCTGATATCTTTCGCGATCCTTGGCTTCAATCTTCTGGGAGACGGTCTTCGTGATTCGCTCGATCCAAGACAGGCGAGACAGACAAGGCGCTAAATATGAACTCTGAATTACTCCAGGTAGAAAATCTGACAACGCGGTTTTACACCGAAGACGGCGTGGTCAACGCAGTGGACGATAACTCGTTCAAGCTTCAAGAAGCAGAAACCATGGGCATCGTGGGAGAATCCGGCTCCGGCAAAACTGTAACCGTCCTCTCCATAATGAGGTTGATCGAGAACCCGGGAAGGATCGAGCAGGGCAGCATCCTTTACCGGGGAGAGGACCTGCTGGAAAAATCTAACCGGGAAATGCGGGACCTGAGGGGGAACGAAATCGGCATGGTATTTCAGGATTCACTCAGCTCGCTCAACCCGACTTATACGATAGGCGGGCAGATATCGCGCGTAATGAAATACCATACGAATCTGCCCGGGAGGAAAAGAAAAGAGCGGGCGGTCGAAATTCTCGACAAGGTCGGCATACCCGAGCCGGAAAAGAGAGCAACGAACTACCCGCACGAGTTCAGTGGCGGAATGAGGCAGAGGGCCCTTATCGCCATGGCCATCTCCTGTAACCCGTCGATATTGATTCTGGATGAACCGACCACGGCCCTGGACGTAACTATTGAGGCCCAGATTTTTGAGCTGGTCGAGGACTTAAAAGCAGACGTCGGCATGGGGACGATATTGATCACGCACGACCTGGCCGTCGTGGCGAATTCCTGTGACCGGGTCGCGATCATGTATGCCGGCAACATTGTCGAAAAGGCGGAGATAATGGCACTATACGACGAACCCCTGCATCCCTATACCATTGGCTTACTCAACTCAATCCCGGATCTGGACAGCAGGAGCAAGGCGGAGCTCCCCTCAATACCGGGAGAAGTGCCCGATCTAATCAGTCTGCCGGAAGGCTGCAATTTTAGTCCTCGCTGCGAGTACGCCAGGGACGCCTGCACCGCCGCGAACCCGCCCCTGGAAGAGAAAAAACCGGACAGGTATGCCGCCTGCATAAGGGTGAGCGAAATTGACTGAAGAAAAAACCACAGAAAAAAATTCGAACGGAAAGCTATTACAGATTACTGACCTGAAAAAATATTTCCCGGCCTCCGGCGACTGGTTCACCCAGATGTTCGACAGGCGCCAGGTCAAAGCCGTGGATGGAGTACGGCTTAACATCCCGGAAGGTAAGACGCTCGGGCTGGTCGGCGAATCAGGTTCGGGCAAGACGACTATAGGTCGGGTAATAGCCAGGCTCACCGAGCCCACAGAAGGAGAGATTCTTTACCGGGGCGAGGATATTACCGAAAAAAGGGGGAAGGAATTAAAGGAACTGAGAAAGGATATCCAGATGATCTTTCAGGACCCCAGTTCCTCCCTGAACAGAAGAAAGACGGCCGGGCAGATAGTGGCCGAACCGCTAAAGATTCACGATATCGTCCCGAATAGCGAGCTGGAAGACCAGCTCGTCGAAGTCATGGAGGCTGCGGGCCTGTCTCAGAGATTCCTCAACCGTTACCCGCACGAGATGTCCGGCGGCCAGAGACAGAGGGTCGGCGTCGCGCGGGCCCTGGCGGTAAACCCGGAATTCATAATCTGCGACGAACCGGTAACCGCCCTCGACGTCAGCATCCAGGCGCAGATCCTTAACCTGCTAATGAGGTTGCAGAAGGATTTCGACCTAACCTACCTCTTTATTGCTCACGACCTGAGCGTCGTAAAGCACGTCAGCGACAGGATTGCAGTCATGTACCTCGGCAAAATCATGGAAGTAACCGACAGCTTCAAGCTATTCGACGAGCCAAAACACCCCTACAGCCAGTCGCTGCTGGCGGCAATCCCGAAGCCCGACCCCCGGTCGGAGCCGCGGGAGGTACTACACGGCGAAATTCCCAGCCCGATAGACCCCCCTTCCGGCTGTGTCTTCCACCCGCGCTGTCCGAAGAAGATCGGCGAGGTCTGCGAGGAAAGAGTTCCCGAAATCAGTGGCATCGGCGGCGGGACGAAAGTTGCCTGTCATCTTTTCGACTGATCCCAATAAGGCGCCTTACCTTTAAACTCTGAGATTGTAACCGCGGCGGAACAACCGGACGCTGAAGAGAAAGAGCCCGGAGGCAAGCACGACGAGGGCCGTCAAACCTATCGGAATATTCAGTTCGGAGACCCCGATCATACCGTACCGCAATCCATTTATCATGTGAGTAACCGGGTTAAGCCTGACCAGTATTCCAAGCACGTAGATATCCTCGATCATTTCCAGGGAGTAGAAGACGCCACCGAGGAAAACCAGCGGGAACAGGGCAAAGGTCTGAGCCAGGACTATATGGTCGAAATTGTCCGCCCATAATCCGACTATCGTACCCAGGCTCGAGCCGAGAAAAGCAACCACGAGGAGATAGATGAGGACGAACGGCAGGTGGGTCACCGCAACGACACCCGGCATAATCAATGCCACCAGAAGCAGGACGGCGCCGACAAGCAGCCCCCGAAGGACCCCGGCAAGAATGTAAGCGGAGACGATCTGCGTCGAACTCATCGGACTGGAGAGAATCGGATCTATCCAGTCGAAATGCCTGGCCATGTAAAGGCTCCAGCCAGGATTCATAAACGAGTTGGTAACCAGGGCCATCATGACCAGTCCGGGTAGCATGAACGATATATAGGAGTGATTCGCCACCGAGCCGATCCGGGGCCCCAGAACCAGCCCAAAGACTATGATGTATAGAATCTGGCTCAAAATTGGAGTCCCGATCGTGACAGACGGGTTTTTTACGTAGCGAAAAACCTCCCGTTTGAGTAAAGTCAGGAACATATTTTATCCTCCGTGTACACTTTCAGTTCTGGTTTTGCCCGGTATCCTTTGAGGTAAGCTGGAGAAATAGGTCCTCCAGGCTGGCCTTCTCTACCTGAACGGCCACGGTAGTTATCTCCTTTCCGTGCAGAACCTCCATGATCACCGCCGCGGCTTCGGCCCCGTCCGAGGTCTTCGCCCGAACTTCTCCCTTTTTCCGATCGTAGCTGATGCGATAGCCGTTCCGTTTTAACTCTTCCGGCAGGGAGTCGATCTCTTCCGCCAGTTTAATCCGAACCAGGTCGCCCTGACCGCTCTTCAATAGTTCCGCCGGAGGGCCGATCTCTATCACCCGCCCCTCATTCATTATGGCCACCCTATCACAGAGTCGCTCCGCCTCGTCTATCTGATGAGTCGTAAACAGGATTGTCACGCCTTCTTCGGTGATTTTCTTTATGTTTGTCTGTACGGCTTCCTTGGTCTCCAGGTCCAGTCCCGCAGTCGGTTCGTCCAGAATTACTATCCTGGGTTCGATAATCATGGCCCGGGCAAAAAGTAACTTTTTCCGCATGCCGGTCGACAGCTCGTGAGGCTCGTTATCTCTTTTCTCCCAGAGATCGAATTTCTTCAGCTGCTGTTCCGCTCTTTCGGCCTGCTCGCCCGGAGAGGCCCCGTTGTAACCCGCGTGGAATTTCAGATTATCGAAGATGCTGAACTCCAGGTCCAGGTTGGCTTCCGCCGGGGCGAAACCGATGTAGCTATGAACCCGGCGATAGTCGTGATTTATATCGTATCCGAAAACTTCCGCCGTACCTTCAGTGGGGTTGGCCAGGCCGATCAACATCTTTATCAGCGTGGTCTTTCCCGCACCATTGGGCCCGAGAAGGCCAAAGAACTCGCCCTTGCGGATGGAAAAATTGGCCGAATCCACCGCAAGCGTATCGCCAAACTTTTTGCTGATATCCAATAACCTAACTGGCACTTCGTTCTTCATGGTTCCCCCTCGGAATAATTTTGACCGTTAATTTTGTTGAGGGGCAGGGGGATTTTCAACCCCGTTAATTTTCCCGTCAGACAATGGTTAATTTGTGCTTCTACCACTAATTTTATAATTTCTACGGGCCTTTTTTCATGGGCAGGACTCCTTTCGGCCAGGGTCCGGCAACGAAAACCTGCGAACTTGCCACTTTCCGAAGCAGGATAATTGATAACTACGGTAACTTTACATGCAAAGCC
>CAZENJ010000005.1:30433-35465 GCA_964513485.1 uncultured Thermotogae bacterium | reverse complement strand
TGTACTTCCCGGTTTGACCATCGATATTAAACTGGGTGCT
The DNA here is from genome assembly GCA_964513485.1 of uncultured Thermotogae bacterium. Taxonomy (GTDB): domain Bacteria; phylum Bipolaricaulota; class Bipolaricaulia; order M55B111; family M55B111; genus JAGXLP01. The sequence continues at coordinate 35,425 of CAZENJ010000005.1, read as the reverse complement.
GGACCAACTCTTGCTGGCAAAATTGGTCCCTGGTCCAAATATTATTTTCAATACACAGAAAGAATCGTTGAATTTGGATGCCCGATAAATTGAATTCGTAACAGTGTTACGTTATACTGAGATTAGATATGAACCAAGCAAAGATTTCAAAGAAGGAACTACTGCGCAAAACCGGTATATCATACGGACAGTTTTATCGCTGGAAGCGAAAAGGCCTGATTCCGGAAAAGTGGCTGTTGCACGAGTCAACCCGGACTGGCCAGGAGAGTTTCCTGCCCGAGAAAAAAATACTGCCCAGAATTGAAAAAATAAAGGAGCTAAAGGAGGATAATTCTCTGCAAGAGATAGCGGAGCTGCTTTCTCCCGAACTGGTTGAGAAAAAATACGATAGGGGGGATCTGCTCCGGTTGACCTGGATCGACAGACAATTAATTCGGGCATACGAAGCCGTCGTCGCGGTCGGCGGTTTTTATTCCTTTGAAGACCTACTGAACCTGACCGTATTTCATAGATTGAAGGCATCGGGAATCGACTCCGATATGATTTATCTCGCTATCAAAACTCTCTCGGAGTTAGACCACGGAGCCTCACGGGTCGAAGGAAAACTTATCCTGGCAAAAAAGCGGGAGGACTTAGCCCGGAAGACGGAACGGCCGCCGCGGGAAGACGGAGGTTTTTGCCTCGTGGCAAATGGTGAGTTTTACTTCGACAGGACGATCGAAATCGAGGAAACGCTCAACCTTTCTGAAATCATCAGTGACGTAAAGTTGAAACTGAGAGAAAAAAGTTCCATTGACGAGGTCGATCTAGATGCGTCTAAAGCTTGAGGGGGACTGGAAAACCTGGGTCTTCCTGGGTCTTATTCTGCTTGGGGCTTTACTTTTACTTGGAACGGTAGTCAGTGCTATTTTCGGACTATTTATCTGGGTACTAAAGGGTCTGGGGGCCGTGCTGATCGGGCTTTTGAAGTTTGTTTTTGCGTCTGCTTACCGATTCGTCGGAGTTGTTCTGCTGGCGTATATTGCTTACCGGTCCTACAGTTACTTCCAGAGTTCGGAAGAGAAAATCGATAGCAACTCGATAAATTATTCTGACGAGGATTTCGAGAGGTGAGAGATAAAGTGGCACAAGGAGAAAAAAATGATCGAGTACATATATCCGGCTCCGGCAGAATTTCCGGTGGTAACTTCGAAAAGCTTATCGTAACCGGTTCGGGCACCGTTACCGGTCGGGTCAACGCGGAAGAGATAACAGTTTCCGGTTCGGCAAAGTTCAAAGGGGACGTGAAGTGCGAAGACCTAACCGTGACTGGATCCGCCGGCCTAGCCGGTTGCCTGAGTGCAGGTAAAATAGTGAGTCGGGGAAGCCTCCAGGTAGAAAAGACGGTTGAATCGAGCAGTATAAAATCCTACGGTTCTCTGGACCTCGGCCAGGACCTTCGCTCGAACGACATTTACCTCGCCGGCTCTTCCAGTATTGCTGGCGACGTGGAAGGAGAGAGGTTCGCTTCCCGGGGAGGTTTTTCGATCGAGGGGTTGCTTACGGCTGACGAAATAGAGATCTGGCTGGGCAGTAAGAATTTCGCCCGCGAGATCGGAGGTGAAAGGATCTCGATAACGAAAAAAGCCGTCTCGCTGGAACCGAACGAGGAAAAAGTGAAACAGGGCATTCAGAATCTGGAACGCGGTCTGCAGGGGCTGGGTGATAGGTTAGGCTTCGAACTCGAGCTCGACGAAGAAAGGATATCTTCGGGAGTAAGCAACGTCGGACGCAAAGTCAGCTCGTACATCAACGATATCGGAAAGGGATCTCTCCAGTCCCGAATAATCGAAGGGGATGAAATCGAACTGGAGGGAGTGGAGGCGGAAATAGTCCGGGGGGAGAAACTGGTAATCGGCAGGGATTGTTTAATTGATAAAGCGGAATATTCGGATACAATTGAGGTCGAGGAAGGGGCGGAACCAGGCGAGAAAGTCAAAATATGAGGTGGACTGAGCCAGCGGAAATGCCGCAGGAGGCAAACATAGTAAGTTTTTCGCCATTCCACGGGCACTTTCCCCGGCGAAGCTTAATTTTTTTCAGGGAGAGCTTGATTCACCAATTATGAGCGTCCTAGTTGGTTCAATATTTCATTTTATCGCCGCAATTATCGGGATAGTATTTGGCGTAGTGGGTCTGTTGCTCGGAATAGTATTAAGTATCGTCGAATTTCTTTTCGCGGGACCTTTTTTAATTCTGCTGGTAATTCTGGGACTGATCTTCTGGAATCCGCTGTTGTGGTTGGTTCTTCTTGTCGGGCTTTACTATCTTTATCGGTTTTCCAGCAAGAAACGGTACATAAACATCAGCCGAAAGTAGCAAGCGGTCCCGCTAGCTTTGACGGCAACGACTTCAAAATACTTCTCGTCACCCCCGACCTTTCAGGGGCAAAATATATCGGTGGTTACCATTTCTAAACGCTCAACCATTATTAAGGGGTAGTTGATGGATAAGTCGGAAGAGCTTAAAGAGTACGGGTTCGATCTCGCTGCCTACGAAAAGGCGAAGGATTACGAGAGGGACGGCCTCGTTATCGACGTAATTGCCTCGCTCGCTTCGCTTTCAGCGTTGGTGCTTTTTATTTTCTTCGGAGCGAAGCCACTTTACGGTAGCCTGAAGGACCTGGTTACAAATACCTGGGGGGTCAGAACTTTATACATATTGATCTTCTCTCTGGGGTTTTTCCTGCTCGAATTACCCTCTGACTGGGCGGGCTTCCGACTGGAACACAGATACGACCTGTCCAATCAGGCCCCGGATGACTGGATAAAGGATCAGCTCAAGAGCCTCTTACTGAGTGCCGTCCTCGCTCTCGCGGGTTTTTCTCTCCTCTTCTGGGCAATGTCAGTAACGGACCTCTGGTGGCTCTGGACCTGGGTAGGTTTTACGGTTATATCGGTATTTCTCGGATTCATTTCTCCGACTATACTAATGCCTCTATTTTACGATTTCGAACCTCTGGAAGATCAGGAATTAAAGGAAACGCTCGAAGGCCTGGCCAGGGAGGCCGGCATAGATGTCCTGGGGGCCTTCAATATGCGGGCCAGCGCCAAGACAAAAAAAGCAATAGGCGCGTTAACCGGGATAGGTTCGAGTCGGAGGATCATCCTTTCCGACACGATGCTCGAGCAATATACTCCGGAGGAGATCGAGGCAGTTATAGCTCACGAAATGGGGCACCACAAAAACAATGACCTATGGGTTACGTTGCTGGTACAGTCGCTGCTCAGCCTGATAGGACTATTTCTCATCGCCACTTTTTTCGATCCGGTTCTCTCGTTTTTCGGCCTGGGGCGGAACGTTTCCGCTTTACCCCTGGTGCTCGGCCTGATGGAACTATTGCTTTTCATTCTCTCTCCGCTGAAAAACTGGATATCGCGCGTCCGGGAGAGGGCGGCGGATGATTTCAGCCTCGACCTTATAGACAGGCCGGAAGCTCTCGGACAGGCCCTGGTTAAGCTTTCACAACAAAATCTCGGCAACCCTGCACCACCGAAGCCGGTTGAATTGCTGTTTTACGATCACCCATCGGGGTTGAGCCGGGTGAAGAAAGCATTCGAGCACCAGTCCTGATGAATTTTTTATACGTGTCGTTCCGGTGGAATTATAATTTTCAAAACCGGAACGATTTGGAAATTCCGGAGGTTCCCTAATTTTTATCCCCGGAAGGAAGCAGTATCTATTGACATGTTTCGGTCTATAATTTAAATCGCACGAGGTGTGGATTTTGCAAGTAAACAGAAATGAAAACTACATCGAATTTGTCGGTGATTTCACCGTCCTCAGTTCAGCCCCGTTAAACGGGGGGCTCACTGAAGCAAGACGGATTATCAACCAAAAAACTGATCCGGGAGAAAAAGGACCGGTTCGGGACTATTTTCGGGAAAAGTTTTCGTCGAAGGGTGAAGGCCTCGAAGGTCTTGTGGGCTTTCTCACTGCCGTTGACGTGACTACCGGATTCGTCGGGGGCGAGGACTGGGAAGGGAACTCGCTAAAAGTAATGGTTACTGCCGGCGTCGGCGACGCGGTTGACCCGCGCTATCACAACACAATAAACGTAATCGTTTTTACCGAACTAAATCTGACTACCGCGGGAATGGCCAACCTATTCATCGTAGCCACCGAAGCCAAAGTTGCCGCGCTGCGGGAAATGGAAATTATCAAAAACGGAAAGGAAATTACGGGTACCCCGACGGACGCCATTGCCATAGCAAAACCCCGTAGCCCATCTGCACCCGGACCGGAAGTAAATTTTACCGGCACTGCAACGGAAACGGGTCACCGGGTTTATGAACTCGTAAAAAAAGGTGTTCTGGCTTCACTGGAAAAGAACAACGGTTATTCGACGGACAGAAACATCCTGGACCGCCTGGCAGAGAGAGGCATATCACGAGAAAGACTAGTTGAGACTGCCTTTTCGCTCCTGGCCGGAGAACCAGAAGGCGAAGGGGAACTCGAAGAGGAATTTCTCGATACTTTACGGACTTACTCGTGCGACCCCAATGTCCACTTTCTATTAGCTTCGAGCTTTTACCTTGAATCGGAAAAGAAGCGCCTGAAACTCAAGGGGGATCCGGGTCGCCTGGTGGCGGACGAGTTAATTGGAATTGAAATAGCGGAATACATAGGTGGCAAAAACGCCCTGTTCAATTTCATTCGCTACGACAGAAAGAAACCGGAGATTCTTTCCGAATTACCCCCCTTTCTCGACGACGCGGTTGGGGGTTTGCTCGCGGGAGTTATGACGAAAACCTTCGAATCACATAATTAAACTGATCCTGCGACGCGACTCGCATTTTTTGTAAAAACTCTCCCCGCAATCTACTCACTCGATCCGGTATCAATCGGCTATTCGGATATGGTTTCTTCGATCGTCGACAATTCCTCGGCTACCTCTCCCTTTCGGGACTCCTCCCTGATAACTTTTCTTTTCCAGCCGCCCCTGCGGAACCA
>CAZENJ010000005.1:462-30423 GCA_964513485.1 uncultured Thermotogae bacterium | reverse complement strand
GCGGAACCAGAAATAAGCTATAAATATTCCGGAGACGTTCGACACTACAAAAGACCACCATATACCGGTTCTGCCGACCTGACTGGAGAAGAACAGGGCCAACGGGTAGCGAATTACCCCCAGAGTAAGGACGGCAATTGCGGCCGCGACCATAGTCTGACCTGCTCCGCGAAACCCCCCGGAGAAGACCCTTGCCGAACCGACGAAACCGAAGGTTAGAGCAATAAACCGCAGGAATTCGGCGCCAACGCTTATTACCTCTTCATTCGGTGTAAAAACCGATACTATACGAGGGGAGAGAAAAAACACCCCCACCCCGAGGAGGGTCATGGCGCCAAACATAAAGATGGCTGCAAAGTAGTTTGATTTCTCGGCCCGATCGAATTTTTCGGCACCGATATTCTGCCCGGTCATAGTTTCCACGCTCCGAGACACGGCAAGAGCGGGCAAAAATACGGTCGAAAAAACCCTTATTCCTATCCCGTATCCGGCAACGACGCTCGTCGAAAACCCACCGACAACTGATAGAAGCGCATTTACGGAAAGCGCTCTGCCGGTTCCTTCGATGGAAGCGGGAACGCCGAGTCTAAATATCTTCTGAAAGAAGTAAAAATTGGGCTTCATGTACGAAAGGCGAATCTTCAGCCCCTTCCTGCCCGTAAATAGAATCCACAGTCCGACTACGAGCCCCAGCCCCCGACAGAATACGGTCGCAATTGCTGCACCCTGTATTCCCAGTTTCGGAAACCAGAGCCAGCCAAAAATCAGAAATGGGTCGATAAAAATATTTAAGACCACCGAAACGAGCATGACGAGCATCGGCGTTACCGTCTCACCGAAGCCTCTCATCAAAGCGATGAATACGGAAAACCCGAACAGGGCAAACAAGCCGAGCGTAACAATCTGAAGGTAACTCGTGGCCAGAGGTATTACTGCGGCCGAGGCGCCGAGGAGCCTCAATACCGGCCCGACGAGGAAGAATCCTCCGACTCCCAGCAGAACAGCTACAATAATGCTGAACAGCAGGGTTTGGGAGGCGGCGTACTCGACGTCATCCCTGTCTCCCGCACCTTCGTACTGCGCGACAAGCACGCTTCCGGCAACAGCAACCCCCATGCCCAGGGCGATAAAGAGGAAAACGATCGGATAAGAAAACGTAATTGCTGCCAGTGCTTCCTTGCTCAACCTGCCAACCCAGAAAGTATCCACCAGGCTGTAAGCGGTCCTTAGCAGGTTAGTTATAATCACGGGCAACGATAGGTAAAACAGAGGTTTTACCAGACTGCCGGAGGTGAGGTCGATTTCTTCTTTACTCCTGAATAAATTACCTATTTTCAATTAGATAGATCACGGGATTTATAATTTTTATAAATTATCGGTCAGTTTCCTCAATTAATAAAGGGTGGTTTCATTCCGACCCCTTACCCGCTTTTGCAAGAAGTTCGACCCTTTATCCTCCGATTGAATTATGTTTAGTCATCATGACAACTAGTGTTATCGAGGAGTTTAGAAAATTGATCTCGTTTGCGTTATAGTATGTTACGTCATAAAAACGAGCGAGAACATTTTCCGGTGAAGCCCGGATACAACCAGGGAGTAACATGAAAGCATCCGAGATAGACAAAGATAGCCCCGTTCCCATTTACTATCAGATAAAAGAACTTTTTAAAGAGAGGATAGAGGGGGGCAAGCTTGAACCACACCAGCGCCTGCCCTCGGAAAGGGAACTAGAAGAAGCGTACGGAATATCCAGAATGACAGCCCGAAGGGCTCTAACCGAACTGGAGTCCGAAGGTTATGCTTACAGGGAACAGGGTAAAGGATCTTTTGTAGCTGAACCGAAACTACGGCAGGCGCTGCTCGAGCTGACCGGTTTCACCAGGGATATGGAAAAGCGGAGAATGAATCCGGGAGCAAGAGTCCTTGAACACAAGGTCATTGAAGGAGAAGGTGATTTCGCAGAAAAGCTCGAAGCCAAAGACGGCGAAAAGATCTTCGTTCTGCAACGGGTTCGGCTGGCGGAAGAGGAGCCACTTGCGATAGAGACCACGCATATCAGGCATGCTTTATGCGAGGGAATCGAGGACTACGATTTTGAAAATAGATCACTGTATTCTACACTGCGAGAGGATTTCCACATCACTCTCTCCCGGGCAGAACAATCCGTCGAGGCGACGCTTGCGGACGAATTCGAGGCGGAAAACCTGGACGTAAATGAAGGTACACCTATGCTGATGACCGAGAGGACCACGTTTACCGGAGACGGGGAAACCCCGATAGAGTACGCTCGCTCGACTTACCGGGGAGACAGGTACAAGTTATTTGTGGAATTGCGGGCCTGAGGGCCAAACACTGCCGGCTCGATCTCCCGGCGGATCTTCGCAATTACGCTCGCCAGGACTGTCAGCCAGCCCGACTCTGTTGCATAGTACTTGCAGTTCATTTAGAATACATGTTAAGTGGAATGTACCACTATATCAGTTGTCCCGTTCAATTAAACAACTCTATTAAGGAGGGAAATATGAAAAACCGTTTACTGGCCACCCTGGTCGTTACAGTTTTCTTACTGGGTTCTCTTGCCCTGGTAACAGCTGCTGACACGGCTCCGGATCGTGGCGGCGAGCTCCTGGTTGGGTTAAGACAGGAGATCGGCAACCTTGATCCTCATCTGGCGACTAGTTTTAGCAGCTTCCGGGTCATAGAAGTAATGTACGAAGGTCTTTTACGCCACGACGAAGGCGGAGCCCTTGAACCGGCCCTGGCTTCCGATTGGGAAATATCCGAGGACGGCAAGACGTACACTTTTCATATTCGCAAAGGAGTAAGGTTTCACGACGGCACAGAACTTACCGCCGAAGACGTGAAAGCAAGCTACAACAGGATACTGGACCCCGAACTCGGTTCGCCTCAGGCTAGCCGGTTACAAAAAATCGAAAATATGGAAGTTACCGACAAATACGAAATAAAAATTACCCTTTCAAGCAAGTTTGCTCCCTTTTTAAATAAGGTCTCCGGTCCGGGAAGAGCTATCGTTCCGAAATCGGTTGCAGAGGGCGGCGAAAACCTCAAAAAGAAGGTCGCTGGTACCGGGCCTTTTACCCTGTCGAACTGGGTGCCGGGAGAACAGGTCGTTCTCGAGCGAAACCAGGATTACTGGATGGAAGGCTTACCCTACCTGGACAAAGTTTCCTACAAGATAATCCCCGAACCGGCAACCCGACGGGCAGCCTTACAGGGCGGCGATATCCACATGATACCGTCAGCAGAATCAACCTCGGTTAAAGTATTACAGAAGAGTAAAAAACTCAAAGTTATTTCCACTCAGGAACTGGCTTACAGTCTAATTGGGTTTAATCTTGAGCGAGAGCCCCTGGACGACTCACGGGTAAGACGGGCAATTTCCTACGCAACTAACAGAGAAGAGATCATTCAGGCAGTTTACGACGGACTGGCCACAGTCGGAACCCCTCTCCCTCCGGCTCTTAGCGAGTGGTACTTGAAACCTTCGGAACTTAAAACTTATGAACAGGATTACGAAAAGGCGAGAGAACTTTTACAAGAAGCAGGATACGAAGACGGAATACAGTTCTCGGTAACTGTTTCTCCGACGCTTCAGACGGCACTACAGATAGCTCAGGTGCTGCAGCAGCAGCTCAAACCGGCCGGAATAAACATGGAGCTAAACACCGTCGAGTGGGGAACATTCCTTGATGCCTGGCGGAATAGCGACTTCGACTCGTTTGCCTCGTTAAACGGCGGTTCGTTTGACCCGGACGGGTACTATTACAGGACTTTCCACTCGGATGGTTCGACCAACGTATTCAACTATTCCGACCCAGTAATGGACGATCTGCTGGAAAAGGGTCGCGTAACAACTGACCTGGAAGAACGGAAAGAAATTTACGACAGAATCCAGAAGAGATTGGTAGAAGAGATGCCCATTCTTTTCGTCGCTTACGCGGATCTTCACACGATAGTCAGAGAAAACGTCATGGACTTTGCTCAACTTTCGGACAGAAGTATGGTCCTGTTGAGGCGAACGTGGCTTAACTAGATTACACTTTAGCTTTACGATGGTGGCCGGCTGAACCCGGCCACCAATTTTCCGAGACCACCAGCCGACCATGATTTCCTATATTCTCAGAAGAGTTCTCTTCCTGGTGCCCATCCTCCTGGTAGCTTCGATAATAGTTTTTATCATAGGGCACAGCATGCCGGGTGATCCCGCCTCAATTATGCTGGGGACCGAGGCGGCGGACCCGGAAAAGCTGGAAAGCGCCCGACGCCAGCTCGGGCTGGACGAACCACTGGCGATACAGTATTTCAACTGGATAACGGGTGTAGTGAAGGGAAATCTGGGTGTCTCGCTCCGAACGGAGAAACCGATCGCGAAGCTAATCCTTAACAGGTTTCCCTATACAATTGAGCTGGCTATATATGCCCTGGTGATCTCGCTTATTATCGCGGTGCCCATTGGAACTCTATCGGCCGCCCTGGATTCCCGGTTCCTGGAATGGCTGGTCCAGCTTATAATGCTTGCCGGGATGTCGATACCGGCGTTCTGGAGCGGTATTGTCGCCATTCTTTTTTTCAGCGTCTACCTGGACGTTTTCCCGCTGGTAAATTTTCCCCACATATGGCAGGCCCCGGGGGCAAACTTGTACAGTCTATTTTTGCCCGCCCTTGTTCTGGCCATTCCTAACGCCGCGGTTTTTACCAGGATGGCCCGGTCGTCGAGCCTGGAAACGCTCGAAGAAGACTATATCCGGACCGCGAGGTCCAAGGGGCTGTCGGAAACGAGGGTTCTCTTCAAGCACCTCTTCAAAAACGCACTAATTCCCCTGGTCACGTTGATCGGTATCAGAATGGGTTATTTGCTGGGGGGTTCGGTAATAATAGAACAGGTATTTTCCATACCCGGTCTCGGAAGACTCGGTGTTCAGGCAATATTCCAGAGAGATTACCCTGTGTTCCAGTCGATGGTATTAATTATTACCACCTCCTTTGTGATCGTTAACTTAATTGTGGACATTCTTTACGCTTATATTGATCCGAGGATAAGGTACTCATGAATGGAGACCGGACAGGCATCAGCAGATACTTCCAGGCGGGCAGAAGAACGCTGGTTAAAAACAAGAAGGGTTTGGTGGGCTTTATCCTGCTGCTTTTGGTCGTAATTGGTGCAGTGTTTGCCCCCTTTCTTACGCCATACAAACCGACGGAAATGAATGTCCTGGACAAGTTAAAGGGTCCTTCTTTTCAACACCTGCTCGGCACGGATCGCTTCGGTCGCGATCTCCTGACCCGGATACTTTACGGAATAAGAACGACTCTCAGGATCTCGGCCAGTTCCGTTCTGCTCTCCGCCCTGGTCGGAAGTTTCATCGGAATTCTAGCAGCTTACTCCGGTGGCGGCGTCGATACGTTAATCATGCGGGGGATGGACATCCTCTTCGCGATCCCGATACTTCTTCTGGCCATAGCTATAGCTGCAATCGTTAAATCGGGGACGCTCGGGGCAATCCTGGCAATTGGTATAGTTTACGTACCGATTTTTGCCAGAATTTCCCGGGGTCCGACTCTGGCCGTAAAAGAACAGAGTTATATTGAAGCGGCCAACGCCACGGGCCAGGGGAGTCTGTCCATTATTTATCGTCACGTGGTGCCAAACGTCTCGGCACCGATATTCGTCCAGATTACCATCAACCTGGCAACGGCGATAATAGTCGAATCATCACTGAGTTTTCTCGGTCTTGGCCCGACGCCTCCGACGCCTTCGCTGGGAGTAATGATCAGCAACGGTCGGAACTACCTCCGGCTGAGCCCGTGGCCCATTCTGGTTCCCGGCCTGGGAATCAGTACTATAATCCTGGGGTTCAACCTGCTCGGCGACGCGTTACGGGAGACGATAGACCCCAAATTCAAAGGGACGCGGACGGGATGAAGGTATGATGGATAATTCTCAGAACGTTAGTTCATTATTCGTTTTTCTCGAGTGTTGGTTAGATAAAAGTACGAAAATTTTTCCGGAGTTATGATCAACCATGAAAACAGAAGGGAGAAATGAAAGGGCCAGAAATCTGCACAGAAAGGAAACACGAGAAGTTCTTAGGATAATTAACGAAGCCGACAGAAGCGTTGCCGACTCCGTTCGGGAAGTCCTGCCGGAAATCGAGGCAGCGGTGGATTTATTCGTCAGCTCCTTTCGGGACGGCGGCATGATTTTCTACGTCGGAGCCGGTACGAGCGGGCGTATAGGCGTGCTGGACGCATCGGAAATACCCCCAACTTTTGGCGTTTCCGAAGACAGGGTGAACGGTTTAATTGCCGGCGGAAGAGAGGCCCTGACTTCCGCGCGAGAAAGCAGAGAGGACGACGTGGCGGCCGGCCGAGCCCTTGTCGAAGACAGAGATATTTCCGAAACAGATTTCGTCGTCGGTGTATCGGCCAGCGGCAGGACCCCGTTCGTTCTCGGTTTTCTGGAGGCGGCAGGAGAAACGGGAACAGCGACGGCTGCAATTACTAACAACAAAGAGGCACCGATCGATGACCTCTCGGGCGTCACCATAGTGGCCGAAACGGGCCCGGAAATAATTGCGGGCTCCACCCGAATGAAAGCCGGTACGGCACAAAAAATGGTTTTAAATATGTTATCGACGGCCTCAATGGTCCGTCTGGGCAAGGTCTTTGACAACTTGATGGTAGACGTCGTTCCCTCGAACGAGAAACTGAAGAAGAGAGCGAGGAAGATCGTCCGTACCGTAACGGGTGCCGAGAATGGCGAGATAGAAGCCAGATTGAAGGAGTCGGATTACGACGTCAAAGCAACTATTTTGACACTTGAGCTAGAGATTTCCCTTACAGAAGCTCGTCGTTTGCTCGATAGGCACGACGGTCACCTGGGGAAAGCGCTGGAAGAAACGGCGGAGGAGCAATGAAAATAATCGGTCTGATGTCGGGGACCTCCATGGATGGTATTACGGCCGCATTGACCGCTATCTCGGAATCAGATAACGGGATCTCGGTAGACTTGCTGGATTACGAAACCAGACCTTATCCAGAAAAGGTAAAAAGGGAACTGCTAGAGCTTACGGAAGGGGGCGACGTGGAAACGCTCTGCAAGGTAAATTTCGCTGTCGGCGAGCAGTTTGCCCTGGCGGCCGAAAGCGTTATCGGAAACCGGAAAGAGGTAAAACTAATCGGGTCACACGGTCAAACCGTATGTCACCTGTCAGGAAAGAGGTACGGTAACTCAACCTACACTCTCCAGATCGGCGAACCGGACATCATAGCCGAGAGAACGGGAATAAGAACTATCGCCGACTTCCGTCCCCGGGATATCGCCGCCGGCGGGGAGGGTGCGCCGCTTATCCCCTATGTGGACTATAAACTTTTCCAGTCGGAGTCCCGGAACAGGGTAGCGCTCAACTTGGGCGGAATAGCAAACGTGACCTACCTGCCGGCGGGAGGAGAGAAAGAAGACGTATTGGCCTTTGATACCGGGCCCGGAAACATGGTTATCGACCAGCTGGTCAGGAAAATAACCGACGGCGAAAAGGAGTTCGACGAAGGGGGGAATATTGCCGCAAAAGGTAACGTAGATGAAGAGTTTCTGGCCTGGCTCATGGACAATTCGTACGTAAAGAAAACTCCGCCAAAAAGCACTGGCAGGAAAGACTTTGGCAGGTCTTATGCCGAAGAAGTGGAAGAAAAGGGGCGGAAACTTGGGTTAAGCTCAGGCGATATCCTTGCTTCCGTCACCGCTTTTACCGCTGAGTCCGTCAAATACGGCTGCGAAAAATACCTGGGCGGGATAGACGAGATGATTGCGGCCGGAGGAGGCACGAATAACGACTTCCTCATGGAGGAACTGCGGCGGCGGTCGGGTCTGAAGGTCGTAACTACGGAAGATTTCGGAATTCCGCCGGAAGCAAAAGAGGCGGTCGGTTTCGCAATTTTGGCCTACGAAACCAGCAGGGGAAAACCTTCTAATATTCCCGGCGCAACTGGGGCAAAAAGGTTCGTACCACTTGGCAAAATTTCTCCCGGGGAGGGAGATTTCAATGAATAGAAACCATTCCTTCGAGCAGCTCGACGATCTCGTCCGGGAAGAACTTGATAGAGGTACGTTTCCGGGAGCAGTTATACTTGTACAAAAGGGCCAGGAAAAAGTCCACCATTCCGCTTACGGCCTCAGGGCTGAAGTCCCCGGAAGAGAAGAAATGAGCCAGGACACGATATTCGACCTTGCCTCTCTGACAAAAGTCGTCGTTACTACTACACTGGCACTGCGGCTAATGGAGAAGGGTAAATGGAAGCTATCCGATCCGGTCGAGCGTTACCTGGAAGAATTTGATAATTCCGGGATCACCCTGCGTCAGCTACTAACACATACTTCCGGTCTGACCGCGTGGGCGGACCTTTTTTCCGGAAGCGACAACCGAGAAGACGCGCTGGATAAATTATTTACGGATAGATGGCCGATACTGGAGCCCGTCGTTCCCCCGGGAGAACAGGTAATATACAGCGATTTAAATTTCATCCTCCTCGGCCTCGCCATTGAAAGAAGTATCGGGGGGAATCTGGCGGAGTTTGCCCGGGAAGAGATATTTGTTCCGCTGGACATGAAGGATACATGTTTCAAACCGAAAAGAGAAGTAAGAAATCGGGTCGCTCCGACGGAGGATTCTCCCCTGCGGAACGGGGTAATTCGGGGCAGGGTGCATGACGAGAACTGCCTTGCACTTGGAGGAGTTAGCGGTCACGCCGGTTTGTTTTCAACGGCCTCAGATCTGGGCAACTTCGTTTCCACCCTCTTAAACGATGGGAGACCCGGAAAGGAAGGATTGCTCGCCACCGGAGCAATCAATTTACTCAAAAGGAACTTCACGGAGGGACTGAGCCAGAACCGTGGACTGGGATGGAGACTGGCAGGAAAGGAAGCCACCTCCGCGGGGGACTTTTTTTCGGCATCCGCCTTCGGCCATACCGGCTTTACCGGTGGATCAATCTGGCTTGACCCCGCCCGGGACGTCGGGATAATTATCCTCACGAACAGAGTTCACCCGGAGCGAAACAGAGGAAAAGAGGCAATCGAGAATTTCAGAGCCCGGACCCACAACTTAATCCTGGGGGAGATTTTATGAGTGAGTTGATCCTGGAAAACTGCAGCGTCCTGTTTCCCCGGGAGGAAAGAATGGAGAAACTTGATGTAGGAATTAGCGACGGAAAAATTACGCAAGTAGGTTCGGTTTCCGGACTGTACGGCGAAGCTCGAAAAATAGATGTGAAAGGCGCTTATCTGTCTCCGGGATTTATAGACCTCCAGGTCAATGGGGGGAATGGGGTGGATTTTTTGACCTGTGGAGCGGAGGACGTCCAGCGGTCGGATGCCTTCTGGCTGGAACACGGCACAACTTCCTACCTCGGCACCGTTATTACCCAGGAGCCGGAGTCCATGAATCGGGCCATCCGTACTTTGTCGCGGGCCGAAGCTTCTGCCCTGGTGGGGATTCACGTCGAGGGTCCGTTTCTCTCCCGCGAGAAACGCGGTACGCACAATCCAAAGCACCTCAAAAAACCGTGCCATGACACCTTTGAGCAAATAGTCGGTGGCTACGAGGCCGAGCTTTCCCTGTTTACATTTGCCCCGGAACTAGATGGTGCCGCGGAATTGCTTGATTGGATCGAGTCAATCGGGGCAACGCCCTCGATCGGTCACTCAAATGCGAGCTACGATATCGTTGGTGGGTTTCTGCAAAGGGGAGTTGACTCCTTCACCCACTTGTTTAACGGAATGAAGGGGTTTCATCACAGGAACCCGGGTACCGTGGGGGCGGCGCTGGACTCGGAAGCGTCAGTTGGACTTATTGCCGACGGGTTACACCTTCACCCGGCTGCCGTCAGGTTGGTCAACAAAGTAAAGGGTCCTGACCACCTTTACCTGGTGACGGATGCCATCGCAGCCGCGGGAATGGCTGACGGAGAATACGTTCTGGGCGACCAGGAGATTATCGTGGAGGCTGGACTGGCCAGGCTCGAGGACGGTACAATTGCTGGCAGCACGTTAACGATGGAAACTGCGCTGGAAAACTTCATCGAGTTTACCGGGGCCAATTTAACGCGGGCAATAAAGACGGTTACGATCAACCCCGCCCGGTCGCTGGAAGCTGATGGAGAGATCGGCTCCATGGAGAAAGGCACCAGAGCCGACCTCGTGGTCTTTGACGAGGAGTTCAACATTAACTACACGATAGTTCGAGGGGAGGTCGTATTCGAAAGTGGAGATAAAGATCAAAAATAACTACGACGCGGTTTCCGAAACCGCGGCAAGAACGATTGCAGGAGAAATACTTACCCGAAAGGATCCCGTACTCGGTTTACCTACAGGAGATACCCCGAAAGGAACTTACGAACTTCTGGTGAATTATTACGAGCAGGGGCTGCTGGATTTTTCCCGGGTTAAAAGCTTTAACTTGGACGAGTACTATCCCATATCTCCCGATAACAGAATGAGTTTTGCTCGCTATATGGAGAAAAGGCTCTTCGGAAAAGTCAACACGCGGGAAAAGAACGTCACTGTGCCGGATGGCACCGTACAACGCGACAAAATAGAGAGGTACTGTAAAAGTTACGAAGAAAAAATTTCTGCCGCCGGTGGTATGGATTTGTTAACACTGGGGATCGGAAAAAACGGCCATATAGGGTTCAACGAACCCGGAACGGACTTCGGTAGCCGGACTCGTCTGGTTGAGCTGACAGAGAGAACGAAAAAAGAAAATTTCGACGATCCCGATTCCGCCCCCGACCGGGCAATAACAATGGGAATCAGGACGATAATGAATGCGAAGCAGATCGTTTTGCTGGCCACCGGAGAGGAAAAGAGCCGATCTATTGGAAAGGCATTAACCGGTCCCGTGACGGAAGAGTGGCCCGCATCGATACTACAGCTGCACCCGAACGCGGTCTTCGTCCTTGACAGAAGGGCGGGAAAGGAAGTACGAAATCTATGACTTCGGGAGGTCCATTTTGGAGTTAAAAAGATTTACCCTGTTCAACCCGGAAATTGGCATGGAAAGACCTTTTACCACGTCCCTCCGTCGCGTTGAAAGGCTGGAAGCTGTTCTGGTAAAAATAGAAACCGATAACAACCTGACCGGCTGGGGGGAGGCACCGACAAGTCCCCAGGTAACCGGCGAGACCCCGGCCAGCGCAATAGCCGTTTTAGATACCATTATACCCCATTTGCTTGAGCAAGACCCGAGGAACAGGGAGAGCATACACGCACTTATGGGTGAACTCGTCACGGGGAATACCGCCTCCAGGGCGGCAATTGATATCGCGGTTCACGATTTACTCGGAAAGGTCTGGGGGGTACCGTTATGGCAATTATTTGGTGGTTCCCGTTCGGAAAGAATCAGCACGGACTACACGGTTAGCCTGGCTGAACCGGATGAAATGGCGAAGCGGGCGACCGAACTCGTTAAAGAAGGATTTAAAACGCTCAAGGTCAAACTCTGTGAAGAAGTAGAACTCGACCGGGAAAGGCTCCTGGCAATAAGAAACACTATTCCGGGCGAGGTGTCGATAAGGATCGATGCAAACCAGGGATGGAAGAGAATCGAGGCCGGCGAGATGGCTGAACTTTCGAGCACCCTGAACGTTCAGTTCATAGAACAACCCCTGCCGGGGGAAGACCTGAAAGGGATGAGCCAGCTGCGTGATAGATCACCCGTGCCGATCATGGCTGACGAAAGCCTGGGATCGCCCGCCGATGCTCTCAAGATAGCTGAACTGGGCGCAGCGGATTACCTGAATATCAAACTGTCCAAATGCGGCGGCTTCTGGCCCGCCATGAAGATAGCCGCTATCGCGGAATCAGCCCAGCTTCCCTGTATGGTTGGAGGGATGAGTTCCACCGACCTGTTAGCCACGGCCGCCTCTCACTTTGCGGCGAGCCAAGACGTCGTCCGATTCAGGGACCTTGATATGGGGACGGCTATAAGTGATTTCGTCATCGCGAAGGGGGGAAGCAAACTAAAAGGTACTGACAGGGTGATATCCGGCGGCAACGGCCTGGGGATAAAGAAAATCGACGAGGCGGTAATCGGTGATCCAATCGAAGTATACGAAGTTTAGCTAAGAATGATCTATCGGTGACTGCGGTGGAGGGAAATAAATTGACTGCGACTTTCAACTACAGGGACCGAGTTCTGTACTGCGAAGACGTACCCATGCCGAAGGTCGCTGAAGAGGTCGGTACCCCGCTCTACCTGTATAGCTTCGAAGAAATTCGTCGCCGCTATCGCCAGTTCCATCGAGCACTTGACAGTAATAACGGTCTCGTGTGCTATGCACTAAAAGCAAACAGCAGCAAGGCAATTATATCGCTTCTCTCACGGGAAGGTGCCGGAGGAGACGTAGTTTCCGGGGGCGAACTGATCAAATCCCTGGAATCGGGGATACCTCCGAAAAAAATCGTGTTTGCCGGCGTCGGGAAATCCGAAGCTGAAATAAAACTCGCGCTGAAAAAAGGAATACTGGGGTTAAACGTGGAGTCGCTGGCGGAACTCAGAACCGTTGGCAAAATCGCAAAAGAGCTTAGCCTCGAGGCTCCAGTTGGAATCAGAATAAAGCCCGACTTAGCCCCGGAGACACATCCCTACCTCACAACCGGGGGCAGGGTTAACAAGTTCGGAATTACAAGGGACAAAGCCTTTTCCGCGATGGATTTTATCAACGATTCCGAAAACCTCGGGCTCGTAGGAATTCATGCTCACCTGGGATCACAGATTAAATCCACGGAACCGTACGAAAAATTGGGAAAATTCCTCAGCCGGTTTTTAGAAGAACTAGTCGACCAAGGAAGTGATGTCGATTACGTCGATTTCGGTGGCGGTTTCGGCATTTCCGAAAAGATAAATGAAAGAGATTCTCTCCCTTCTATAAATGATTTTCTGACCTCGCTGCTGAACTCCTTTGACCACAAAACAGGAGATCATCGAATCCTGGTCGAGCCGGGGCGGTCCATCGTGGGTCCTGCCGGTGTCCTGATCGGCAACGTAATCCGGAGAAAGGAAAACGACAGGACCTTCCTGATAACTGACGTCGGTATGAACGACTTTTTGCGGCCGGCACTCTACGGGAGCCGGCACGAGATAAGGGGTCTAAACCAAAATCACGGAGTCGCCGGACTGGAGGTCGTGGATATGGTCGGTCCGGTGTGCGAGTCAGGTGACTTTATCGCCCGGGGCCGAGAGCTGGACAGACTGGAAAAGGGCGATAACTTCGCGATATTCAGCGCCGGGGCGTACGGAATGAGCATGGCCTCCAACTATAACTCCAGGCGCCGGCCGCCCGAAGTCATGGTCCGGGGGGCGGATTACGAAATTATCAGAGAGCGTGAAACTTACCGACAGCTGAGCACGGGCGAACGGGCTCCAACTTTCTTATGATTACCCTGAAAGTAGCAATAGAATTCGCCGGCTTAACGGGAGAAGCATTATCCCGGCCGTGGAGAGTCCGTCCGCCGGAAGACAGTTTTCTGGAAGCGGGATTTTTTGATTCCGATCGCGGCAGGAAATAACTCCTCAACTATGAACTACACAGCAGGAAGGAAAATGATCGAGCAGGTGGGACAACTCGTCATGGTAGGCTTCGATGGCCTGGAAGTTGACGAACATTTACGCCGGATGATCGAGGAGTTCTACGTTGGAGGTGTGATTCTCTTCCGGAGAAACGTCAGGGACGCCGATCAGGTTCGGGCACTTACGGGAAAGATCCAGGAGCTGGGAAAATCTTCCGGCTATAAAACTCCGATCCTGATTGCCGTCGACCAGGAGGGAGGGGTCGTCAATAGGATTACCAGGGGGATAGCATTATCCCCCGGAAATATGGCACTCGGTGCCCTGGGCGATGAAGGCCCTGCGTACGAAACCGGTAAAATAGTCGGGAGGGAACTCGCGGCTATCGGGGTAAATATGAATCTGGCTCCGGTACTGGATCTCGCTCGAAACAGGGAAAATCATCTCGGAACCCGCTGCTTCGGTAACGACCCCGAATTAGTTGGAAACCTGGGAAGCGCGTATGCACAGGGATTGGCGGAGTCAGGCGTCCAGTCAATAGGAAAACATTTCTTGGGCTACGACGGTTCCATCACGGATCCCCATGACTCGCTGCCGTACAACCGATTAACGAGAAAAGAATTAAATCCTTCCATCAGACCGTTCGGAATCGCAGGGGGCCGGCTTCAGGGCGTGATGAGCGCTCACGTCATACTCTCCTGTCTGGGTTCGAACCCGGTTACCTTCTCCCACAGGGTAATTACCGGAATTCTGAGAAAAGAGCTGGGTTTTGACGGGGTAGTGCTTACGGATTGCCTGGAGATGGGCGCGATACAGGAAAGATTCGATACCGGCGAAGCCGCGATAAAAGCTTTGAAGGCAGGAGGGGACTTTTTATTGGTCTCCCACAGCGAAACCGAACAGAGAAAAGCCATAGAAGCTATCCGGGCTGCCCGCAATAAAGGCATGTTAAAAGAAGATAAACTGAACGAAAGCCTCGCTCGAGTCCGGAGTCTGGCCGAAGCAGTAAAGGACAAAAAGCCCGGATCTTATCCGCTTGATCGGGATAGAAAGAGGCTTGAGAAGATCGCAGGTCGCGCTATCACGGTTATCGGGGATGACCCCCCTGTGCTCGTTCCCGGAGAGGAAATATTGCTCGTTACCCCGAAATTTTCGGGTAGATCACTCTCCCCCGTAGAGGACGAGAAACACAAAGAAATTTCTCTCAAAAGTATCCTGGAGGAACATGGCATAGAGGTTACCGAAATCGAATACAGGCAGGAATTTAACCCACAAAAGATCCTGGAAGGAGTTAAGCAAAAGGGCGACAAACTCGTCGTCCTGGCTCTTGAGCCGGATGAAACCGTTAAAAATATAGCAAGAGCGGGGCGTTCGGCCGATCTGGACGTAATCCTTGTCGCACTAGAAAAACCATGGGGATTCGAAGGCGTACCTGCGGATACCTTGCTTTTCACATACGGCCGGACTCGGACCTCTCTGCGCGGGCTGGGGGCGGTGCTCCGCGGTAACATTGAACCCGCGGGAAGTCCTCCGGTTGATATTCAGGAATCTCACTCTACATCTACCGGGAAAATGGACGGGAACGAGGCTAAATAGATATTTAATCCCGGTAATTTGACTGAAAAAATAAATTGCTATACCATATATACCGCTATTCCCGGGGTGAGAACGTGGCGATCCAGAAAGCAACGCGTAATAAAACTTGGAGCCTACTTTTGCCCGGCCTGGCTTTATTTTTCTCTCTATTTGCCGCCTTTGGTTTCCCTGCCATGGGTAATGCAGACGAGATTTTAGCTGAATTGGACCTGGAAGAAAAAGTAGGCCAGATGTTGATGGCAAAAGTAATAGAAGGTCCTGAAGGAAAACCTTCATCTACTTCCAAACGGCTCGTCCAGGACCTGAACGCGGGTTCTCTGCTCTTTTACAGCTTTCCGGACCCGGGCTCTACCGCCAGATATACGAACCTTATCCAGAACTGGGCAGAGGAATCTTCCTCCGGGCTGCCGGTACTGATCGGCGCGGATTTAGAATATGGAGTGAGAACTAACGTACAAAAAGGGGTCACGACTCTCCCGCAGCAAATGGGTCTCGGTGCCACGGGAAAGCCCCGGTTGGCTCGTGCGGCGGCAGCTATCACTGCCAAAGAGGCTCGTTCAATGGGGATTCACTGGAACTTTGCCCCTGTCGCGGACCTCAACTCGAACCCGAATAATCCGGTAATCGGCGTTCGTTCTTTCGGCGCTAATCCGGGTCCGGTCGGCGAGTTCGTCCGGGCCGCCGTGGAAGGCTACCAGAAAAACGGGCTAATCTCTACAGTCAAGCATTATCCGGGGCATGGAGATACCGAAACGGATTCTCACTACGACCTACCGGTTGTAAAATTCGGTGAGGAAAAACTGCACGAGCACCTGCGGCCCTTCCGGGTTGCAATGGATGCGGGCGTGGATGCCGTAATGACCGCTCATATTATCGTGGATTCGATCGATCCTGAGCTACCGGCTACTCTATCGGAGGAGGTAATAACCGGACTGCTCCGACAAAAGCAGGGCTACGAAGGCGTCGTAATAACTGACGCCATGAATATGGGTGCAATAGAGCACAGTTTTGGTAAAGCCGAGGCCGCCATAAGGGCCGTTAATGCCGGCGCGGACGTAATTATGTCCGCGGGTAGTTACTGGGATGCTCTGGAGATTAGAAATGGCCTTGTGGAAGCCGTTAAACAGGAGGAAATATCCCGGGAAAGGATTGACCGATCCGTCAAAAGGGTACTTCAGCTAAAAGGGAAATACGGGTTACTCTCGGAAGATACTTTCGCCGAACCCGCAGTCGCCGAAAGAATTTGTGACAGCAAGGACCACAGGAGAACAGCCGCTAAATTAGCGGCCGACGCAATTACGCTGGTCAGGGACAGGAATCAACTTATCCCCATCGATAAGGAAACCCATGAGCTATTACTCCTGGGTGTAAAGGATTCCGTCTATCTTTTGGAAGACCAGCTGGAAAGATTTGCGAGCGATCTCGACGTAACGGTCTATAGAACCCCCGGTTCCAGCCGCTACAACAACTGGTCTCCTTCTGAGGCGGGGATAGAAAAAGCTACCGAACTAGCTACCGACGCGGATAGGGTGCTTATACTAACCTACTCGAGCTCTGTCCTCTCGCGCCGGCAGGCCAACATGGTTAAAGAGGTTCTTGATGCAAACAAAAATCTAATAGTGGTTGCCGAGGGCTTACCCTACGATCTAAAGAACTTTCCCGAAGTTCCAGCTTACCTGGCGACTTACGCTTATAACAGGTGGAACTCGCCCGGTAACGGCCACGGGCCCATTACGACAGCCACCGCAAAGGTGGTTCTCGGTAAAACGGAGGCCGGAGGTAAATTACCGGTTCCCCGGGAAACCGTCGAGCCCCCGAGCAAGGATTAAGCGGCATCCCTAAAACCGAGGTGATAAAAAGACAGAACAGTAAATTGGATTATCGGAATTGTATCCCAGCCAAGGAGGTTGGTAATAATGAAAAAAATTACTGCACTATTGGTTGTATTATCGCTTTTGTTAGCGGGGTTATCCTGTGGAGCTCTGGCGGAAACCAAATTGGACGTATGGACTTTCTGGAGTAAGGACTGGGTCAAGCCAGCTCTGGAGGAGTTTACCGAGAACCATCCCGACGTGAAAGTGGAATACCAGCAACTTACCTGGAGTCACGGACTCGATAAGATAACGGCCGCGGTCTCCGCCGGCAACGCGCCGGACGTAGTTGAGCTCGGCTCGACCTGGATGGGGCAGTTCGTCGAGAGCCAGGCCCTTAGTTCATTAGACGTGACGTCCGCCAAAGACGATTATACCGGCTGGCTCGGAGCAACGGTGAAGGGAGAAGTCTACGGGATTCCCTGGTTCGGTTCTACAAACGTAGTGTATTACAACAAAGAACTGATGGAAAAGGCGGGGCTTGATCCCGAAAATCCGCCGGATACCTGGCCGGAATTTAAGGCGGCATCCGGAGCCATAAGTGACCTCGGCCCCGGGACCAGCGGCTATTCATTAAAAATTGGCGGCAAATTTACGACCTGGCAGAAGTTCCTGCCGTTCGCCTGGTCAAACGGCGCAAACGTTCTTTCCGAGGACTGGTCAAGCGCGAAGCTGGAGAGCAAACCATTCGTGGAGGCACTACAGTTTTACAATTCGCTCAAAGCTTCTTCCCTTGTGGCCACACAGGAGGAAGCCCGACAGGCTTTTTACCTGGGCCGACTGGGTATGATATACGACGGGCCGGGACTGAATATAGACAAGGAAGCGCCCGACCTGGAGTACGTGACGTCGGTGCTGCCAAGACCGGATAAGCCGGGGGCTGAATCGATTGGCTTCTCCGGAGCGGACTTTCTGACGGTGCCCCGACAGTCGAAGCACGTGGAGCTGGCGACGGAACTTGCACTCCAGTTATCTCGGGGAAACCTGATTTCCAGTCACGTCAACACGCTGCTACCCTTTTACCAGGAAGACCTCTCCGAACTCCTGGAAGCCCATCCTGATTTGAAATCCTTTGCTGCCGCGATGGAGAACGCTACATCTCCTCCCCCGCACCCGCGGTGGGTTTCCATCCAGGAGGCAATCACGAGAGCCGTCGAAGCCACACTTCTGGGTAGAGGGGACCCGGAATCAAACCTTGCCGAAGCACAGAAGTCCGTGGAAAAGATCCTGCAGGAATACCGGTCCGAATAAGCTCTGTCATAGTTGCGGAAGGGGGGATATCACACCCCTCTTCCGTTTCTAACATCGCGAGGAAAGGAGAGAATGGCTAATAGAGATAAATGGTCCACTTTTGTCCTTCTTTCACCCTGGATCGTAACTTTCATAGCTTTTAGCCTCTATCCTGTCGCCTATTCCCTCTATTTAAGTTTTACGAAATATAATCCCCTCGCGGGTCAAGCTCCTCGGTTTATCGGGCTGTCGAACTATCTCGGTATTCTTAACGACCCGGCATTCTGGCAGGCGGTGAAAAATACCGTAATCTTCGTAGTTGGGACTATACCCGTAACAACGGGGATCGCAATAATTCTGGCGGTTTTCCTCAACCAGAGAATCAGGTTCAGAAGCTTTTTTCGAGCAAGTTATTTCGTCCCCGTCATGACTTCGGTGGTCGTGATCTCCACGATATTTACCTATATTTACAGCCCGTTTGGCCTGTTGAATAGTTTTCTGAACCTGTTCGGTTTACCGGGTAGAAACTGGTTGCTCAGTACAGAATTCGCCCTTCCGGCAATAATGGTAATGATGATCTGGGCCAGCTTCGGCTACTATACTGTACTCTTTCTGGCGGGTCTGCAAAACATACCACAGGAGATCTACGAGTCGGCGGAGATAGACGGTGCTAACTCCGTCCAGCAGTTCTTTCGGATAACACTCCCTTTGCTGAGGCCGATGTTGATTTTTGCTCTGGTCATAAATACTATCCGGTCATTCCAGATCTTTTCCCAGATTTTTGTCATGACGCAGGGCGGTCCGCTGGGATCCACCCGAACCGTCGTTTATTACCTGTATACTATGGGGTTTCAAAAGTTTAAGATGGGTTACGCTTCCGGTATCGCATACCTGCTTTTTCTAATAATACTCGTCTTTTCAGTTATTCAGATGAAAACGCTCTCCTACGAGGAACAACTTTACGGGAGGTAATTCTTCGATGCTGCGGGCAGCCAGAAGGTCGGCCTTATACCTGACGCTGAGTTTTATCGCAGTTCTGGCAATATTTCCCTTCGTCCTAATGGTTCTCACTTCCCTGAAACAGGGAGGAGCCGTGCTGACTCGGCTCTCGGAGCTAATCCCGAAAAATCCGACCTTCAGGAACTTCATCGAGGTCTGGGTCGCGGATTCTTTTGGGATATATTTCAGGAATACCGCCATTATCACCGCGGCGGTAATTGTCGGTAATATCGTTCTTGACTCCATGGTTGCTTACGCGCTTTCGCGGAAGAGTTTTCTCGGAAAGAAGGCGATGTTCCTGGTCATAATCGCCCGAATGATGATTCCGATTCAGGTATTGATCATTCCAATTTACGTGTTGATGCACTGGCTGCAGCTCTACGACACCCTCGCCGCTCTGATTCTGCCGACGCTGGTCCAGGGATTTGGAATCTTTTTATTGAAACAGTACTTTGACGGTATTCCCCGATCACTGGACGAAGCCGCAATAATGGACGGAGCAAATGACTTTCAGGTTCTCTGGCGGATTATTATGCCCCTGGCCAGACCGGCTATCGCCGTCCTCGTAATCAATACGGCTTTGACCAGCTGGAACGCCTTTTTGCTCCCCCTGATCCTTACTTCATCTCAGGGAACCAGAACCCTGAGCCTCGGACTGGCACTCTATAGCAGTAGATTTGGAGTTGACTTTATCAACCAGATGGCAGCTTCCAGTATTTCCGCTCTGCCGATACTGGCCATTTTTCTCGTTTTTCAGCGGCAAATTATCTCCGGCCTGACCAAGGGAGCAGTAAAGCAATAAATTTGATGGAGCGCAATTTAACCTATTTTTCTAAACAGGGGGTCGAGTAAATTGGACGTAATGAAACTACTGCTGAAAGAAAAACCGGCCCCTCGTTCCCTGCTGGCAGCCGGGCGTCACCAGTTTTTCTCAACCAGTCGGATAACCGAGAGGCTGGATCTTCAGTACGGTGAAAAAGAACGATTGAAACTGGATATTTACGAACCGGAAAGGTTAACCGAGGAAACAGAGACGATAATCTTCGTTCATGGAGGAGGCTGGGAATCAGGTGACAAGAATATCCACAGGTTCCTGGGACGTGCCTGGGCCAGGAGAAATTACGTCGTAGTTATACCGAATTACCGGCTAGTTTCGGATGCCAGTTATCCGGCGCAGATGGAGGACCTGACCCTGGCACTGGATTGGCTGAACCGGAACTACGAGAAATTTCCCGATAAATTTTTCCTCGCCGGTCATTCCGCCGGCGCACACCTGGCTTCCCTGCTTGGCTTTTCGCGTAAGTGGCTACCCGAATCCGGAATCCGCCTGGCGCGGATTGCCGGGTTTATACTTCTATCCGGCGTATACGTTTTTTACCCCTTTTCCAGGGCTGATAAGAGGGTACAGAAGTTCGTCGGTAAGAAGCGATACTGGGAGGAGGCTCAGCCGATCAACCATCTAAGAGATACGCTACCCCCGGTATTTATCACCCACGGGCTGGTCGATGAAGAAGTCTATCCGGAGCAATCGGTCAATCTCGGAGACAAGCTAACCGAATATAACGTTCGCAACGAACTTTTGCTCCGAGAGGACCTTGACCACATAGAACTCTTGCTGGATACGGCCATAAGCAGGAGCGAATTCTGGTCGGCGGTTAACGATTTCTTTTTTTGAGGATCGCCGGAAACGTGGCGTTTTTCTTTTGCGACCGTCCCCGGAGGTAACCTGCGTCGAAACAATCTCGTTAATGTGCGCAATTATTACATCGTTTATAGTTCTCTATATTCCAGCTGTAGCTTTATGATAACCGCTCAAAGGTCCTGTGTCGGGCACTTAACGGCGAACAGCCGGGTTCGCGGCCTTTCTGGTTTATATTAATTTTCCGGCGAACTACCCCGGGTCATCTACCCGTGCAACAAGGCCGGTCTTTATCAGATAATTGTATAAGGTTATTATTAACAGGGTGATAGCGTGAACTGTGAGAATTTCATCAGGAGAATATCAGAGATAGACGGTCGAGTGGCAATTAGCTCCTTCGGCAATCCCGATCCCGATGCCATCGCTTCGGCCTTTGCCCTGGGGAAGCTTTACGATAGTTACGACGTAGAATTCGACTTCGTCTTCGAAAGCGAGATAAATCGCCCCGAGAACCAGCTGCTGGTCAACTACCTGGAAATGGACATAGACAAGCTGGGAAACGGCGGATTTGACGACTACGAGCACGTGTCTCTGGTGGATTGTAACCCCAACCGGATTAACGATAGAGGAAAAGACGGGCTCCGGGAAGAACTCCGGCGAAAACTACTCTCGGTTCAGGACCATCATAAAGTGGACGAGGGCCAAGCTGAATCCCTGCGTGATTCCGGAATTTATTTTGACATAAGGCCGGAACTCGGCTCCTGTTCTACCATGCTCGCCGAGTGTCTGCGCATTTCCGACCTCGACATCGAGTCAAAAGTTGCGACCGGACTCTACTACGGCCTCCATTCCGATACAAATGGTTTACTCAGGAGCTTTACCGGATACGACCTCGAGCAGGCCGCCAATTACGTGGAAGGGATCGATTGGGAAGCCCTGACGGAGATAGTTGGCGCAGTAATGACCTCGGAAACTTTTGAAGTAATTCACAGGGTAACGGACGAGGATCTTTACGAAGTTCGTGGAACGTATAAATTCGCAAATGCCGGGACCCTCAACAGTAAAAATCGGTCCGCCGTGCCTCAGGTCGCGGACCTTCTGTTGCGAGAAGAAGGGATAGAAGGGGTGGTAGTTGCCGGTATCGACATGGACGAAGCAATAATCTTCGGCTCAGTCCGTTATTCGGGCTCCAGATTTACCGCGGAGGAGATAGCCGCAAAGATCGCCGAGGGTGTCGGAAGCGGCGGTGGCCACGTTGAGATGGGTGGGTTTCAGGTGCAACCCGGCGTGCTGGTAGATACCATAAATCGCAAGTCGACCCAGGAAGCCCTGATTGACAGCATCAAGGAAAGATATTTCAGCGTGGTGGGGAAGAGGTCCGAGGAATAACTCCACTTAACATGCCAATAGGAAAAAAATACTATCGCCCCTCTGGCTCCAGATATATGCCTGGATCTTTGCAATATGACTCGATTTCCCCGAAAATATTCTAAGTCTCAGGCAAACTTTTTCCTCAGGGAGAGTCGGTAAAGTATGTTCTGGCAAAGATGGTGGTTCTGGTTGGTTATATTTTTATTCACCGTACCTATAGTTGGTGACCAGATCCAGGAAATCCTCAAAGCCGGAAGGGTGGACCCCGACAAAATCGACCAGTTAAACGAAAGGGTCGTTGAGCTAGAACACCAGCTGGCCCAGGCCAGGGCCGAAAAACGAGTCTATGAACTACAGCGGGAGCTGGATCGGGAGGACGAACGAAAACTGAAAAATCAGGCTTCCGGCCAGGAAGTGGCTGTAATCGGTTTCTGTGACCTCGTAGGCTTTACTTCTTTTCTCAATAACCACGGCGACAAAAGAGCAAAGAGAATTCTGGAGAAATTTAACGACATGGTGCGCTCCGTCCTTGAAGCTTTTTCAGGTGTGGAAATAAAACAGCTGGGCGACGGCTTCCTGTTCAGCTTCAATAGTTCACAAAAGGCCATCAACGGCGCATTACGGCTTCGGGAAGGGATGGAAAGAGTCAATTCTGAGGAAGGTCTTAAGCTTTCGCTAAGGGTCGGTCTACACGCGGGTGAAGTAATTAAAGAGGACGAGGACCTTATCGGCTCCGCCGTAAATATGGCCGAGAGAATAATGAAAGAAGCCGGGACCGATCAGATAGTAGTTTCGGAGACTTTCAAACACCTGACAAATACCGGTGATAGTTTTACCTTTGTGGATCTGGGGGAGCGCGACCTGAAAGGGTTTCAGGGGCCAAGAAGGATTTACGAACTAAAGAAGCAATAAACAGAATCGAGAGGCATCCTGACAAAAAAGCAGTATACAGCTGATATACTTGACAAATCCCACTTTATCAGGCTATCACTAATATTTCTAAAACCCGCCTTTTATCCCAAATAATTATTAATAATCGGACAAATACTCTCCTGAACTGGAAAAATGTCGCCCGTTCAATATTAACCGCCGTAAGTTGGCTTCTAAGAACTCCCGATAAATATCCTCTTTACCTTTCATAACGAGGATCAATTAACTTGTCCGCACGGGTAAATCTGGTTAAAGTTATTAAAAATGACGGGTCAGCCCTTCTATATATTTCTTTTTGTCTATAGTTAGCTGGGATGAATATTTAATAAGAAAAACCAGCAATTAAGCCGGGAAAAAGAGATTCGAAAAAATTATGGCGGTTTTTTATTGATATCGCAATATTTTTTTGTTATATGTTTAGTATATCAGTGAGCGACGAACTATATCAGATTAAAAAAATCCATCAATGAAGAAAAGGGCCGATGACAGACCGTTTACCTTTTTGGAGGCGGCAGTGGAATACCTCATCTGGTTCACATCTCGCGCAAGCAGCTTATTAAGTTCAAACAAAAGACAGAGTCAAAAAACCCACAGAAAGGAGGTAGGGTGGTCCTACCCCAAAAATTTAAAACTGGCACTTATTACTGGAGGTGCCCATTTATATGTTCAAATCTACCGGTAAATTGCCGGGAGTGATCGGTCTTTTATTGGCAGTAGCTTTATTAGTTGGTGCTACTTCTGGTGTCGCAAACGCTCAAAACTACAAAATTGGTACTATCTGGCCCATGACAGGGACGTCGGCCGCATTTGGCGTAATCCAAAAGGCCTGTGGTCTCGTCGAAACTTACGTCAATGAAGCGGGCGGAATTCAAGGTCACGACCTCAAGTTGATTCAGCGAGATAGTGGAAGCGTGCCCAATAGAGGCGTGGACGCTGCGAGAAAGCTCGTCAACGTCGAAGGCGTTCCCGCACTAGTTGGGGCATACTCAAGTGGTGTAGCCATGGCAGTTTCCCAGGGTGTCACTATTCCCAACAAAGTACCCTACATTACCATCGGAACTTCTCCGATGATCTCGATCGTCGAAGACAACGACTACTTCTTCCGAACTTCCGCCCACGGTCTATTTAACGGCAGGGTTCTCGGAGAAGCGATGTGGAACGACGGTCACGAGAAAGTTGGCATAATCTACGTAAACAACGCCTACGGAAAAGGCCTGGCGGATGCCGCTGCAGTCACCGTCGAAGAACTTCACGACGGCGAGGTCCTGGCAAAGGTCCCGTTTGAAATTGGCAAATCATCCTATACGTCGCAGTTAAAACAGGCTTATGCAAACGGCAAAGTCGACGCGGCACTTATCATAGCTTATCCGGAAGACGCTACTACAATGCACAAGAATATAGTCGCTCTTGGCTACCAGAATATTCCCTGGTACGGGAGCCCGGACCAGAAGGTACCGGAACTCATAGATACCCTCGGCGCCCAGTACATGTCCAGCATCGTTATCGGCTCGACTCAGGGTCGTTGGCCAGGACCTTCCAACAAGAGCTTTGTCAACGGTTACGAAGAACATTACGGTCAAAAACCACCGAAGCCCTATATGGCACCGGGATTCGATGCTGTGGCGTCGGTCGCTCTGGCAATGGCCGCTACCGGCAAGAGCCCCAAGGAAATTACAGGAACGGACATCCGGGACAAGCTCCGCCCTGTCACTTCTCCTCCGGGCGAAAAGGTCTACGCAACTCCCGAAGGATTTGAGAAAGCATTTAAACTACTCGAAGAAGGCAAAGACGTCAACTACATCGGTGCAAGCGGCAAGATAGCTTTTGACAAGTACGGAGACGCCATGTCCGCTATCCAGACCTGGACGATTACCGATAAAGGAGAAATAACCGTCGTGGAAAACGTCTTACCTGAACCGATCCCCAGGGACGAGATGCCGGAAGAATATCAGGAATAACTATACTCCTTGCAACATGAGAAGCGTGGTCACAGGTAAGCCTTACAATACGTCAGTAAATGATTAACCAAATGGAGGTATGAAGGTGGCGCTACTTGAATTAAACCAGGCAACGAAAAAGTTCGGTGGTATTACTGCGGTAGACCAGGCTTCGCTAAGTATAGAGCAAGGAACCATAACAGGTCTTATCGGCCCCAATGGGGCCGGTAAGACCACGATTTTTAACCTGATTACCGGGTTCCATCCTCTTACGAGCGGAGATATCTACTACAAGGGAGAAAAAATCCAGCCTGGTCACGAGCCGCACGAGATATTTCATAAAGGAATATACCGTTCGTTCCAGATTACCAGAGAGCTTTCCCAGATTACCGTTCTGGAAAACCTCTTGATCGCGCCTCCGGGACAGTCGGGCGAAAAATTCTGGAAGAGCTGGTTTGCCCCCGGAGAAGTGCAAAAACAGGAAGAGGAAAATATGGAGCGGGCCATGGAGACGCTTGAATTTCTCGGAATGCAGGACAAGGCCGACGAGTACGCTGGGACCCTTCCGGGAGGGGAGAGAAAATTGCTCGAACTCGGGCGGATGATAATGGTCGAACCGGAACTCGTATTGCTCGATGAACCCGGTGCCGGAGTCCCCCCGAACATGCAGAAAAAAGTTAACGACCGCATCAGGGAACTAAATGACAATTACGATATGACCTTCCTGGTGGTGGAACACGACATGGCCGTAATCATGAACCTCTGTCACCCGATCAACGTCCTGGTGGACGGAAGTAAGATGACGGAAGGTTCAGCAGATGAAGTTCAAAACGACGAGCGCGTGGTCAAAGCGTATCTCGGAGAATGACACGCCAATTCTTGGAGGGCTGAGATGACTTCAGAACAAGTCAAGGAAGAAAAAGAATCAACTGATGAAGTTGAAGGCAGAGAAGGTGAGGCTTTACTCGAGGTCGAAGGGGTAACAGCCGGTTACGGAGATATCGATGTCCTGTTCGACGCTTCAATGCAGGTTAACAGGGGAGAGTTCGCCGTTTTGATCGGACCAAACGGGGCAGGAAAGACCTCGTTAATTCGAACTATAGACGGAGTTATCGACCCCAGAGAGGGGGAAGTCAGGTTCGACGGCGAAGAAGTAACCCATTTGAGCCCGGCAGATATGCTGGCCAAAGGGGTAAGTACTGTACCCCAGGAAGGCAACATATTTACGGACATGAGTGTGCAGGACAACTTGAAGATGGGGGCATATACCTACGGGGGACCGATCGAAGAAAGGCTGGAACTGGTATACGACCTCTTCCCGATTCTCAAGGAAAGGTCCGACCAGGAGGCAGGCACCATGTCCGGGGGACAGAGACAGATGTTAGCTATTAGCCGGGGAACGATGGTTAACCCCAGCATGCTGGTGCTCGACGAACCGACCGCAGGGCTTCAACCTAACCTGGTTACCGACGTACTGGAAGCTATCCAGACCCTTAAGAAGGAAGAAAACCTGACCATCCTTCTCGTCGCACAGACCGAGAACGCTATACCTATGGCGGATTGGGGTTACCTCTTGCGTAGCGGAGAAATCGTAGTTGGTGATAAAGCTGATCGTCTCTTGGATAACGAGTTAGTAAGCGACCTTTACTTCGGAGGTTGAGGAGGAGATAATGCTAGGCAGCATACTAGATGGAATCATACTCGGATGTACGATAACCCTTGGTGGGCTCGGTATTTCGTACGTACTGCTTTTACAGAATTACTTTAATTTTACGGGGGGAACTTTCTTTACCCTCGGAGCGTACCTTACATTTGCCTTCCTAGGGTTCATCCCCATGGGTTCTTTCCCGCTGGTCACTTTCGGCCCCGGATTGATAATTTCTCTTATTCTCGCAATGATCGCCATGGGGTTGATAATGACGGTTGCCGATAAATTACTCTATCGGCCGCTGCGAGAGCGAAACGCGCCTTTTATGTTCTTTTACTTAACGGCTTTTGGAATGCTTTTCGTGCTTCGCAGTATTATCTATCTCGTCTGGGGCGCGCAGCTTAAAAACTACGTAGCCGGCATACCTCGTTACTTGCGCGGTCCCCTCGGTATAAGCATAACGTGGGATGAGATCTTCGTTCTTATCGCTACCGTGGTCATCGTGGCGATAGTTTACTTCTTCCAGTACCACACAAAACTTGGCAAGGGGATGTTGGCTACTGCAAATAACTCGGAACTGGCAGAGATGTCGGGAATTAGAAACAGGGATATTAACACGCTAACAACCGTCATTGCCGGAATTCTTACCGCTACCGGAGGAGTATTTTACGGGCTCACGATACAGCTTAGACCGATGATGGGGTTTACTCTGTTGATGGCGATGTTCTTCGCCGTAGTAACGGGCGGTGAAGGAGCAATTCTCGGTACCTTTGGTGCGGGCCTGATAATCGGAATCACGCAGGAGTTCGGATCGTCCTTACTGCAGATGCTCTGGGACGCCACGGGAGTACCAATTCAGATGGGGGGATACAAAGCCACTCTATCTTTCCTGCTTCTTGTCGTGATTCTAATCTTTCAGCCCCAGGGTATATTTAAAGGAACCCCGCTTGAGAAATAATCGAGGAGTGATATAAATGGATGCTTATATTGCCGCCCTGCTCTGTATGGGCGCAGCGTACGCGATACTGACAATAGGTTACAACCTTCACTGGGGATATACGGGACTCTTTAACCTGGCAGTATTCGGACTCGCAGCGGCCGGAGGCTATACTTCCGTAATCCTGACTACACCCGCTGCAGGAGGGCACATAGGTGGCTTTGGTATGCCCTATATAGTCGGAATACTGGCCGGGGCCGTAGTAGCCGGAATACTCGGTGCTGCAATAGGTACTGTGACGCTGCGGCTCGAATTCGGTTTCTTTGCCATTGCCACCCTGGGTCTCGGTAAATTCGTTATTGCCGTATTTAAGAACGAAAAATGGATGACTAACGGGGTCTGGGGTATCGGTGGTATACCAAAACCTCTATCGGGTGTCGTTGGCTCAAATTTCGCCAACTGGGCCTATGGGGGGATATCAGTACTAATACTGATAGTCGTTTACTTTTTGATCCAGAAACTGGTTACGTCTCCCTGGGGAAGAGTCCAGATGGCCATCAAGGACGACGAACACCTGACTCAGATGCTCGGCAAGAACGCCTGGCGATACCGGATGGAGTCTCTCGTCATAGGCTCAATGTTGATGGGGCTGGGTGGAGCCGTTTATGCCCACTATCAGGGTTACATTAACCCCAAATCTTACACTGACATCATGTGGGCTTTTCTCCCGCTGTTGATGGTTGTTGGTGGAGGAAGCGGAAACAATCGGGGTTCCATACTCGGAGCCTTCGTGATCTGGGGTGCCTGGAGTATTTCGGAAATATTTGCGGGCTACCTCCCGATAGCTTCGATGAAGATTCCGCACATCAGGACACTGGCGGTGGGATTATTAATTATTGCAATCCTGAGGTGGCGTCCTTCGGGCTTGATCGGCCGTAAGAGAGCGGTTTCTTCTTCCGCCGCCACCGAGGAATAACGGGTCCCGAAAAATGCCAGAAATTGAAGGGGCAGATAAAGAGATAACTCGGGGGAACGAGGAGTACGACGAACTGGAACAAAGGCTAATGAGGTTATCCGAGTATTACCTCTCGGCTAAGAAACTGCGCTACCAGGACGATATTACCAAAACCCTGGTTTCTCTTTACTGTCTTAAAGAATGCGAGGAAACGGAAAAAGCGGACCGAAAAGAAGACGGTCCGCTTTCTTTTTTTCGCCATCCCATGGCCGCAATCGGACGCCTGCGAAAAAGGGGGAAGTGTTATCGCGGGATAGACGGGGAGTATTATAGAGAGAGTGATTTCGTCACCTGGAGACAGGCTCATTCCCTGCTGCTGGAGCTCAGAAAAAGGATCAAGAGCGGCCGGTTTACACCCGACTGGTCCTAGGAATATTTTTTTGCCGGCCTCGAATCAGTTTCCCCTAAATGTCGGCGGGTGTCTTTCTGCTTAACCAGCTCAGTCTTCTCAACTCAAGAATCCCGCTCGGGTGGGCGGGGTAATTGACTCTGGGGAGATCGGCCGGAGAAAAGCCGGGTTTGAAGTTAGTCCTCAAAAAGGGTTAAAATTTACGACATAATGAATGATTAAAATTTCTCTGGGGTGATGACAGTTGGTTGAGATAACAGGAAATAGTACCTTGTTGACGGAAGAAGGTTACAAGCGGTTATCGGAAAAAGTCGAGAAAATCCAGGAGAAGGTCCAGCAAAACCGTGAGGATATGAGCAAGACCGCGGAAAACGGCGATCTAAGTGAAAACGCCGGCTTCATGGCCGCCAAAGAGTCTTACAAAACCCACCTCAACAGTCTTAATGATCTGCAGGACGTCTTAAATGAGGCCCGCGTGGTCAGCCCGGAAGAAATAGACGACGACAAAGTCGGTTTCGGAACCACCGTTACCGTTAAAGACGTGGACGAAAACAAAGAATACACTTACAGGCTGGTCGGCAAGCACGAAGCAAGGATGGAACACGGAGAAATATCGGTAGAATCACCGGTGGCCCGTGGTTTACTTGACAGGGAACCGGGCGACGTGGTAGAGGTAGAAACACCCGCCGGAAAATCAACTTACGAAGTTTTATCGATTTCAGTATAGTTTGCTCCCTGTTCACACAACGGGAAGCGAATAACTCCAACCAAAGTACCACGAGAAGCTCGGGAAAAGCCAGGGATTTCAACACTTGCTCGACACCTGGCTGCAGCTACGAAGACTTTTTCGAGGTGC
>CAZENJ010000005.1:0-452 GCA_964513485.1 uncultured Thermotogae bacterium | reverse complement strand
ATACTGCCGTGCCCGGTATAGTATGTTTTGCGACAAAAGAGCTGGAGGATTTACGGGATTTCTACCTGGACAGGATCGGGGCAGAACTCTGGCGGGACCAGGGCAGGTGTCTAATTTTTGAGAAAAACGGTTTCCGTTTCGGTTTCTGTGAGAAACCGGAAGAAGCTGAAACCTGTGGCGTTCTGACCTTTTTATTCGACTCCAGAGAAGAAGTAGACGATGTCTACCGCCAATTGGAGGATATTGCCCGGACAAAACCCGTCTCGAGAGAACCGGAGCTCCAAATCTATCAGTTTTACGGGGAGGACCCCGAAGGTCGTACACTTGAATTCCAGACCTTCCTGGCCCCGGCTAACTAAGCCTTGTCTCTTACAGTCGGCTTCAAATCGAATTACACACCCGGGAGCAGTTTTCCCAAGACCCGTTCCGGGAGAAAGTTTTCTTATGATTCT
>CAZENJ010000004.1:0-37092 GCA_964513485.1 uncultured Thermotogae bacterium | reverse complement strand
GTCCCGCAGGTTACGTGGTAACCTCGGTTCACGACATCCAGGCCGATACACCGGCCGAGAACGTGATAACCATGTTTGAGACGGCGAAGCAGGTTGAGATATAAAGAAAGAAACTTTCAGTTTCTTCGTTGCAGGACTGAAATCTTTCCAAAAGGAGGGCGATAACATAACACAACCAAAACTAGAAATCGTCGCAGTTGGGGCTCATCCGGACGATATCGAGTTCGGGGCGGGTGGAACGTTAACTCTATTGGCCGAAGCGGGGCATTCGATCCACTTTGTCACCATGACACCCGGCGATCTTGGTTCCCCGGTGGTATTCGGGGAAGATATCGCCGCCACGAGATTTCAGGAAGCAAAAGAGTCAGCCCGTCTGTTCGAAGGTACTTATGACTGCATCGGGGCGGAGGACCTCCACGTAAAACACTCTCAGGACCTGGTGAAAGAAGTCGTGCGTGTACTGAGGAAATACGAAGTAGACCTTCTTTTTACTCATCCATCGCGGGATTATATGAAGGATCACGAAGAAACTCACGAAGTAGTCCGTGATGCGGCCAATCGCCTGCCGGTCCCGCGCTACCAGAGAGTTCAGGTAAAGAGCGGGAACTTTCCCCCGGAAATCGATTCCATACCGGCGCTTTATTACTGGGCCCCTTACGGTGGATTAAACTATGCCGGAGAAGTATTTCCGGCCCACTCTCTCATTTCCCTGGGAGAGAAGGAAATCGAACGAAAAAAGGAAGCCCTGAAGTGTCACGAATCCCAGCGAGAATGGTTGAGGAAGCATTACGGGACGGACGAATACGTCGACAACATGTTAGAAATCTCTCGGAAATGGTTACGGCAATTCGACCTCGAAGAGAGTACGGAATACGCTCATTCCGAACCGTTCATTCAGGATTTGAGTTCGGGGTTCCCCGCCGAAAACCTGCTAAAAAAATTAGTGAAAGACCGCTGGCTTTCTACAGCCGAAAGGGGACCGGCAACGGAGAACGGGCAAGCAAATAATCTGTTTCTCGAGTGAATTTTGAATTCGGTCGCAGCAAAGTAAGGTTCAACAATTAATTCTTTCCAGAGGAGGTTTTACTGTGAGAACAGTCGATGAAATAGCAGTTTCGACAAATACTTACCATAAATTTGGTCTGGAGGAGGCTCTCGCGGGAATAAGTGAAGCAGGTTTCAATTACGTCGAATTGACCTCTGTTATGGGTTACACGGAACACGTGGTGCCCGAAGATCTTGCCGGGGGCGACGTCGACGCGTTAAGGGATCAGCTGGAAAAATTCGGCCTCGAGACTCTTGCCATCAGCGGTCACTCCGACCTCACAACCCATGAAGGTTGTGATCACCTGAAGGCCGTTATAGAGCTAGCAGGTGAACTTGGCGCCAAAGTTGTAAATACGGGGATCTCCATGCAGGAGGATCCGGAGGCGGGGCTTTCGCCGGAAGCCGAAAAGAGTTTCTACGAAAACATCGAGGATCTGGGAGACTTTGCAGCCACGAACGGTGTTACTATAGGAATAGAAACACATGATTTTCTCAAAACTGCCGAGCAGGGCTCCGAGATTTTGCGCAACATCGACTCGGATTCAGTCGGACTAAATTACGACACGGGTAACGTAATTTTTTACGGCGGCGTCAACCCCGGAGAAGATATCAAAAATTTGAAGTCCAAAGACTTCACCTGCATGCACCTGAAGGACAAACGAGGCGGAAAAGGAGAATGGAATTTCCCGGCGTTAGGCGAGGGTGAGATAGATTTTGAACCGGTCTTCGCCTGGCTGGAAACCATTAATTATGGTGGGCCGATAAGCGTTGAAATCGAGTTTGACGGGACTCAGGAGGAAACCCTGGAAGAGGTTAATCAGGCCGTCCTGGATTCATATAAGTTTTTGGAAAACTTATTGGAATAATAAAAAAGCGGTTTAATAAACTACACTCCTGTGCCCCACTACCTTCTTGAGCGGGGTGTGGGGTACAGGTCTTTTGCTTTCCCTTTAATTCATTTCTATCTCAATATCTTCCGCAACTCCCCCGAGGATAGTAAACGTTCCGGGCAGGGTTTGCAGAATTGAACCCGGGACCTTCGGTGTAACCGGGCCGTGCGCGACCAACCTGGCGATAAATCTTTGCCAGCTCTCTCCTCCCCCGATAGTTCCGTCGAGCCAGAAACTCCGGTAATCCGCGCCGGTAATCTGACCCGGCCCGATCGTATTGGCCTTCGGCGGCACCTGAGACCAATCGCCATCAAAAGAGTGAAGCGCGTTCTGCATAACGGTCATCGGATTTAGCTCGACGGTACGCGGTCCTGCCCGTTTATAAGCTTCGAGATCATCGCCGAATTCTTTCCAAAGGTGAGACTCCCAGAAGGCGATATGGCCGCACCAGCCAATACCCCCGTAGCAAATATCTACGCCCCCGAGATCCTCCATCATGGAAGCGTAGGAATCAATTACTTCCGAAGTCGGGAAATGAACCTGATCCATCGGTGGGCGAAGGTTTTCGTCTATTGGTTTGATAAAAGTCTCCAGCATTGCTTTCTGGAATGACCCGGGCCAGCTAACAGGTGCCGTGTTACCGTCCTGATCGGCGTATTCGTCCATTGCAAAGATATGGAGGTGATCACAGGGAATTTCGAACTGATTGATCATTCGAGCGGCCAGCGGATACTGCGGCATCGGACCAACGGGAAAGATTCCCACCAGGTCCCGTCCTTCCCTGCGGTATTCCATAATTCTGCGAACTATATCCAGAGCAAACTCGAAGTAAAAGTCGGCCGGTTCTTCGATAATCCTGATATTAAAATCCTCGTTTTCGTGGTCCGTTAGTTCCTCCTTCGGAATTTTCCGGACCCGATCACATTTCTCCTTGTCTCTGAACTCTATGAACTTAGCGAGATCGTACTGGAAAGACATACTTTACCTCCTTCACAGTGGTCGGTGGTTGACCACAGAACATTGAAAAAATTAGATTCGGATAAACCAAAACTTATAAAGTAGCTTATCACTTTTAAATGCTTGCTTCAACTCCGCCCCAATACAAGCCTGCCATTTTTCGGAAAAGTCAATAGCCGCCGCTTGACTGCTGGGTACAGTTCTTACTTTGGCCAGCTGGTTCATCACCGGGTAGGTGCCCTGGGGCGTTCTCAGCTATTCATTGGTAAAAGGTGCAATGGGTTGGGACAATCAAAAGAACGATAAGAAGGCAAAATGGGAAAGATAAAAGAAATCCGGCTCGATTCGCGCAGCAAATCCGGATCCGCCGACTAATTTTCTCTCTCTTCTATATGTGGACCGGTCTGAAAGCTTATCGCCTTGGTATTTATGAAACTATCGACGATCTTCTTCCTGCCGGAATAGAGTAGCCGCTGTAAAGTACCCCGGGAGATATTCATCTCCTCGGCAGCTTCCGTTTGATCCATACCCTCCTTATCGCAGAGGCGCATGGCTTCGAGCTCGTCCAGCTCCACTTCGGTCGTTGGCAGCTGGTTCATCGGGACCCCGGCCGGCTTGAATACTTCCGAGCCCCTGAACTTCCGACAATGTCTCATCTTTTTTCTTCTTGGCATATCACTTAAAAATATATTGAATAGACCAGGTTACTGCAATGGGGAGTTTCTTCTTTTGCGACTGGTCCGGGGGAAAGACCTTTCTAATTCGTCCTGCTCCCTCGCTTGGACCCACTTCCAGATCAGTCAATCAGCTCCCTCTCCCGGAACTTTCGCTCGTCATCCATTTCAGCACCCGGTTTGGTATATACTGCTAACGCGGAACCACCTTACAGATTGCTCTTTTAGTACGTAGCTATGCTTCGGCGCCTGGTCAACGCTATTAGACCGGGTGCTGAAGCAGCCCTCTTGTCGGATTAGCCCTTCGGTCAACTCTTCTTTTAATCTGCGCTGTAAAAACCGGAGAATTTTGGTTATTCTTTTCCCTGATCCAGGTCAACAAATCATGAACAAGAATAAGGCTCTAAAATTTATTGCCCTGCTTCTCGCCCTGATTGTACTGGCTTTGACAGCCTATCAGATCGCGAGAAGGCTCCAATGGGATATCGGGACGAAACAATATTCTGTCGCCGTCAGATATCAGGATATCGCAAGGGCGAGCCCGATCTTCGGGGAAACGGCGGCCGGGCTCACGGAGAAGCTGGTGCGAAGCGGGGCCGAGATCGTCCTTTTTCGAGAGGATATGGGAAAGGTAAACGGATTTAACCCGCCGGGGCTCGTATCCGAACTAAAAGAGATGGACGTGACGAGGGGGCTGGAGGTAACGAACCTGCAGACGGCAAAAAAGCAGGATTACCGCGACCTCCTCGACTACATTAAGAAGCTGGCTCCCGAGTTCGTCGTTCTCCGGGGGCTGTCCCCCGCAAAAATCCCGGATCACCTCGGAGCCTGGCTGGGCGAAAACGAAGTCGTCCTCGGGGCCGTGGAGTTTCGAAACCAGGAAACCGTCCGGCGGCTCGCAAAAAGAGGGGATCTAGCGGTAGTTCGCCTCCACCGTGTATTCGACAAGGAGGTCGGGACGCTCACCCCGATCGAGAAAAAAGCCAGGTACGAAAGGGCCGTTCAGGAAAGGAATATTGGAATCATAGAATACAGAATAACTTCGAGTTCCGACCTGAACGAACAGCTGAATACCTTGTCCTCGATTCAAGAAAATCTTTCCGGAACCGGTTACAAAAGCGGCGAATTAGAGGCCGTCCGGGGCGCGAGCGGGAACCCGAGAACCCCGGCTTTCGTGACTGCACTCCTGCTCGCGGCGAGTGTCGGGCTGTTTATCCGGATACTCATTCCTGAAACCTACCTGAGTCCGATTAGGTTAAGTGGCGTAATAGTTCTGTCATTTGCCGGTTCCATGGCAGGCTTGCTTGTAATACCGATTTTAACGGTCCAGGCCGGCGCGCTTATTCTCGCGGTATCGGCGCCGCTGGTCGGCTACAAGCTTATTGTGCAGTACGGTCGGTCTTTCCGCGAGGACCCCGGTATCATCGACCCGTTTCTGGATCTTGTCCAGTTGAGCCTCTTCTCTACCCTGGTCGGGCTAATTATCTCCTCGGTAATGCTGGACGAAGTATTCATGCTAAAACTCCAGCAATTCCGCGGCGTCAAGGTTTCTCTCTTCTTTCCGCTCCTGCTTCTGGTAATTGCGGCTTACTACCGGGGCAGCTTCCGCCTCTCGGAGATAAAGTTTGACTACAAAAAGGTCGTCTTTGCTACTTTACTGCTGGGATTATTTCTTTTCCTTCTTTTCCGGAGCGGCAATTTTACCTTTCTCCGCAGCACCGAGCTGGAAGAGGCGATCAGGCGCTGGCTGGAAAACGTCCTCTTCGTCAGACCGAGATTCAAGGAATTCGTCCTCGGTCATCCCAGCCTCATCGCCTGGTTTTATCTCGCCGGTCGCTACCGGAATGAGCTGCAGCTTTGCAAGCTCGCTCTCTTCCTGGTAGGATTTATGGGCCAGATATCCATTATAAACACGTTTGCCCATATTCATACTCCTGTTATCGTATCCCTTATCAGAACTGCAAATGGCCTGGCCGGGGGGTTAATCCTGGGAGCGGCTTTCCTGTTATTGATAGTCGGGGGTGAATTCCTCTGGAAACTCCAAAAAGGATAACGATTTCCGGCTACTACGGTTACGGTAACCTCGGTGACGAAGCAATACTGGCATCCCTGGTTGATTCCCTGAAGCGCCGCTACTCTTCCGATAAACTCGAGATAGTCGTCCTGAGCAATGATCCCGAAAGCACCGAGAAACGACACGGCGTGGCGGCCGTCGACCGCTGGAAACCGGTGGGGCTTCTGCGGACACTGAGAAGGACCGACGTTCTGATCAGCGGCGGCGGAGGCTTGCTCCAGGATAACACCAGCAGCTTTTCCCTCTGGTATTACCTCGGCATCATTTATCTGGCCCGCCTCCTGTCCGTCCCGGCTTACGTTATCGGTCAGGGTATCGGCCCGATCAACAAAAAGTACAATAAGTACCTGATCAACTATGGCTTGAGAGACGTGCGGGGCTTCCTGGTTCGAGACGAAAATAGCGTCGAACTGCTGAAGTCTTTCGGGGTGCCGGAGGATAGAATTATTGCCGGTGAAGATCTCGCCTTCTTTCTTCCAGGGAAACGAAATAATCCGGACGATTTCCTGCCCTCTCCGAACAGGGACATCGTCGCCGCCGCTTTGAGAAACGACATCGAAGGTCGATCGGACGTTCTGCGGGCGGTATCCAGCGGTCTGGATATGCTGCAGGAAAAATTTGGCGTCAGCATAGTCCTCTTTTCCTCCAACTCCTCGTCCGACAGGGAGATAAACGACGACATAGCCTCCGCCACCGATGCCTCCTGTAACGTGATAGACGTCGGCCATCTCTCCCCGGCCCAGCTAATAGAAATGATGCGGGGGCTCGATCTGGTCATCGCGGGCAGGCTGCATACGCTAATCTTTTCCTTCATCAGCGGGACGCCGGTTCAGGGTATCAGCTACGATCCAAAGATGGACTACCTGATCCAAAACGTAAACGAGCTGGACCCGGAACAGAATTTTTCCCTCTGGCATCCGGAGGAGCTGATTAACGCGACCGAATACCTCTCGGACCTTGAAACCACTTACAGACATAAAGTTGAGCTGAGTAAATCAACTACAATGGTGAGGAAGAAAATTAGTAATCGGGGCAGGAGAAAATTGGACCAGGCGCTGGAATGGATAGACCGGGAACTGGAAGATGATTCCTGAATCGGAAAAGGAAGACCCGCTAATCCACGATCCGGTTATGGTCGAGGAAGTAATAGGTTACCTTCGACCGGAGGAGAAACGGTCCGGGGTATTCTGTGACGCCACGACTTCCACCGGGGGGCACGCGGAAGAAATAGTCAGCCGGCTAAGCTCCGATGGCGTATACATCGGGCTCGATCTGGACGAATCGGCTCTCCGCTTTGCAAAAGAAAGGCTTTCCGGCTACCCGGCTCGAGTCGAACTGTACCGGGCAAACTACTCGCGGCTGGATGAAGTCCTGGAGGCTGTCGGGGTTGCCGGCGCGGACGGGGTTCTCTTTGATCTCGGGTTCTCCACCTTCCAGATAGAGGACCCGGAAAGAGGTTTTTCATTTCAGAAGAAAGGTCCCCTCGATATGCGGATGAATCCGGAGGGGGATTTGACGGCGGAAGAAATAGTTAACAATTATGCGTTCGAGGAGCTGAAACAACTGATATTGCGTTACGGAGAAGAGAAATGGGCGGACGGGATAGCGAAAGAAATCGTAAAGCAAAGAAAGCAGAAAAGAATAAAAACCACCCGCGACCTGGTCCGGGTGATCGAGTCGGCTTTGCCGGAAGGTGAAAAAAGACGGAGAAATATCCACCCGGCCACCAAGACGTTCCAGGCACTGCGGATTGCCGTCAACGATGAACTGAATAATCTGAAGAAGGGACTGGAAACGGCATTTGGTTGCCTGAAAAAAGGCGGCGTGTTGGTAGTTATTTCTTATCATTCACTAGAGGATCGGGAGACCAAGCGTTTTTTAAAGTACAAAGCCAGGGACTGCATCTGTCCGCCGGACCTTCCGGTGTGTCGCTGCGACAAGGAAGCGGAAGTCGAATTACTGACCGGAGGCGCGGTCCGACCTGACGAATCGGAAAT
Organism: uncultured Thermotogae bacterium; assembly: GCA_964513485.1. Taxonomy (GTDB): domain Bacteria; phylum Bipolaricaulota; class Bipolaricaulia; order M55B111; family M55B111; genus JAGXLP01. The sequence continues at coordinate 29,453 of CAZENJ010000004.1, read as the reverse complement.
TGGCGAAAATCCGAGATCCAGAAGCGCCCGGCTGAGGGCGGGAAAGAAAATTACGGACGGTGGTTCCCGTCGACATGAATAATATCCCGATCTGGCTGAAAGTTCTCGCGACGACGCTCGTAGTCCTCGGGTTGATATTCCTCTACCTCTGGCAGGGCTGGCAGGTTATCTATCTTCAGAGAAGAGTCTCCGATCTGGAAGACAAATTAATCCCTCTGGAAGAGCGAAAAAAAGAGCTTCAACTCGAGGTGGCGCGCTACTATTCCTACGAGAGAATCGAGAGGATAGCAAAGGAGAGACTCGGAATGATCGAGCCCGGCCTCTCCGAAGAGGAATAGATCCGTGAAAAAGTCGAGTATCTGTCCCAGAATTAGATGATTTGAAATCATGATCAAAAAAAACAGGATCTTATTCGTAGCAGCCCTCTTATTCGTCGTGATCGGCCTGGTAATCTGGAGACTCGTTAGCGTGCAGATACTGCAACGAGAAACCTGGTCGCGGCGGGCGGAGGCGATACACGAGCAAAAAATCAAGATCCCGCCGGAAAGAGGCAGGATCTACGATAGAAACGGCCAGTTACTTGCCTTCAACCGGGAAGCTTACCAGGTAGCTGTCGACTCCTACAACATGACGAAACCGGAAATGCTGATAGATATCCTCATAGACGAGTTGAGGATACAGAGAAGAAAACTGGAATCCCTCGTCTACCGGGAATCTTATTTTACCTGGATAGACAGATCCGTAAGCTACGAAACCGGCAAAAGAATAAAACGGAGAGCCGAACACGCCGGTATCGACGGCCTGATATTGATCGAATCAAACAAACGGGTCTACCCCCGCGGTACTCTGGCAGGCCCGATAGTTGGTTTTACCGGCGTTGATGGCGACGGGCTCGCCGGCATAGAATACTCGATGAACGATTCTCTGGACGGTGAACCCAGAGTCCAGCGAATAATATACGGCGCCAACCGTTACCCGTTTCGCCGCAAAACGCTCGTCGAGGGTCGCAGCGGTTACGACGTCTACCTGACGCTGGATCTAAGAATACAGTATATCCTGAAAAAGGAACTCCAGCAGGGAGTTGAAAAATTTAAAGCGAAAAGGGCCTGGGGAGTCGTCCTGAATCCAAAAAACGGGGCGGTCCTGGGAATGGCCGCAAATCAGGGTTATGATCCAAATTCTTACAGCAACTATCCTCCGGAAGAGAGAAAAATTACACCGATAAGCAACAGTTTCGAACCCGGTTCGGTGCTAAAAGTATTCTCCGGCCTGGCCGCTCTGGACTACGGAACGGTGGAGCCGGATACTATGGTAAACGGGGATTCACCCATATATCTCTATAACCACCCGATAAACAACGCCCAGTACCGTGATTACGGGGTCGTCCCTTTTTCGGAAGTGATAAAACATTCCATAAATACGGGGATTATCAGGGTATCTCAGGATCTCGGAGAAAGAAATCTCTATAATTTTCTCAACAAGGTAGGTTTCGGCCGGAAAACCGGGATAGAGCTGTCGGGAGAGCAATCGGGCTCTCTGAAACACTACACGGACTGGTCCGGCCTGTCAATCGGGTCGATACCTATAGGCCAGGGCATATCGGTAACTGCAATACAGCTGGCGGCCAAGATGGCGGGTGTGGCCAACGGAGGCAAGATGGTAAAACCGACGATCGTCAGCAAAGTCGAGTCCCCGGAAGGGAATGAGGTAACTTCGCTGAGCAGGGAGGAAACGATCGGCGGGCTGTTTGCTTCTCCCGAATCCGTCAGAGAAATGAAAAACATGTTGAGGAGCGTCGTCAAGGACGGCACGGGTCAGGACGCGGCGATACCGGGCTATAGCGTCTCCGGAAAGACGGGGACGGCACAAAAGGCAATAGCCGGCGGGTACTCGCAGGACAAATACATTTCTTCCTTCGTCGGGTTTTTCCCGAAAGAGAATCCGGACTACCTGATATTAATCGTCTTCGACGAAGTGGGCACGACCCCTGTCTGGGGAGGGGCCACGGCCGGAAAGGTATTTCGGGAGGTGGGGGAGCGAATCATCACTACATTGAAAAAGGAAGAGGAAAAGGCCCGGGATAAAAAGCAACAGGGTTCATAGAGGCATTTCCATCATTCAAGTTGCCTTTTTCAGGCTACCGGTTAAAATAAATTATGGAGGGGTAAAAATGAAAAATTTATTATCTAAAAGAGCAAAAAACACGGGCAGGTCGGCGATCCGGGAAGTCTTAAAATTCACCAAGCAATCCGAAGTTATCTCTTTTGCCGGGGGTTTGCCCAAGCCGAGCACTTTTCCGAGGGAGGGCCTGGCCGAATCGGCGTTCAGGCAGATAAAAAATAATTATACTAAGTCCCTGCAATACGGGACCACCGAGGGGGTAGAAAAGTTTCGCAAGGAAATGATATCGTGGTTGTCCGGTTTCGGCATGGAAATCGAACTGGAAAATATCATATCGACCAATTCCTCGCAGCAGGCAATCGATCTCGTCTGCAAAGCCTTTATAGACCCGGGTGACGTCATTTTCTGCGGGCTACCGACTTATCTCGGAGCGGTTCAGGCCTTCTCCACTTTCGAGGCCGACACCGCCGGAGTTCCTCTCCGAGAAGACGGCATGGACCTGGAAGTTCTCGAAGAAAAAATTAAGAAAGTTGAGTCAGGCGGAAAAACCGGAAAATTTATCTACGTAATTCCCGATTTTCAAAACCCGACCGGGGTTACTCTGAGCGAGGCCAAGCGTGAGAGGATCGTGGAAATAGCGGAAGAACACGACCTGGTCGTGGTAGAAGATACGCCCTACTTCGGCGTCAGGTTCTCCGGCGACTTCAAAAAGCCGATATCGACGTATGACGGAACAGGGCGGGTCATCACGCTCGTTTCGCTTTCAAAGATACTTTCCTCCGGCATGAGACTCGCCGTTACGGTGGGACCGGAGGAGCTAATCCAGGAACTGGTGACGATGAAACAGGCAACGGATCTATGTACCTCCACGACGACCCAATGGATAGCCGGGGATTGGCTCTCCAACAATGACCTGGCCGAGCACCTCGACGAACTGCACGATTATTACCGGGAAAACAGGGATGCAATGCTGGACGAGATGGAGAGAAGTTTCCCCGACGCTGAAAACCTTACCTGGACGGAGCCAAACGGCGGACTGTTCATCTGGGTCACGCTGCCGGAAGGTATGGACGCCGAGGACTTATTCCATAAGGCCCTGGAGGAAAACGTCGCTTTCGTACCCGGCCATCACTTCTTCGTCGACGGAGGCGGAAGAAATACGATGCGACTTTCCTATTCTCTGCTCGACACCGAGGAAATAAGGGAGGGAATTAAACGCCTCGGGGCGGTTATCGAGAAAGAATTGGAACCGGTCTCTCAGTAAAAACAGGATCTCTGTAAACTCAGCACTGATTTAAGGGGTGGAAAAATGGCTGTTCGCTACAAAATCTCGATTCTCTTCTTGAGTTTTGCTTTAATTCTGGGTGCAGGGGCGCCAGTCCAGGCCACGACAGTAGAACAGCTGGAACTCCTGGCCGGATCGGATTTTATTCCGGAAGTCAGGGCTGCCGCTTCCCGGGCACTTGCGAAGAAATACGTTCGGCTCGGTTTTCAACTGGATAAACTGGAAGCAGTGGCCAGCGAAGGCAGGACGGACGAACTTCGCGATGCGGCGATAAACGCCCTTGCGCGAAAATTTGAAGACGTAAAAAAAGTCGGTTCATTGCAGGAGGCACAAAAGAAGGCGAAAGAGCTTGAGGCAAAGATAAAAAGCGGGGAAGCTTCTCCGGCAATCAGGGCGGCAGCAAGTGACGCACTCGGTCTCTATTACCTTGCTTTTAACCTCAACGACCTCGAAGGTTATTCTATGGAAGAACTGGAGGAAATCGCGACAGGCGAAGCAACCGGGGTTCTGAAAGAGGCCGCCGGGATAGCGCTGGAATCGATCTACCCCAATCATTACTCCGCAGAAGAACTGAAGCAACTCATCCGGACGTCTCCTCATGAGACGATAAAACGAGGGGCGGCCGGGGCGCTGGCAATTCGCTATGCCAGCCAGATGCCCCCCAGTCCTTCTCTGGCGGAATTACGAGCAACTGCGACGGACGGAGAGGAAAACCGCTGGCTCAGAGAAGCGGCCGGTCGGGCTTACGGAAAATCGGCCCGGGGGAAAGTCGCCCCGGAGGAACTGGAAGAGCTCGCCTCCGACGGGCCGACAGAAGAGTTAAGGGATGGCGCGGCCATGGCCTGGGCTAGCTCTCTGATCAGCTCGGACAGGTCCAGGACGGAGTTACTTCGGATGGCCTGTGCCGCGACCGGTTACAAAAGCGCAGCTTACGGTTCCGCCGTGATAAAGGCTCTGGCGGATAGAATGTTAAAAGCAAATACCGCCCGGCAAGGAGGTTAGTATGAAGCAAAGACGCCTTAGCTTTCTCATCCTATTGCTTTGTTCAATATTTGTCTTCGTCTCCGCTCAGGGGATGGCGCGGGAGAGCCACCCGCCGGCCGAACCACAGGTAATTCCTTTGGGACAGGAGAATTCGCTCTGGGATATGGATCGGCTGTCCCCCGGAGAACCGGGTGGTGAAGTAAAGTTCTCGGCCCAGGAGTTTCCCAAAACTTTTAACAATCTCCTCGGTGATAGAAAAGCCACCAAGGACGTAACCCGAATAATAATGGGTTCAGGACTGGTCGCCGAAAATCCCCTCAACGGCAGGATAGTTCCCGGCATGGCAAAATCATGGGAGGTCTCGGAGGACGGGCTCACTTACACTTTTCATCTCCGCAGGGGCTTGCGTTTTTCCGACGGAAAGCCGCTGACGGCAGAGGACGTAGTCTTTACATACAGAAAACTGATCTTTAACCAAAAAGTAGAGACGGAGAAAAGGGAGGTTTTGCGGATAAACGGCCAGCTTCCCGAAATCTCCCGGTTGGACGAGCTGACGATAAGTTTTACCCTTCCGGAACCACATGGTCCTTTCCTGCGGCGCGTCGGTACGGGAATTTATCCTCAGCACCTTTTCAGGGATTTCAACCCGGAAGAGTTCCACGAAACCTGGGATCTGGAAACCGGCGCCAGCAATCCGGAAAAGATAGTTGGAGCCGGACCCTTCCAGCTGGAAAAGTTCGTTCCGAACGAAAAAATAGTTCTATCGCGGAACCCTTATTACTACAAGGTCGATCCGGAGGGAACTCAGCTACCTTACCTGGATCGATACCGGGTGTTCAAAGTGGAGGACACCGACGTAGAATTCCTCAAATTCAAAAACGACGAGACGGATTTGTTGCGGGCCCAGGTCCAGGACATGCCCTACCTGCTGAGCAACGACGAAGACGAAGGCTGGCGGGTAACTACCGGGGCTGACAGCCGGGGAGTCCCGCTGAACTCGGACTTTCTCGTCTTCAACTGGAATACGGATGAAGAAAAACTGGGGGAGCTCTTTCGAAGCTCCAAATTTCGCCGGGCAGTTTCCTACTTGATCGATAGACAGAAGCTGATAAACGAAGTTTTCAATAGCTTCGGCAAATTACAGTACGGACCGATATCACGGTTATCTCCCTACCATAACCGCTCCCTGCGAGAGCTCGTTCCCCGGGAACACGATCCGGATCAGGCAAAAGATTTACTGAAAGAACTGGATCTCAACGACAGGAACGGCGACGGCTGGCTCGAGTCAAGGTCGGGAGAAAAAGTAAGTTTCACAATACTGGTAAATGAAGATAACAAGGTGAGAACCGGCTCCGCCAGAGTAATCAGCGATAGCTTAAATAAAGTCGGGATAGAAGCCGAAGTAAAGCAAACTTCCTTCGAAAAATTTTCCTCTCGGCTGATCCGGGGTAACTACCAGGCTGCAATTATCCGGATCCTGTCCAACCCGGTGGAGCCGTCAACTCTATCAGACTTATTTACGACTTCTGGTCCGGTACACCTCTGGCATCCGGAAGCGCGGACGAATCCAACGGACTGGGAAAAGAAAATCGACGAATTGTTCCGAAAGGGCCTGAGGGCTTCGGGCTTCGAGGCCAGAAAAAGTTATTACGACAGGTTCCAGGAGATATATGCGGAATATCTGCCGATCATTTATCTCCCCGGAGAGAGCTTTCTCTTCGCAACTAACTCGTCCCTGAGGAATACGGCGGAATTTAGCCGCCTCGGCACTTTTATCGACTTTGCCGAGTTCGTCTGGGTTAAAGAATAAAAACGGGGGAGCCGAACCCGGCTCCCCCGGATAAAAAATCGTATTCAGTTCTCGGTTCTTACCAAATTAACTATTCTTTTTCCGAATCCAGCTCCGCCTGTGCAGCCGCGAGCCTGGCGATCGGCACCCTAAACGGAGAAGCACTTACGTAATCGAGGCCGACGACCTTGGCAATTTCGATCGACTTCGGGTCTCCGCCCTGTTCTCCACAGATACCTATCGAAAGGTCTTCCTTGGTGCTCTTGCCCAGCTCTGTCGCCATTTCCATCATCTGGGCCACACCTTTTTCGTCGAGTGTTTCAAACGGGTTGTCTTCGAGAACTCCTTTCTCAAGGTACTCTTCCAGGAATTTTCCGGCGTCGTCTCGGCTGAAACCGAAGGTCATCTGTGTCAGGTCGTTGGTGCCGAAGGAGAAGAATTCGGCGTCCTCGGCTATCTCGTCGGCAAGGACGCAGGCTCTCGGGATCTCGATCATCGTCCCAATTTCGTATTTAAGGTCGACGTCGTAGGATTCGAGGACGTCCGCTTCGACGCTTTCGATGGTACTTCTAACGCTCCTCATCTCCTCGGGATCTCCGACCAGTGGGACCATGATCTTCGGTATTGCATTTACCCCTTCCGACTGGAGATTTGCGGCGGCCTTCAGTATGGCCTCGACCTGCATTTCGTAGATTTCCGGCATCGTAATGCCCAGCCTGCAGCCACGGTGTCCGAGCATCGGGTTGAATTCTTTTAGCTCGTCTACTTTTGCCCTGACTTCTTCCGGTTCCATTCCGGCCGTGGTCGCGAACTCCTCTATCTCCTCGTCCGAATCGGGCAGGAACTCGTGAAGCGGCGGGTCAAGCAGCCTGATTATTACCGGCAGACCCTCCATTTCCCTCAGAATGCCCTCGAAGTCATCTTCCTGGAATTTGGCCAGTTCTGAAAGGTATTCCACACGAGCATCGCTGTCCTCTGCCATGATCGTCTGGCGGATGTAAGGCAGGCGGTTCTCGCCAAAGAACATGTGCTCCGTCCGGCAGAGCCCGACTCCCTCTGCTCCGTAATCTCTAGCTTTGCCCGCATCTTCGGGGGTATCGGCGTTAGTCCTTACGCCCAGTTGACGGATATCGTCCGCCCACTCCATCAGCGTTTGGAAGTTCTCGTCCATCTTCGGTTCGACGGTCGGGACCTGACCCAGCATTACCTCTCCCGTAGCACCGTCTATCGAGATGTAGTCGCCCTTTTTAACTGTCGTGCCGTCGACTTCAAACTCCTCGTCTTCGTAGTCGATCTCAAGCGCACCACAACCGGCTACTGCGGGTTTGCCCATACCTCTAGCAACTACGGCCGCGTGGGAGGTCATTCCTCCCCGGGAAGTCAGCACTCCTTCTGCCGCTTCCAGACCGTCTATGTCTTCCGGAGACGTCTCGGTTCTAACGAGAATTACCTTATCTCCGTCATCACGCCTTTCCACCGCTTCACCGGCCGTAAAGACGACTTCTCCCACTGCAGCGCCCGGAGAAGCGTTCAAACCTTTGGCCAGCACCTCTTTCTCGGCTTCCTCGTCGAAAGAAGGGTGAAGCAGCTGGTCCAGGGTTTCCGGTTCTATTCTACCTACCGCCGTTTCCTCTTCAATCAGGCCTTCCTCCGCCATATCCACGGCGATTTTTACCGCTGCTTTTGCGGTCCTCTTACCTGTCCTGGTCTGGAGCATGTAAAGTTCGGAATTCTCGACGGTGAACTCGACGTCCTGGACGTCCTTGTAGTGCTCCTCCAGTTTCTGGAAAATCTCTTCCAGTTCTTCCCAGGCCTCCGGCATCTCTTCTTTTAGCTCTTTGATGTCTTTCGGTGTTCTGACGCCGGCCACTACGTCCTCACCCTGAGCGTTCTTCAGGTACTCGCCGTAGCGTTTCTTTTCCCCGGTAGAAGGATTCCTCGTAAAAGCAACTCCTGTGGCCGAGTTTTCGCCCGTATTACCGAATACCATCGTCTGGACGTTGACGGCCGTTCCCATGGCGTCGTGTGGTAAATCGTTCATCTCTCTGTACTTGATCGCTCTCGGGTTATTCCAGGAGCCAAATACGGCATCGATTGCTCCCCAGAGTTGTTCGCGGGGATCGGTCGGAAACTCCTCTCCCAGGTTATCCTTGTAAATGCTTTTGAACTCGTCGACGACCTCTTTTAGATCGTCAACCGTCAGATCCGTGTCGTTTTCCGCTCCTTTTTCTTCCTTGATATCCTCGAGCGCCAGGTCGAACTCCCGGGCCTCTATTCCCTTCACGACCTCTCCGTACATCTGGATTAACCTGCGATAGGAATCCCAGCCAAACCGCTGGTTGCCGGTCCTATCGACGAGACCTTCCAGGGTGTCTTCGTTCAGTCCGACGTTTAAAACCGTGTCCATCATGCCCGGCATCGAAACAGCTGCTCCGGACCTAATCGAGAGCAATAACGGGTCTTCGGGGTCGCCAAACTCCTTGCCGTTTTCCTCTTCCAGCTGCCTCAGGTTTTCGTCGACCTCTTCTTCCAGACCGTCCGGGTATACTTCATCGTGCCTGTAGTAGTACTGACAAACCTCTGCGGAAATCGTGAATCCGGCGGGAACGGGTATGCCAATATTGGTCATTTCTGCCAGATTGGCACCTTTACCGCCAAGAATGTCTTCCAGTTCTTCCGATCCGTCAGCTTCGCCGCCACCAAAAAAATAGACGTACTCCATAAGTTAACCTCCCGTTAATTCAATACAGGTTATCTAAACAAAGCTTCTACAAATTCTTCTCTTTCGAATTCGTGTAAATCCTTTTGATCTTCGCCAACTCCAATCAGCTTGATCGGGGCCGACAACTCGTCCACGATCTGAAAGATCACCCCGCCCTTGGCCGTACTGTCCAGTTTGGTCAGGATGATCCCCGTTAATCCAACGGCCTCATCGAACTTTTCCGCCTGTGATACTCCATTTTGCCCGTTCGTAGCGTCAATGGTGAGCAATCTTTCATCCACCGCCCGCCCGAGCTTCTTTTCCACGACCCTATCTATCTTCTTCAATTCTTCCATCAGGTTGTGTTTGGTCTGCAGTCGGCCGGCGGTATCGATTAAAAGCAGGTCGGCATCGTTATTTAGGGAATATTCGACGGCATCATAGGCAACGGCCGAAGGGTCCGCACCGATATCCTGACTGATTGCGGTCGCGCCCACTTCGTCAGCCCAGAACTCGAGCTGCTCGATAGCCGCGGCCCTGAATGTATCGGAGGCGGCAAAGACCACGTCCTTGCCTTCGGAAATATATTTGCCCCCGATCTTGGCAATCGTCGTGGTTTTACCGGAGCCGTTAACCCCCATTACCAGCATGACCGTCAGTCCGTCCTCCCGGAGGCTCAGTTCCTCCTCGGCCGGCGCCAGCCTCGCCTCAAGTTCCTGCTTGAGACACTCCTCGAGTCGCTCCGGCTCCCTGATATCCTCTTCTTCGATTCTTTCCTTAAGCTGATTAATTATCTCCATGGCGGTATTTACCCCGATGTCGGCCGTTACCAGCAACTCCTCGATTTCGTCCAGAAGATCGGGGCTCACCGTAGTATAATTCCCGATTATTCCCTCAATCCGACCGATCAAGTTATTTCTGGTCTTCTTGAGTCCGTTCTTTAACCTGTCAAACCAGCTCATCTGGCTCTTATCCTCCCGAGTAAATTATCTGATATCACATGCTGACCGGGGCCGAAACTCCCAGAATACTTAGCAGCTCCCGGAGAACCAGCTGGACGCCCTTACAGAGTCCGAGGCGGGCCCGACTCAGTTCCTCGTCATCGTTCAGGACTTTGTACTTGTTGTAAAAACCGTGAAAAAGCGAGGCAAGGTTCTCACCGTAACTGACCAGGTGATGCGGCCCGTAATTGGCCGCGGAGATCTCGACGATCTCGGAAAACTTTTCGAGTTTCTTGATCAGTTCCACCTCTTCGTCTTTTTCCAGCCGGGTCAGGTCGACGTCATCAAACTGGAAATCCTCTTCGATGCCAATACCTTCCGCCTTGCGAAAGATGCTGGCAATTCTGGTATGAGCGTACTGAAGATAATAGACCGGATTATCCATCGATTCCTCTTTCGCCAGATCGTAATCGAATTCGAGGTGGCTCTCCGGTTTGCGCGCGGCCATGAAATAACGAACGACGTCCCGCCCGATGTCCTCCACCAGACTTCTCAGGGTGACGAACTCACCCTCCCGGGTCGACATGCGTTTCACTTCGCCTTCTCTGGTCAGGCTGACGAACTGATTTATCAGTACCTGGTAAAAGTCGGAGGGGAGACCCAGTTTACTCAGCGCTGCCTTCATATTTTCGACGTGTCGCTGGTGGTCCGCGCCGAGCAGGACTATGGCCCTATCGTATCCTCGGCTGTACTTATCCAGATGATACGCGACGTCCGGCAGAAGATAAGTGGGATCACCGCTGCTTTTAACCAGCACGACGTCCTGCGGCGCCCCCTCTTCCTCCGCCTTCAACCAGAGAGCACCGTCCTCCTCGTAAATCCCGTCCCTTTCCTCCAGCCTGGAAAGAACTTCTTCCACTTCGCCTTCCTGATGCAACGTCGATTCCCGGAAAAAGCCATCAAATTCGACTCCGAGCAGAGCGAGATCGTCCTTGATCCTGTCCATCATTTTCTGCAAACCTTTCTCTTTGAAGAAGTCCGCGGCGTCGTCGTTCCACTCGGCGTAGCGATCGCCATGGTCGGAGGCAATCTCCTCTCCGATATCGATCAGGTAGTCCCCCTTGTACCCGTCTTCCGGTATTTCAACTGACTGGCCAAGTGCCTGGCTGTATCGGGCCCAGAGAGTCCGGGCGAGGATATCCATCTGCCTGCCTTCGTCGTTAAAGTAGTACTCCGTATCGACCTCGTAACCGATTTTTCTGTAAAGCGAGGTCAGTATATCGCCAAGAACGGCCTGCCGGCAGTGACCGACGGTGAGCGGGCCGGTAGGATTGGAAGAGACGAATTCTATCTGGATCCTTCCCCTTTCTTTATCGGAGACGTCCGTTAAAGGATCCGAGGTCTCTAAAAGCCGGGCCAGACTATCTACGAGAAACTCCCGCCTGAGGTCAAAATTGATAAACCCCGGACCGGCAACGCTTACCTCCTGGAAGAGCTGCCTGTCGATTCCTTCCGCTATCCGCTTCGCCAGCTCCCGGGGTGATTCATCCTCCTCGGAACCCAGCTCCAGAGCGACGCTGGAAGCAAAATCGCCAAATTCGCCCCTGGAAGGCTCTTCTACCTCGAGCTCTTCTGGCCCGTGTTCGATACCGAGTTCGGTCAGTCTCTTCGCTAGAACCTCTTCGATTTCTTCTTTAATCATCTCAGGTGGAAAACCAAATCATTTAAAGAAACTTGCCCGAAAGCCCCGAAATTTACCACGGTTTTGTCTCCTTTGACCCCTAATTACAAAAAAATATCTTCTTCCATCCTTCTTTCAAAAACAGCACTTATCAGAGGTGCGTTACCCGGAGCAAGTCGAGACGTTTAGCCGGTGATCTGCTCGTCTGAGATCAACTACTTTCCAGGTAAAGCAACTCTAATAAGTGCTGGGCAAAATTCCAGCTGAAAGCATTTCTCCGTGACCTTTTACGCGTAAAGCTTAAACCAAACCCCTTCATATTTGGGTAAAGTTAAGGTGAAAGCAGTACTAATAGGAATGAAGAGAAGATTAAAACGACCTCACTTTTGACTACCTTCAAGATTAATTACGAACTTAATTCCAGTTTTCTCCTCTCCTTCTATCTCGAGATCGATAAATCCAGGAATAACGTTGATGTTCCCCTCCCCTTCGTCCAGTAAACGTCGGGCAATTGCTATCGCTTTTACTGCTTGATTTACAGCGCCCGCACCTATAGTGTGGGCTTCAACTATACCATCCGACTCTATTGCTCCAGCTATTGCGCCGGCAACGGAATTAGGATTGGATCTTGACGCGACTTTTAGGATTTCCATATCCTATACCTCCTTGACTGCCGTTACTGCGCCCGGCAAATGGCCGAATATCGACTATCTATGGTGATATTATGGATCTGTCAAGTCGTTTCCGATTCCAGAGAACCACTGCAACTGCCCTAGAAGTATAAGAACATATCCTATTCGGAGACATTTCTATAGAAAAAATATCTCGAATCAAATATTAATAGAAAACCTAAAAAATATCAACTTTTGCTACGACTGGCCGGTAAATTGGCGGTCTCAAATAAGTAACCAAGTAACTTTACTGCCTTAACTCCATGACCTTATCCAGATTGACCCTATCCGCCTCCACTCCGTCGAGCTTTTCCTTTGGCGTTTCCAGAACAAACGGCAGGTCCCGCAGATGTTTATCGTTTACTACGGCCGCAAACCCGGCTTCACCGATATTTCCGCGACCTATATGTGCATGTCTATCCTTATTTGAGCCCAGCTCTCCGACGGAATCGTTGAGGTGGATTAGCTTCAGCTGCTCCAGACCGATTTCGGAATCGAATTCCTCCAGGACTCCGTCCAGCCCGGCGGCCGAAGAAAAATCGTATCCCGCGGCGTAACCGTGACAGGTATCGACACAGACGCCAAAGCGCCCGCCGGCCCCAAGTTCTCCCAGCACCAGGCCCAGTTCGGAGAAATCCGAGCCGAGCGTGGTCCCGCTCCCCGCGGTGTTTTCCAGCAGGATCTCGACGGACGAGTTTTGAAAAACTTTTGACTGACTTATCTCTTTCAGGGCCAGAATCAACCTTTCCAGCCCCTTTTCCAGTCCGGACCCGGTATGGGCCCCGATATGAGTATTTATCGCCGGTACTCCCAGCTGGTCGGCCCGGGAAATTTCCTCCAGGAGCCCGTCCTTCGACTTCTCCCACAGTTCGTCCTTTGGCGTCGCCAGGTTCAAAAGATAGCTGGTATGGATAACCACGTATTCGATTCCGTGTTCCTTCCTTTTTTCCCTGAACCGATCGACTTCTTCTTCAGAAAGTTCCCTCGTACTCCAGGATCGGACGTTTTGCGAAAAGATCTGCATCGCGTTCGTATTCAACCCAGCCGCCCGGTCGACGGATTTATCGACTCCGCCCGAAATGGATTTATGTGCGCCCAGCAACATCCCGTACTCTTCTGGGTTAGTACTCATCCAGACCGAATAACCTCCCGGCGTTTTCCGTCGTCTTTTCTGCGACCTCTTCTGCTTCCAGCCCTCTGACTCGGGCAAGTTCTTCCCCAACGTATTTGACGTAACCGGGCTCGTTTCTCTTTCCCCGGTGTGGTTCGGGAGTCAGGAAGGGCGAATCGGTTTCCAGCACGAGCCGATCCAGAGGTAGCTTGCTTACCGTATCCCGTAAATCGGACTCCCCGGAAAAAGTCAGCGGGCCACTGAGTCCGAGATGGAATCCGAGATCGAGGAGCTCGCCGGCAAGCTCCTCGTCACCGAAAAAGCTATGCATAACTCCCGGTGGCAGCTCGGTTCTCCCTCTGAGAATATCCAACATGTCTTCGGTTGAAGACCTGTTATGCACGGAGACCGGCAGCCCCAGCTCGAGCGCCAGATCCAGCTGGGCGCGAAAGGCCTCTCTTTGTTGGTCCCGCGGGGAGTTATCCCTGTAGTAATCGAGCCCTATCTCCCCCACTGCCACAACCGAATCCGAGACCCCCAGATCGAGCAGAGTTTTAAGGGCGGAAGGCCCGAAGTCCTTCGCTTCGTGAGGATGATAGCCGATACCGGCGTATACCCCCCGGTGATTTTCGGCCAGTTCGACTGACCTTCTACTGGATGGAAGGTCCAGCCCCATATTTATCATCCCAATCCCTTCCCCCGCGGCTTCGGAGATTACTTCCTCCCGATCGCCACTAAAATGGTCCATAAAAATATGAGCATGGGTATCGACCAGGTTTAACTTCATAACTTCGGTTCACCTTCTTCCTTCCGCCAGGCGGAGAGTACTTTGTGAATCAGTCCAACCAGATCACCCGGCTGGAGCGAATCTACCCCTTTTTCCTTGACTCCAAGTTCTCCGGTGCGGCAATGTAGCTGGGCTCCCAGGCGCGCCGCCGCAAAAGGTTCCAAGCCCTGTGCGAGAAAACCACCGATAAGCCCGGTCAGTACGTCCCCGCTGCCCCCTTTGGCCAGTCCGCTGTTCGGACAGTTAACCACGCTGACTTCCCCATAGGGTGAGCCAATAAGGGTCGGTACGCCCTTGAGTAACAGAGTGACTCCCAGATCCCGTGCCAGTTCAGGAACCAGTTGAAAGCGACTTTCGTCGACTTCCGCGGGAGAAAAATCCAGCAGAGCGGCGAGTTCTCCGGGATGCGGGGTCAGAACCAGATTATCCCTCTCTCTTAATTCCTCAACTGAATCGGAAAACGCCACTATTCCGTCGGCGTCCAGCACTGCGGGTTGAGATATTTTGGCGATGAACTTTCTGACCGTTCTCTGCGTCATCTTTTTCCGCCCCAGGCCGGGACCGACGGCAAGGCCGTCCTTATCGCGCACGGCCTGGAGCAAAGAGTCCAGCGAACCGGGCCCAAGCGCTCCTTCATCGTCCGGCAAGGGGAGAGTCAGACCTTCTATCAACTCCCCGCTGAAGACGCTATCGAAACTTTCCGGTCCGGCGAGAAAAACCAGTCCGACTCCGGAACGCAAACCGCTCCGAGCGGATAATATCGGCGCTCCGGTCATGCCGCGAGAGCCCCCGACGACGAGAAGTCGCCCGAAACTTCCCTTGTGCCCGCCCGGAGGACGTTCCGGTAGAAGTTCGCTTGCCCTATTCCCGTCCATAATTTCCCAGACCTCAGGATCCTTCTTTACCAGCTTCTCCGGGTAACCCACCGAAGCGACCAGCTGCTCACCCGTATATTTTTTTGCCCCGGGAAAAACCGTGCCCCGTTTGAGGAAACCCATCGTAACGGTAAAATCAGCTCCCACGGCTTTTCCGGGGGGATGACCGGTATCTGCAGGCAACCCGGAAGGGAGATCGATCGCGACCGTTTTCCCGTCCGATTGGTTGATCTCGGAGACGAGTTTCGGGTAATCCCCCCGCAACTCGCCCTTAATTCCAATCCCGAAAATGGCGTCGATAACCAGCGGCGGGTTGCTTCTGAGTGACTTTAGCAACTCCTCCCCGCCCGGTTCCGTGTAGAAAACTTCGTTCGTCATTCTTTCCAGAACGCCCGCATTTCTCTCCGTTTCTCCGGTCAAATCGTCCCGCTCGGCCAGGATGAACGTCTTGACCCGGACGCCCAGATCTATTAACCTCCTGGCTACCACCAGACCGTCCCCGCCGTTGTTGCCCTTGCCCGAGATCACAAGAGCTCTATCCGGCAAAGGAGATATTTCCCGATCGATCAACTCCACAGCACTTCTGCCCGCGTTCTCCATCAAGACAGCAGAGGGAATCCCCCACTCCTCGACCGCCTTTCTGTCCAGATCTTTTACTTTTTCTGCGCTTGTTATGTATTTCATGTTTTGATTTTAGGACAACTGTACCTCCAGGACAATAAAAGGTTATCGCGGAAATACTAACCTTTTTTCCGAAAATACATCCCCCGTCACCAGGTTAGCCCGTGCAACGAGGGGGACCCCAGCGAATCGAGAAGTCGCCGGCCCCAGTTAAAACACCTTTGAATAGTAGACTATTTTACTCTACTATTTGAGTGAACCAGGTAAGCCAGAAAACAGGTGATAACATGCTCGAAGTAAGTAATCTAGAGGTTAGCCCGGACGGAGAAGCAATACTGAAGAGCTTGAACTTTCGGGCGGTATCCGGGAGTTTCCACGTAATTATGGGACCAAACGGTTCCGGTAAATCCACCCTGGCCCGGACTCTTGCGGGCCATCCAGAATACGAGAATTACCGGGGCTCGATAAACTTCAAGGGAAGGGAACTTTCCACCCTTTCCCCGGAAGAGAGGCTACTGCAGGGTTTGATGCTCGGGTTTCAACATCCCCCGAAAATTGAAGGCGTCGGAATTAGAAGATTCCTCAAGCAGGTTCTGGAAAAATTGGGCGATTTCGCTACCGATGAAGCAAAAGAACAAGCGATAAAAGAAGCAGTCCGGGCCGTAGACTTTCCGGAGAGTATTCTCGACAGAAATATAAACGAAGGCCTATCCGGCGGGGAGCGGAAGCGTCTGGAATTGCTTCAGGCCAGTTTGATCGAACCGGACCTGCTGATTCTGGACGAACCGGATAGCGGCGTCGACGTGGACTCTCTGAACTTAATTTTGCGGGGAATAAATTCGCTGCACGATACGGGCACCGCGATCGTCCTGATTACCCATTACGGAAACCTTCTAAAAAAATTTCAGGGGGTCGAAATGAAGGTACACCTGGTCAAAGACGGTCGGATAGTGACCTCTGGGGACCAAAGACTGGTTCGTGAGGTAGAAGAAAAAGGATTCAATCGAATTTACGAGGAGTGTGGTTGCAATTAATCGCATGCAAACGATCAATCGGGACGTGGCTTCAATCGAAGAACAGATTGAAGAAATCAGTCAGAAAAACGACGAACCCGGGTGGGTCACGGACCTGCGCTACCGCGGTTTGCGGTCTTACGCCGAGGCGCCAGCAAAGGACCCCGTCATATCCGACCCGCTGGAATTTCTCGCCAAACAGGGAAAAACTCCCGCCGACGATATCGAAAGCCTGGACGACCTGCCGGAGGACACCAGGAATCTGTTAAACGAACTGGGTATCAGCGAGATGGAGCAAAAGGCGCTAACCGGGCTGACAATCCAGGACGGAACGGACATGATAGACTCTTCCTTCCGCGAAAAGTGGGAAGACCGGGGCGTGATCATGGCCCCGATGAACGAGGCCGTCAGGGAATATCCCGAGCTGCGCGAGAAATTTATGAAGCTTTACGATCCGGGCGAAAGCAAACTTTCAGCCTACCATACGGCAGTCTGGAACGGCGGGGTATTTCTTCGGGTAAGAGAAGGCGTCAAGGAGGAGATTCCGCTTCATCTCTTCTTCCTGATTCAGCAGGAAGCCCTGGCCCAGGCACCGCATATAATAATCCTGGCCGAGCCGGACAGCGAGATCAAACTCATCGAGGGTTGTACTTCCCCGATTCTCTCCAGGCATTCACTCCACCTGGACATGACCGAAGCTTATATCGGGGAAAACGCAAAAGTGGATCTCTCAGTCCTGCAAAACTGGCCGGAATACGTGCATACTCGCCCGACTCAACGGGTAAAAGTCGAAAGAAACGGGGAATTTTCGCTTACGACCGTCGGTCTGGGACCGGGCAAGTCAAATATCACCGATCCCCAGTACTGGGTCGAGGCGGGCGGTCGGGTCGAGATAAACAACATTATCCTGACGCAGGAGGAGTCACACGTGGATCTGGGCGGAGATATCCACCTTGACGGAATGGGAGCAACCGGAATCAATAACAGCAAGGCAGTGATAACTGACGACTCTCGCGTCATTACGCGGGGCAAGATCCACGCGCAGAGCTCAGACACGAAGGGTCATATAAGCTGTGACGCCCTTTTAATGGAAGACGGCGCGGAAATGGAGACCTATCCCGGCCTTGCCTCTTCAGTCGAGGATGCCGAACTATCCCACGAGGCCGCCATCGGCAAGATCAAGGAGGAGGAGTTATTTTATCTGATGAGTCGGGGACTGAGCGAGGAAAGATTATCGAACTTTCCCTCGCGGGGGAGGCCTGAACGGTACCGCACCCCCCGAATTCTTTCCGGATCGGCTATTTCCAGGTCGGTTGTTAGTAATATGCCTTGACCCGGAACCCGTCCCGATTTATAATTGGTTAAATTATTAGGCATGCCTAAATCAATCATGGTCACGCAGAGTTTAGAAGATTATCTGGAAGCCATTTATAACTCCCTGAACAGAAGGGGCCACGCGAAAACCAAGGAGATCGCCGACGACCTGGGCGTAAAGGACCCTTCAGTGACGGAAATGTTTCACAAGTTGAGGGAAAAGGGCTTTATAAACTACAGAGAGTACGAGGGCGTTACCCTGACGAAAAAGGGAGAAGAACTGGCAAAGGACGTCTCAGAGGTACACGAAAACGTCAAGCGCTTTCTTGAATTGCTTCAGGTTCCGAAAGAGCAAGCCGATCGGGATGCCTGCAAGGTGGAGCACAGCCTGAGCAAGAAGTCCATCGATCAGTTGAACAAGTTTATCGATTTCATCGAAGCCTGCCCCGAAGAGGAAGCCAGATGGCTCCGGCATTTCAAGCACTTCTCCGAGCACGGCGAAATGCCGTTTGAATGCAGGGAAAAACGGGAAGAGCAGGGCGGAGACGAGCAACAATGACGCTAAAGCAGCTGAGCGGAAACCAGAAAGCGAGAGTCACCTCAATAAGGGGAGGGAAAAAAGTTCGCCAGAAACTGGCCCTGAGAGGGATAACGGAGGGCGTGAATTTGAAAGTAATTTCCTCCCGTGGCCCCATTACCATAAAATTGAACGGGAATACGGTCACCATCGGCCGGGGAATGGCGAAAAAAATTAGGGTGCGAAAGATATGAAGACGAAGTCCACGATAAAACTTTCGGAAATGGAATACGGCGAAACGGGTTTAATCAAGGAAATCGAGCAGGACTTAAAGGACCAGATTCTTGGCCGGGGGATCAGAGTCGGCAAGAAAATCCGCATGGATACAAAACAACCGATAAACGGCCCTGTAGTAATTACGATAGAAAAATCGACGACTTCCCTCGGCATAAACCTGGCCAGGAAAATAACCGTCGAGGTCGAAGATGACGATACTCCTGATGGGTCATCCTAACGTCGGAAAGAGCGCCGTATTTAATCGGCTCACCGGCGCAAATATCACTGAATCGAATTACCCCGGTACGACCGTGGATTTCACGGAGGGCCACACCTTTATCGAAGGCGAGGAGTACAGGATCATCGACGTCCCGGGAACTTTTTCCACCGAGCCCAAAGACGAGGCGGAGAGGGTAGCGCTCGATATACTGGAGGAGCACGATGATGGCGTGGTAATAGTCGTGATCGACGCGACAAAAGTCGAGCGCGGGCTTTACCTGGCTTTTGAAATCCTGGAGCGCGGCTACCCAGTGGTGATCGCGTTAAACATGTGGGACGACGCGGAGAAGCAGAATATCGATATCGACGTCGCCCGGCTGGAAGAAATCCTGGGGGTTCCCGTGGTGCCCACGGTCGCCATAAGCGGCAAAGGGATTTCTCAACTGGCAAAAAGGATCCCCACCGCGACCCCCGTCGGGATCGAGAAGTTACAAGAAAGGATTTCAAAGCTATAACTGTAATTATGATATTTCGATCCGACATCCGGAAGTTTGTCGAGCCGGACTTTTTCTCTTTCCGGGCGGCAGCCGGCTCGGGGCGTAATTTAATGCCTCCGTCGATAACTGGATTCTTCCTGAAGTTAAAGCGCCGCCGCGGATTACCTGGCGGGTACTCGTGAAACAATTTTTTCAAAACCTTATTAATTGTGCTCACGGCAAATTCGACCTTGAAGAATAGGAAGGGATTAATATGAACTTGGACCCGGAAGAACGGTGGCGGCTGATAGACAGAGTGACGAGGGAAACAGTCGAATACGGAGCAGAAAAGACCACCATCAAGAGCACCCTGGCCGAGCTAACGGTAAAACCTTTTACTGGAATTCCTTTTGCAGTTGCCGTTCTCTACGGGTTCTGGGCTTTTTTCAACGCCTTTGCCGGTTTTTTCACGGACGGTTTCTTCGTGCCCTTATTTGACGAACACTGGCTACCCTGGATACAGGAGGTCTTTCCCTTCGAGGGGAGCTGGCTTTATTACGTGCTTGTCGGCGATCCCGCCGCGACGAACTCTTTCGAGGCATTTGGCATCCTGACAAGCGGGCTATTTGTCGCCATCGGCGTCGTTCTGCCGGCGATAGTAGCTTTCTATCTCGTAATTACTGTTCTGGAGGACTCGGGCTACATGCCCAGACTGGCGGTACTGGTGGATACGGTCCTCCATAAAATCGGCCTCCACGGTTTTGCCGTCGTACCGATGATCCTATCGCTCGGCTGCAACGTCCCGGGGGTCGCCTCGACCAGGACTCTGGAGACGAAGAAGCAACGTTTTATGATGATGATCCTCCTATCGATATTTATCCCCTGCGGGGCTCAACTGGGAGTGATGTTATCTCTCATCCCCCAGTATTTCGGTTATATCATGATTTATCTACTCGCCGGTTTCTTCGTCTTTGGCTGGATTCTGAACAAGGTCGTCCCCGGCAGTTCCCCCGAGATCATGACCGACGTCCCGCCGTTTAGAATTCCCACTATTTCAAACGTGAGCCGGAAACTCTGGGTCAAAGTTAAGGGCTTCTTCACCAACGCGATCCCCTTCGTCCTCTTCGGCGTCGGTCTGGTAAATCTGCTTTACCTCGGGGGAGTGATTAACTGGTTATCAAACCTGCTGGGCCCGGTATTTGTCGGCTGGTTCGGCATTCCCAAGGAGACAGTGGCACCGTTAATTGCCGGTTTCCTCCGCAAGGACCTGGCAGTAGCTCAACTCTCCGCAATAGAGATGTCCGGATTTCAACTAATTACTTCGGTCGTCATTATATCGATCTACTTCCCCTGTATTGCCACTTTTTCGATGATCATCAAGGAGGGGAGAAAGAGCGGCGGGGTAATAAAAGTTCTGGGGGGCAGCCTGTTGACTCTGGCCACCGTGGTGTTCCTCTGGGGCGGTCTGCTCCACCTAGTCGGAATAATTCTCGGGGTGACCTGAAGTGACACGGAAGGTTTTCAACTTTATTCTGGCCCTGATGGGGACGTTTACCGCGGTACCCGGCGTTCTGGAAATACTCTTCGCCCTGACCGGCAGAACTTTTAGCTGGGGGAAAATTGGATTTCAGGGAGATTTTACCCTCTGGCGCGGGTTAATCCTGCTGGCTTCCGGGGTTTTTTACTTCTCGGCTATTTACATTCCGGGCCGGACAGAAAAACGGGCCCAGGCCGTTCTGGCCAGCCTGATGATCTGGATTGTCGGGGGGATGAGGCTACTTTCGATCTTTCTGGAGTCGATCCCCGGCGGGAAGGGACGCTGGCTCAGCACCGCGAGCGGTTTTCTGGATAGCTACTCCGGACCTTTTATTCCGGCAATCTTTCTTTTGCCCCTTTCGATAGCTTTCGTGGTGATAGTGCTCAACCGGGAGGGAAAGAATGAAGAATAAAACCAGGTTGCTGGAAGAAATCGAGCAGGGGAAAACGCTTGACGAACTCGTCGCTACCCTGGAGATGCGAAGACAGACGGTCAAGGCCATGATAGAGCTACTCGTTCACCAGGGTAAGCTAAAAGAGGTGGACTGCAACTCCAGCTGCGACGGCTGTCCGATGAGCAAATCCTGTCCCGTCCCCGAGGGGGGCAGGGAGAAACTCTACGTCCTGGCGGAGGAAGACGAAACCTCGGATTGACTCCCGAGATTTTCCCCATAGCCCGGGACGGTCTTTATTTTTCTCGGCTCTCCGCTATACTTCTAGGGCAATTAAGTTCCAAAAACAGGCGGTGAAATTTTTAATGGCCCAGAAGAAACCGTGGACGATTCCCGTAGACGAAGCTTACGACGAGCTTTCCTCCTCCCCCGACGGCCTGACGGAAGAAGAAGCAGAAAAGAGATTAAAGAAACACGGAAGCAACGAACTGGAAGAAGAAGAGGGAGTGTCGCCCTTAAAACTTTTCCTGGAACAGTTTGCGGATTTCCTGATCATCATTCTGCTGATCGCCGCGACGCTGTCTCTTGTACTCGGCCATCAGGTGGATTTTTACCTGATTATCGCCATAGTCATCGGTAACGGGATATTTGGTTTCATTCAGGACTGGAAGGCCGAGCAGTCGATCCGGGCGTTAAAGGAGATGGCTTCTCCGGACGCCGTGGTCTACCGGGGCGGGGGGAAGAAGGAGATACCGCTGGAAGATGTCGTCCCCGGTGATCTCGTCTCACTGGAACAGGGAGCGGCGATCCCGGCTGACGGCCGGTTGGTCGACGCACAGAGCTTGAAGGTAGATGAATCCGCATTGACAGGCGAAAGCGAGCCTGTCAGGAAGGACATTTCCCCGGTCGACGGCGATACCGACCTGGCGGAGCGGAGTAATTTCGTCTACAAGAACACGAACGTAGTCCGCGGCCGCGGCAGAGCGATCGTAACCTCGACGGGAATGGACACTGAAATTGGCAAGGTTGCCCAAAAACTTCAGGAAGTGGAGAAGGAGCAAACCCCTTTCCAGAAGGAAGTAAACAAACTGGGCAAACAGCTCGGCACCGTATTGCTTGCCTTATCCGCGCTGATCATTCCGATTTCAATTCTCCTCCACGGCACCGGCTGGCTCGAAGCGTTTTTAACCGCCGTAGCTCTTGCCGTAGCGGCAATACCCGAAGGGTTACCGGCAGTAGTTACCCTGGCGCTTGCCATGGGAACAAAGAAGATGACAAAACGGAACGCCCTGACCAGACGGCTGGCCGCAGTCGAGTCCCTGGGCTCGGTAGATACAATCTGTACGGACAAGACCGGAACCCTGACCGAAAACGAGATGACGGTCCAGAAGATATATACCGGTTCCACCGAGCTGAACATCGGCGAGCCGGAATTGAGGGAGCGTGGCAATGGAGACGAGCGAGACGAAAAAGAGCTTCTATTCAGGACGGGGGTCCTCTGTAATGACGCGGAGATAGGAGAGGACGAGGACGTAATAGGCGACCCCACCGAAGCCGCTCTGCTCAAGTCCGCCCGAAAAGCCGGTTTCGATCTCGAAGCTTTACGGGAAGAAAACAAGAGGTTGAGAGAGGTACCGTTTTCTTCGGACCGCAAGATGATGACCACCGTAAACCAGGCCTCCGACGGGCCCGTGTCCTATACAAAAGGAGCTCCCTCCGTAATCCTCGATAGGTGCGATAGTTACTGGGTCGACGGCCAAAAAGAACGATTGACTCCGGAAAAAAGGGAAGAAATTGAGGACAAGGTCGAAGAATTCGCCGGTGACGCATTGAGAGTTCTCGGTTTCGCCACCAGAAGTATTGAAAACCGGGAACTGGAAGGGATTGAAAATTCCGAGCTAGAGCAGAACCTGACCTTTGTCGGCTTACAGGGTATGCTGGACCCGCCGAGAGAGGAAGTGAGCGAGGCAATAAATTCCTGCAGAAAGGCGGGAATCAGGACTGTAATGGTTACCGGTGACAATGCCCTGACCGCAGAAGCGATTGGCAGGGAGCTGGGCTTCTCCGGCGACGTACTTACCGGGAAGGAACTGGACAAATTATCGGAGTCCGAATTAAGGACGCGGATCCCCGAGGTCGATATCTATGCTCGCGTCTCCCCCTCGCACAAGCTAAAGATCCTCAACCTGATCAAGGAAGAGGAAGGCCACGTCGTCGCCATGACCGGGGACGGGGTAAACGACGCTCCCTCGCTGAAACGTTCCGACGTCGGTATCTCGATGGGTATCCGCGGAACTGACGTGGCCAAAGGAGCCTCGGATATAGTCCTGCTGGACGATAACTTCACCTCTATAAGGGACGCAGTGGCGGAAGGGAGGACGATATTTGACAATATTAGAAAATTCGTCGGGCTACTCCTTTCCGGCAATCTGGCCGAGGTGCTCACGGTCTTTATCGCATCCCTGATCGGACTGGGCCTTCCGCTCACCGCGCCGATGCTATTATGGGTCAATCTTCTTACGGACGGCCTTCCCGCCGTCGCTCTCGGAGCCGACGGCAGGTCCCGTGGCGTTATGGACCGTTCGCCCCGGGAAGAGGGAGAAGGCGTGATTAACAGTTACCTTATCTTCATCATTCTGGGTATAGGGTTGAGCCTGACGACGTTGATCCTGTTTTCCTACAACCACTTCCTACCCGACCTCAAGACGGCGCGCACCGTGGCTTTCACGGAACTGGTTCTGATAGAATTGCTTGAAATATGGCCGATCAGAAAGATCTTCGGCCAGCCGATCAAGCCAAATAACTGGCTCTACCTCGCCATAGGGGCGTCTATCGTGGCACAATTCCTGGTAGTTTACTCGCCGCTCAATAGCTTCTTTGGTCTGGTGCCGCTCGGGCTTTCCCCCTGGCTAGTTATCCTCGCCGCGGTTGCGATATTTGGCTGCTTCATCTGGATTTACGTCAGAGCCGGGGAGAAGTTACTGGACTTTTCCTGATATCTAACATTAGAGGCCGGGGGACCCCCCGGCCCGGCATTTTTGGCGAGCCATAGGCTTTAAGAAGTTTCCTTTCCCGAAGATCCCGTTTTTATAACCCGCATTCAACCCGGGGCAGCAGAAGCTCTGGACGAATATCCCGGTTTGAGCTTATCAAGCTAAATTACCCTTGCAACCGGAGGTGTTGCCGGAGAGAATTTTTAAGCGGCCCCCTTCAAATATTCTTCACAACTTTTTCATATTCAGAGCTTATATTATAATCGATAAGAGAAAACCTTTAATTTGGAGGAGATAATCCATGCTGCGGAAAAATAAGACTTTGGCTATGGTACTGGCGGCTTTAATCGGTATCGGGATGATATCAGCAGGCGCCGTTTCAGTATTCGGAACGGAAGAGGGGCTCGTTGAATCACAGGAAACTCCGATAACCAGGGCGGCGGAGAAAGTAGGACCGGCCGTCCCCCGGGTTGAGGTTACGAAAAGCTTTTCGGCGCAAAGCCCCTACGATTTATTTGACGACCCTTTCTTCAGGTACTTCTTCGGAGAGCCGCCCCGGAGAGAAGAAAGAGAGGTGGAGTCACTCGGCTCCGGTTTCGTGATTAACTGGCAGGGGAAAAAGTACGTTCTGACCAACCAGCACGTGGTTGAAGATGCAAAGGAAATTAGGCTCGTATTCAAAGAGGGTATGACCTATAGAGCCAAGGTAATCGGGTCGGACGAGATGATCGACGTCGCCGTACTGGAATTCACCGGCGACAAAAGTACCGAAAACATACCGACCGTTTCCCTCGGTGACCCTGAAAGCACACCGATCGGCAGCTGGGTGGTGGCTATCGGTAACCCGGAAGGGTTCGAAAATACCGTGACTGCAGGTGTACTAAGTGCCAGGAACAGGTCCATTCCGAAACCAAATAGCGAAGGGAGTTACCAGAACCTGCTCCAGACCGACGCCGCAATTAATCCCGGAAACTCCGGCGGTCCCCTGGTAAACATGAAGGGGAACGTTATCGGCATGAATACCGCAATCATCAGGAGGAATCAGCAGGGCGTACCGATTACCGGACTGAACTTTGCCGTCTCGATCGATTCCGTGAAACAGGTGCTCTCCGACCTGGTCAGCGAGGGTGAAGTCACCCGGGCCTGGCTCGGCGTATGGTTCCAGGAAGTGACGCCGGAAATGGGAGAAAAGTTTGGTCTCGAGAACGGAAACGGCGTCCTGATTTCCGAGATAATCGAGGATTCACCCGCCGCGGAAGCCGGTTTGAAGGCGGGGGACGTAATCGTAAAACTGGACGGTACGGAAATAACCGGCAGCAGTCAGTTCCAGCAGGAGATAATGTATCGGGAAGTCGGCGAGAAGATAGACCTAACTATTATCAGGAACCAGCAAAAGCAGACCGTGACGGTAACTCTGGGTGAAAGGGACGAAGAACCGGAACAGGTTTCGGCGCAAAAAGATACAACAACTGACGAAGAATTCGGTCTGACGCTGGCGGAAAACTCGCTCGAACTGCAGGAAAAGTACGATCTGATCACGGAAACCGGTCTCGTAGTTACGAAGACTCAGCCTTTTGGGCCGGGCGGAAAACTCCGGGAAGGCGACGTTCTCCTCCAGGCGGGGAAAAGTAACATGAGCCTCTACACGCTGAAAACTGTCGAGGACTGGCAGGAGGTTACGTCCAACATGAAACAAGGCGACACGCTGCTGGTCAGAATCATCCGAGAAACCGGATACCGCTGGATAACTCTGCAGCGCTGAAACCCGCGGACAAGCAGCTCGAGGCCTGACCCGGTTCAGCGGAGTCGGGCCTCGAGTTCATCTTTTTTATTCCATGAAAAAAACCGTCCTCGTAGTTGACGACGACGAAGATCTGGTCGAACTATTGAAGAACTATCTCGAAAAAGACGGTTACGAGGTCCTGACGGCCTACGATGGGAGCGCGGCCCTGAACCTCTTCCGCCTGCGAGACGTCGATTTGATCGTTCTGGACCTGATGTTGCCCAAAGTGGACGGGCTGAACGTCTGCCGGAGCATTCGGGGCGAGTCCCAGGTGCCCATTATCATGCTAACGGCCAAGACGGAGGAGGAAGACAGGATCAAAGGACTGGATCTCGGGGCTGACGATTACGTGACGAAGCCATTCAGTCCCGGAGAACTGCTGGCACGGATCAGGGCGGTACTGCGCAGAACGGAGGACGAGGATCTGACGGAAGTAAGTCACGGCGACCTTTCCCTGAACTTTGAAACTCACCAGGTCCTGCTTGACAACGAGCCGGTCGATCTAACGCCGACCGAGTTCAAAATATTCAAGACAATGGTAAAACAGCCGAGACGGGTCTTTTCCCGACCGGACCTGATACATGCCGCGCTTGGTTACGGGTACGAAGGTTTCGAGAGGACGATCGACGTTCACATAAAAAACATCCGGAAGAAACTGGAGCCCGACCCAAACGACCCGAAGTACATCCATACGGTTCACGGCGTCGGTTACAAGTTCGAACCCCCGTCAATCGAGGAAGAAGTGGAATAAGATGTTTCCAAGTCTGAGAATCAAACTTCTCGCGAGCTTCTTTTTGGTGATAGCGATCGCCGTGGGCACCATCGCCTATATATCTTCCAACTCGGCCATTAACCAGTTTGACCGTTACGTCAGCAGGGATCAGGCGGAAAGGTATCAGCGCCTGGCCTTAACCTTTACAAATTACTATCGCTATATGGGGAGCTGGAACGATGTAACCGACCTAACCGATAGGATCTCCAAAATGTACAGTGAGAGAATAATCCTCACGGACTCTTCCGGAGTAGTACTTGGTGATACGGCGGGAGAGCTTACCGGAAAGGAGGTGGGGGAGGACTGGTCGAGAAAATCGGTTAGACTGACTTTCGCCGATTACGAGATCGGCAACATATATATCAAGACGCAAAAGCGCTCACCTCTACAGAAGACCTTCATTAATTCAGTCAATAAATCCGTCCTGACCGGTGGTTTGATCGCCGGGGTGGTCGGGATATTTCTGGCGCTCCTTTTCTCTCGTAATATATTAAAGCCGATCAGGGAACTTACCCGGGCGACGAAGAAGATGAAAAGCGGTGACCTTGACCAGCGAGTGGATACTTCTGCCGGAGGTGAAATCGGCAAGCTAGGCGAATCGTTCAACGAACTCGCCAACAGGCTCAAGGAACAGAAAAAGTTGCGAGAAGAAATGGTCAGCGACGTCGCGCATGAACTCCGCAATCCGCTCTCCAACGTTCAGGGGTATCTCGAGGGTCTGAAGGAAGGGATGGTGGAGCCGAGCGAACGCGTATTCGAATCACTGCACCAGCAATCGCTTGTTCTCAGCCGCCTGGTGGATGACCTGAGGGACGTAAACAGGGCAAAGACCGACCAGCTGCAGCTGGATAAGCGTGAGGTCGTGCTGGAAGACATAATAAACAGGGAAATTGAAGCAATGAAAACTCAGGCCGAGGCGGAGGAAGTAACAATAAAAGAAAATTTGGCAGAGCCCAGTTTGGTCGAAGCGGACCCGGAAAGGATCACCCAGGTAACCAGGAACTTGCTGGAAAACGCGCTGACTCACACGCCCCGGGGAGGCGAAATTCAGGTCACGACAGATTCTTCCGGGGGCGAAGTTACCGCTACCGTTTCGGACGACGGCGAAGGTATCCCGAAAGATGAATTACCCCACATTTTCGACCGATTCTACCGGGTCGACAAATCCCGGTCCCGCGGCACGGGAGGTACGGGCCTGGGGCTGACCATATCCAAGGAAATAGTCGAGGCCCACGGAGGAGAGATAACTGTGGATAGCGAGGAAGGCGCGGGCTCGACTTTCGTATTCAGCCTGCCTTTGGCCAACTCGTAGAAATATTTCTCGGAAGGATTGCCCAATTCCATTTCGCTCCAGCAACCCCACTTCTTACCGGCAGGCCGTGTGGGGATCAGTTAAATGAACCTTAAATGGGGGGTTGACTAAACGGGGGGGATTGGGTAAACTTTTTCTGAATTAGCAGTCAGCATACAAGAGTGCTAATCAAAGGTAATTCTCAACTCAACAAACAGAGAGGAGGTATATATGGATATTAAACCATTAGGTAGAAGAGTTCTGGTCCAGGAAGTAGAAGAGACCGAGGAAGAGGAAGTAACTGAAGGTGGAATAGTTATACCCGATAGTGCCAAGTCGGACGACAACTACATCAAAGCCGAGGTTCTCGCTATTGGCACCGACGAAAGCATCGAGGTTGAAGTGGGTGACGAAGTTATTCTTTCTAGCTTCTCGGGGACGGAAATCGAAGTCGATCAGAAAGAGATGAAGATTATCAAGAACAACGATATTCTCGCCAAGATTGAATAACCATAACTCAGGAGGTCAATAAAAAATGGCAAAAGAAGTAAAATTTCACGAGGACGCGCGAAGAGCTCTGCAGGAAGGGGTTAACAGGCTCGCGGATGCAGTCAGAATTACGCTAGGTCCGAGGGGAAGGAACGTAATATTAGACCAGGACTTTGGTGCTCCGGATATAACCAACGACGGTGTAACGATTGCCGAGGAACAGGAATACAAGGATAAATTCGAGAACATGGGTGCCCAGCTCGTCAAAGAAGTTGCAAGCGAAACTAACGACGCTGCCGGTGACGGTACGACTACTGCCACGATACTGGCTCACGCTATTCTGGAAGAAGGCTTCAAAAACGTAGCAGCAGGTGCTAACCCGGAATACCTGAAACAGGGCATCAAACGAGGCACGGAAAGGATAGTCGAGGAACTTCAGAGCAAAAGCAGGGAACTCTCCACCAAGGAAGAAACCGCTCAGGTCGCGACTATCTCGGCTGACGACGAGGAAATCGGCCAGATTATCGCGGACACGATGGAAGAGGCCGGGGAAGACGGAGTAATCACCGTGGAAGAGTCCGAGGGAATTGAAACTTACTACGAACTGGTCGAAGGTATGCAGTTCGACAGGGAGTACCTCTCGCCTTACTTCGTAACGGATTCCGAAAACATGGAAGTCGACCTCGAGGACCCGTACATCTTAATTACCGACCAGGAAATCAAGAACGCTCAGGACTTTGTTCCCGTCCTCGAAAGCATTGCTCAGACCGGAAACCCGCTGCTCGTTATTGCCGACGACGTGGACGGCGAAGCGT
>CAZENJ010000003.1:29293-37663 GCA_964513485.1 uncultured Thermotogae bacterium | reverse complement strand
CTGCTTTCACAGATGAGCGTTAAACTAATCAACTTAACATTCTGGATAAGCCCATCCCTCATTTAACTCTAAGTTATACTATCTGGGTTTATCGAAAATATCCAATAATTAAATCCGACTTTAAAAATTCACCCAGGAGGGGAGCTCCTCCTGGGTGAATGGCTAATATGATTGATTTTACTCAAAGAGTCCGGCAAAAGTAAACGTATTGCTTCTTCCGGTCTCTCTTAGAAGTCCCGGTTGATAATCTTCGCGGCACGGTTGAGTCCATCTTCAACTGATACGGACCCGGTAAAGATCCTTTCCAGCTGGATTCCTATTGTGTCACCGATTGCGGGCCACTGCGGAATCTTCGCAATAACCGGGTTTTCTCCTGCCTCTTCGATCTGGAGTGACTGGATAGTATTTTCGAGCCAGTTTGACATACCCTCCTGGCCGTAGTATTCCTGAGCCTCTTCGGACTGCAGCGTAGAAGTTCTTGCCGGAAGCGTACCTATTTCCAGCATCATTTCCTTCTTCATCTCGGGCGAGGTGGCCCAGAGTATGTAGTCCGCAGCAACTTCTCGCGTCATGTCATTTCTGGTTCCGACTTTACTGAGGGCCAGGTTCCAGGAGAAGTACCAGGGGTATCTACCTGCCGGTCCTTCCGGGAACAGCGCAAAGGAGGTCTTTCCGATTACCTCGGAAGCGTCGTCCGTGACTATTCTTCTACCGATGGAGGTAGCGTCTATAGTCATGGCGGCTTCTCCGGCCATGAAAGTGGACATTACGTCTCTCCAGTGCGAAGTTTGCGTGCCCTGAGGAGCGTAGTTTCGAATTAGGTTGGTATACCATTCCGTCGCTTCGATACCTTCCTCGGAGTTGAACGCGGCGGTGAAGGGGGGCTCATTGCTTTCGAGCCACTTTCCACCGAAAGCCTGGAGGTACTGCTTCCAGGAAACGTGGTTTAGCCCGGCTCCTCGCTGTCCTCGAAGGGTGATCCCCGAGATGTCGGTTTCTTCATTTATCTTCTTGGCGGCTTCCGTGACCTCTTCCAGAGTTTCGGGCACCTCAATTCCCAGTTCGTTGAAGATGTCGTGCCTGTAAATTAAATGGGTTGCTTCGTGATATATCGGCACGACGAACATTTTATCATTATAAGACGCCGTTGAAACTACCGCTTCTACGAATTCGTTCGCGTTGTACTCTTCCGTGAAGTAGTCTTCCATGGGGACGATCCAGTCGTTTTCGGCCAGCAGTGGCAGATGCTGAGTTCCTACCTGGGCAATCTGATAGTAACCCGTGCCCGCGGCCATATCCTGCACGGTCTGGGGTCTAAGGTCTTCTTCTTCCAGGTATTCCCAGTTTACGGTAACATTTACGTCGTGTTCTTCTTCGTATTGCTCTATCCACTCGTCGGTTTGGGCTTCAATGTATTCAGTCGAACCCATCCTCATTGCCAGAATGTTCAGTCTCACGTTCTGCTGCGCAGCCAGGGGCAGACTCAACATAAGGACGAGCGAGAGAACCAGAGCCAACGGTATAGAAATTTTTTTCCAGGACATAAGTAAATCACTCCTCTTTAGAAAATTTTCCGTTTATTTGAAGTTTTTCCGATTTTGTACCTGCTTTTAAATCGGATCGCAACTTAGTATGTGAGTTATCACCTCCAGAAAAATCTTTCTATTTGCCAGAGCTGAAAAGGACTTTATAGTCCATCGCAGATATAAAATCACTTTTCTTTGCAATTTTCCTTCGGTTAATCATACATGCCCAAGCTCATCCTCGCCGGTTAAAACACTCTTTAAAGCGACTAAAAGTTCTTCTAAAAAAATTAAGTTGATCCTCGAACAATTAGTTCCGTCGGAATTCTGACATCGTCTTTTGTTTCCTGGGTATCCGCTATACGAGAAAACAGAATCTCAGCTGCCCTCGAGCCTATCTCGTGGGGAGACTGAGCTACCGTGGTTAAAGTCGGCTCGAATGCGTTACTCCACTCAAAATCGTCAAAACTTACTACAGCTATATCCGTGGGGCATTTTATTCCATTTTTCTTTAAGAATTGCATCACGCCAATTGTCATCAGATTGTTGGTGCTAAAGATTGCGGTGGGCGGTTCCTCCATTTTTAGCAGTCTCCTGGCGGCGTTAAATCCCCCCTGAACCTGCGAGTTGCCCCTCTTCAATAGACTTTCTTCGAACGATATACCGTGCTTTTCTAATGCTTCTACGTGCCCCCTGATTCTTTCCCGCGTCGTCGTCACCGAACCCAATCCGGAGACGATACCGATCCTGGTATGATTTTCCTCGAGTAAATGTTCCGTGGCCTTTTTTGCTCCTTTGACGTTTTCTGAAAGAACGGAGGGTACGGATATGTTGTCTATTTTTCTGTCTACGAAGACAAAGGGTAGGTCTTGCTCCAGGAAACTTCTTAGCTTTCCGTCGTTTTTACCGGTAGGTGCGATTATGAAGCCATCTACCTGGTTTTGTTTCATCACGTCAAGGTAGAGTTCCTCTTTTTCCAGGGTCTCGTCGGTATTGCAAATGATCAATGTATAACTTTCCGAAGTCGCGATTTTTTCGACCCCCCGCAGCAATTGAGAGAAAAACGGATTTGTAATATCAGAGACGATTAAGCCGATGGTATGCGTTTTTTGCGTCTTCAGGCTACGAGCGACGCTGTTTCTCTGGTAACCGAGTTTATCCATTGCCTGTTTTACTTTCTTCGTTAACTCGGGGCTAACGTACCTCGTTTCGTTTATGACGTGTGAAACAGTGGCTACAGAAACTCCAGCCTCTTCTGCTACATCGTGGATTGTTGCTGACATTGGGGTTATGTAGCTCCCTTTCTTGTTTAATCGTTTATTTAATCATTTACGTATACGTTTAAATGATAACAACTTCTACTGACTAATCAAGTACTGAGGCTGGCCCCAGCGGAGGAAGAGAACCGCCCGGGCTGACTCGAATAATCCAAATTGATGAAGAAACGACCTCTGGCGAAATATGCCAGGGATTAATGGATTTTTCTGAAAAGCGAAAGTTGAGCTGACAAAGTATTTGCTTTTTTGTAAGCTATTAAAAGATAATTTTCGAAGAAAGGAGGAATTTTATGAGTCTATTGGATCAATTCCGACTTGAAGGAAAAGTAGCGATTGTTACGGGTGGAGGTAGAGGTCTGGGTAAGGCCATGGCTCGAGGTATGGCTGAAGCAGGGGCGAAATTGGCGATTCCGGATATCCAAAAGGATCTGGCGGAAGAGTCCGCTGCCGATCTGGCTGAGCTTGGGGTGGATACCCTGCCGATTCATGCTGACGTAACGGACGCCGAGAGCGTGGAGAGGACGGTTGAGCGAGTTCTGGAAGAGTGGGGTAGAATCGACGTTCTTTTAAATAATGCCGGTATCTGCAAAAACATTCCTGCCGAGGATATGAGTGAAGCGGACTGGCAGGAAGTAATTGACGTTAACCTGAAAGGCGTTTTTCTCTGTGCAAGAGAAGTCGGCAGTCATATGATAGAGAGAGGCGAAGGCGGCTCGATAGTTAACATTTCTTCCATGTCCGGCTTTATCGTCAATTATCCCCAGCCTCAAGTTTCCTATAACGCTTCAAAGGCGGGGGTAACGATGATCACTAAGTCGCTTGCTTCTGAGTGGGCCCAACATGGAATAAGGGTGAATCAAATAGCTCCGGGTTATATGGCCACGGAAATGACGAAAAAGTACAAGAGTTCCCATCCCGAAGAAGCGGAACGGTTCTGGCTTACCCCGACCCCAATGCAAAGGTTGGGCGAACCCGAGGAACTCGCTGGCGCCGCCGTTTACCTCGCATCAGAAGCTTCAAGCTTCACCACAGGCAGTACGATAGTTATAGACGGAGGGTATACGGTCCGATAACCGTCTTTTTTTCGATTAACGAGACATCCGGCACTTTCGGGGAAATTATGGAACAACCCCTCGATTGACCGTCGAGGGGTTGGCTGAATTTTCTCAGCAGTGTAGCTACAGCTAGGTTAAATTGATTGGGGAGACAGTACTGGCTACATCGCTTCCTCAAATATATCTTCTACGTCTTCTTTGTCGGGATAGACCGGGTTGTGCTCCACGTCGCCCTCCATGTATTTGAAAGTACTTTCGGCCATGTCGGGAATCGAGGAACTCTCCACTCCGAGTTCTCCAAGTCCTTTGTCCATGTCAATCTCGTTGATTAAGGCTTCTACTGCTTCGAGGGATTTTTCAGCGGCCATTTTTTCGTCCTTAATCTCGTCTATCGCGCCAAGCACCCTGGCAATTTCTCCGTATCGCCTCCTAACTTTGCTATCCCCGTTTTCTATATTGTATCGCATAATTGGTAACGTAATTGAGGCAAGGCCCTGGGCATGAGCTACCTCAGGGTAAAAACCCGAAACGGCGTGTTCCATGGCATGGCGCAGTGCGGTACTTGAAATGGTATTGGAAATTCCTGCATAGGTGTCCGCAACCGCCATCATCTCCCTGGCCTCCATATCATCCCCGTCTTTGTAAACCCTGGGCAGGTACTTTCCGACGAATTTGATCGCTTCTTTGGCGTAAGGATCTGCGGTCGGATGGTCGCCTTTCGAAATTAAGTTTTCTGAGACGTGGGAATAAACGTCGTAACCCGTGATTGCCGTAAGATCGGGCGGCATTTCTCGCAGAATCTCGGGATCGACTATCGATACATCAGGAAACATCGGTGCATCCCCGAATCCGGGTTTGCCATTCGTCTCCGGATTAGTAAGCACGGAATAAGGAGTTACGTGACTGCCCGTACCCGAGGTGGTGGTAATGGTGAGTATCGGTAAAGTCGCTTCGGTTATCCCTTCTGATTCTTCCTTACCGGCACTAACGTAATCCCAGATATTTTTGCTCCCACCTTCCGGGGCGTGCCCGGCAACTACGGCAATTCCCTTTGCAGTATCCATAGTAGAACCGCCGCCAAAACCGATGACGAGGTCTACGTCTTCTTTGAGGGCGAGTTTCGCGCCTTTATCCACTGTCTTCGTCGTCGGGTTTGGAGTAACTTCGTTGAAATGAATTGAGCTTACCCCTTTCCGTTCTAAATAAGATCTGGCTTTCTCCAGAAAGCCCAATTTTTCCATGCTGCTTTTTCCAGTAACAATCAGGGCCTTTGAACCCCTTTTACTGGCTGCGACACCTATTTGGTCAAGTTTTCCCGCTCCAAAAATGACATTTGACTCCGGTAGAGAATGAACAAATTCCATGGCACATCACTCCCGTAAATATACGTCTTCGTAAATTTATCATTTTAAACAAGTTAAATCAATGGCTGGGCCTACCTGGATAAAGAAAATGGCCGAACCGATTGATGGTAATTATAGAAACTGGGCTCGACTGAAACAGGGTAAAGCCTTCTTTTCAGGGGTTGCCCTTTTTCAGATTAGTTCCTTGAGTGGAGGCCGAGGAGAAAATATTATATAATGCCTGAATTTTAAATTTTTGCAATAATGGAGGGTGAATAATGAAAGCTGCGATCTTTGCACCGGATAAAGGGATAAAAGTGGTAGAACGGGACAAACCGGAGGTAGGTGAAGGAGAAGTTCGCGTCAGAGTTGGAAGGTGTGGTGTCTGCATGACCGACGTACATATTACAAAGGGCGGCTTTTCAGTCTTGGAGCCCGTAGTTCTCGGTCATGAGTTCTCTGGCGTCGTGGATGAACTCGGGCCCGGAGTGGACTGGTTGGAAGCTGGCGATAGGGTGGCCGCCAACCCGATCATTTCGTGCGGCCGTTGCTCGTATTGCAGGGATGGGCGGACGAATTTCTGTAAGAACGCCATCGTACTTGGCGGAGCAGGGGACAATATTATTGACGGTGGATTTCAGGAATACTCAGTTGTCCCGCACAAAAATCTGGGAAAATTCGATAAGTCAACCGGCTTTGAAGAAGCCGCGTTTGCAGAGCCGCTTGCGTGCGCAATTCGAGGGGTAAAAAGGCTCAAAGTAAATGTCGGCGATGAAGTCCTGCTGATCGGTGCCGGCCCAATGGGTTTGTTATTGCTCCAGTTGTTAAAAAGACAGGGGATTTCAAAGATTTTTGTCAGCGAACCGATGGAGGAGAGGCGCCAGCTGGCTTCGGAGTTTGGTGCGGATTTCCTCCTGGATCCAGAAGAAAGCAATGTTCCCGAAGCCGTTAAAGAGCTTAGTGAAAACGGTGACGGGGTGGATATAGCGGCGGAGGCGGTAGGGAGTAAAGCCACCACTAAGACGGCAATGAGAGCGTTACGCCGGGGAGGAAAGGCCCTGGTATTCGGGGTCCCGCCGGAAGAGGCAGAAGTATCGGTCAACATTTTTGACACGTACTATGACGAGGTAGATTTAATTGGTTCCTATGCTCTGACGGAACAGGATTTTTCCGATTCTATTTCACTGATTAGGAATGAACAACTCGAGTTGAACAGGTTAGTTTCTCACCAATTTAGCCTGGATGACCTGAAGGAGGCTATAGAAATGACTGCAGCGGGGGGAGGCCTAAAGAAACAGATAAAATTTGACCAGGGCTAATCGGAAAATCTTTCGGTAAAACTGGCGAAAGTTTGGCTTTTAAACTGATTGTAGTTTTTTAAATTCCGGTTTCAGAGCTCGGTAGATCGCTTGATACCGCCTGTGCAGGCGGTTGTACGTCTCCGCGATTTCGGAGTCCGGTTCCACCCCTTCCGTTACTTCGAGGAAAAGGTCGGTTGATTCAACCGGGTCAGGCGGAAATATATTAGTTCCGATACCGGCAAGCAGAGCAGCTCCAAGGGCCGCCGATTCTTCTATGTTGGTCCTGGCGACGGATCTTTCATATACGTCCGCCTGAATCCTTCTCCATACCGAACTTGACGCCCCGCCTCCCGCACAGCGTATTTCATCTATCGGGAGCCCCATCTCCTGTAATATCTCCATCGAGTCCCGCATCCCAAACGTAACTCCTTCCATGATACTTCTCACCAGATGGGGTAGTTCGTGGTTCAGGCTCAGGCCGACGAAACACCCCCGGGCGTCGGGGTCAAGATGAGGGCTCCGCTCCCCGGTTAGATAAGGTAGAAACATGAGATCGCCACTGCCGGCGGGCGCTCGCGACGCCAGCTCGGAGAGGTACTCGTAAGTTACTTTCGTATTGCCACTGTATTCCATAATGCTTTCCCGGAACCAGCGCAGCGCCAGTCCGGCCGCCTGCATTGCCCCCATGACGTGCCAGCTGTCGGGAAGGCACTGACGAAAGACGTGAACCCTGCCTTCCTCCGGTTCAACCAGTTTTTTGGCCGTAGTAAACAACTGGCCACCCGTGCCGATTGTGGAAACCACAGTTCCGGGCTCGACGGCACCGATACCGAGAGCTCCGGCCTGCTGGTCACCCGCACCGGCAATTACCGGAGTACCCTCTACCAGTCCGGTCGTTTCGGCCGCCTCCTTCGTTATGTTACCGGCTATCGCCGTTGATTCTATCAGGGGAGGCACGGAGTCCGTTGACAAACCGACCAGTTTCAGTATTTGCTCGGACCACTGCTCTGCTTCCAGATCAAACAGAAGCGTGGCGGAAGCACCTGCCTTCTCCGATTTGAGCTCTCCGGTTAGTCTATAACGCAGGTAGTCCTTGGGCAGCACGACTCTCTCGACTCGGGAAAATACGTCCGGCTCGTTTTCCTTTAACCAGAGGATCTTTGGGGCGGTAAAGCCAGGTAAGCTACGGTTATAAGTAATATCGAGCAGAGTATCCTTGCCCAGCTCTCGTTCTATCCTTTTCGCCTGGTCAGCTGATCTATTGTCGGCCCAGGTAATGGCCGGTCGGACGGGGCGGAAACTTTTGTCGAGAAATACCGCCGTATGCATCTGGCCGGCCAAACCAAGTCCTCTCACCTTCCCCCGTTCAACGCCGGAGCTTTCCAGCACTGCTTTAATGACCTTACCGCCGTTCTCCCACCACTGCTCGGGATCCTGCTCCGCTGCCTTATCTACCGGGCGGTCGAGGGGATAAG
The DNA here is from genome assembly GCA_964513485.1 of uncultured Thermotogae bacterium. Lineage (GTDB taxonomy): Bacteria > Bipolaricaulota > Bipolaricaulia > M55B111 > M55B111 > JAGXLP01. The sequence continues at coordinate 29,689 of CAZENJ010000003.1, read as the reverse complement.
TTTCGTCCGCCGTTGCGATTATCTCGCCATCAGTGCTTACAAGCAGGGCCTTTACCCTGGTGGTTCCCAGGTCCAGACCAATTAAATACTCAGGATGATTCATGAAACTTATCGCTCCTCCTTTCCGGTAATCATTTGAATCCAGCTTAGTAATACGGTATTTGGGCCAACTGCGTCAGCCCCAGCAATATAACGTTTTCCTAGGGTTCCATCATAATCTTAATTCTGCTATCGTCTTCGGCGTAAGTAGTTATCGCCCGGTCGAACTGTTCAAGTTCGTACCTGTGCGTGACTAGATCCTCAACCTCGACCTTGTTTTCGGCCATCAGATCAATTGCATCCTGTGTCGTGTAAGGGTTAACAAACGATCCCTTGATTGTCAACTTTTTTCGGTAG
>CAZENJ010000003.1:9915-29283 GCA_964513485.1 uncultured Thermotogae bacterium | reverse complement strand
CCTCTCCGTCCCGACTGCTTCGATAACCACGTCGGCGCCGGTGTTCTCCAGTACGTCTTGAGCTGCCTCGACCAGGTCAACCTCGTTTACGTCGATGGTGACGGTCGCCCCAAGTTTAGCGGCCATCTCCAATCTCTCGGCCCTTTTGGCCGTGGATACGACTTTCGCCGCGCCGGAAATCTTTGCCAGTTGGGTGAGCAGAAGACCGGTAGGTCCGGAACCGAGCACAAGAACGTCATCACCCTTCTCTATCCGGGCCTTGTTGATACCGTTTATCGCGCAGCTAAGCGGTTCGGCAAATGCAGCTTCCGTGAAGCTGACTTCCTCCGGAATACTATAGACACACCGCTCCGGGACCCTGGCGTATTCCGCAAAACCGCCGTCGCTATTGACACCCAGTCCGGGCAGAGTTACACAGAGGTTTTCCCGACCGCTGCGACAGAACTCGCACCTGTTGCAGATTGTGTTCGGGTTAACAGTGACCCTCTCGCCCGGGGAAAATTTACTTACCTCTGACCCAACCTCTTTTACGATCCCGGAAAACTCGTGACCAATTACGACCGGAAAATTTGCTTCGAACTCTCCCCGGTAAATGTGTACGTCCGTGCCACAGAGGCCACACTCGCTGACTTCGACGATGACGTCCTTATCCGCCGGCTTCGGAACCGGGTAATCCTGTCTGTACTCGTACTTGCCTTTCTCCGTGAAGGTTATTGCTTTCATAGTTCATCCTCCTGTCTTTTTTCTTACCTGGACCCACTTAATAGTTTAACCGCTTTTATCGGACATCCAAGGCTTAAAAGAAATTCTTCAGCTCAGCATTTCTGACAGACCCCGATCTTCACCTGGCCCTCCGAGGGAGACAATCTGGTTTTCGGAGAAACCACGTGACGTCAAGGGCGCAATTACGTCTTTACGTAGATCCGGAACGTAGCTTATTAGGATTTCCGCCCGTCGCTGCCCCGGTCTAATTCTGGCCTCTTTTACTGCTGCGGGCAGCAAGGCTGTATGTCCGGGTGAAAGTCCCACTTCCCAATCTTTAACCAGGATTTCGGTCGAACCGGCAAGCTCAGTAATAATCAAGAACTTATCGGTGACTCCATAGTGGGAATCGCAAAAATTTAATTCCTGATTAAGTTCGAGCTTTTCCAGTGCAAAGTACGGCGTGGCGAGAAGGTAGGTAAACTGATTACCGCCTTCGAAAAAAGACGCCGGCGGAATTTTTGCCTCGCTCTCATAAACGTCCTTTAGTATTATCTGATCCATGAACATCTCAAATGCCTCTTCCGGTCTCACGCTCTCGAGTTTTGTTCCGGAACAGAAGAGATAGTCCGGTCCAATGGTTACGTCCGATGTCAGCTGGATTTCGCACATGACTATCCCTTTCCCGATCGCGTGGACCGTACCGGGAGGCAGGTAGATCACGTCACTCTGCTGAACCGGAACTTTCATCAAATGATCAAAGAATTTTTCTTCGTCGGGGCCGACTTGTCTCAGGGTTTCCTTCGTAACGCCTCTTTTAGTTCGCCAGAATAGTTCAGCTCCCGGTTCTGCTTCCAGGATATACCAGGCCTCCGGTTTTCCGAGTTTATCGAGACCCTGACTGCGGGCGTAATCGTCGTCCGGGTGGACCTGTACTTCCAGGGTTTCCCGTGCGTCCAGAAACTTTAACAGGAGGGGGAATAAACTTCCGTATTTTTCGTCAACGGACTTTCCCAGTATTCCTGGACCGTACGAATCGACGAGTTCAGGCAGGGTCCTTCCGGAAAGTGGTCCATTTATTACTCTTCCTGGAAAATTCGGGTGAGCCGAAGCCTCCCATGTTTCAGCTATTATTCCCTCTTCGGGCAAATCCTTCTCCGGGAAGAGCTGCGCTATTTTCCGGTTGCCGAAATCGTAATGCTGAATAATTTCCTCAAACCTCAGCGGATAAAGGTCCGGACCGCGATTCATGTTAACCACCTGAGAATATCGTCCTTTTTCAAATATCTGATGTACTTTAGCAGCGAAAAACAGTTATCTCAAATGCTCCAATTAAAGATATTCCAGTACAGTGGAAGAGTTAACCCGATGTCATTTTATCCTGGAAATCGGTTCAGCCCACGCTTCATAGACTGCTCTGACGTTTTCATCCGGATTTTCCTTTCCCCACTCGCACTGAGCAATAACTCCTCCCTTTCCGTCATCGAGAATTTCACGTAATTCGAAAATACTTCTCTTTATTTCATCCGGACTGCCGAACGGTAACAGGTACTGTCGATCGATCTCGCCCCAGAGCGTGACTCGGCCTTTTAACTTTTTAGCCACGAGCTCCCAATCCATTGTAAATAGCTGGGAATTTAGAGCGTCTATCCCAATATCAGCGACGTCCTCAAGTACCTTTTCAATACAGCCGTCGGAGTGAAAGAAAACGTATTTGTCGGCTCGGTGGATCATATCGCAGTATTCTCTGTAAAGCGGTCTGTAAAAATCCCGCCATATACCGGGCGGGATCAAGAGGTTGTCCTGACTGCCCCAGTCGTCCATGAGCCATATAGCATCGACGTCAGTTTTCAGCCATTTTTCTATATGAGCTTTCTGATAGCGATGAACTATATCTCTTAGCCGTTTTACCTCATCCCGGTGTTTTATCAGGTCTTTGTACAGGTTTTCCGTGCCGCGGATGAACTGCATTCTCTCGAACGGACGGCCGGTGACCCCGGATAGTACGAACTGTTCTGATTTGGCACATTGTTCGTCCACAGTAGATAGGTCGGTTGTTTCCAGAAACTCCCAGGGGGGCTCAAGCGCCCTCAGATCTTCCAGATTTTCCAAAACGGGTGATTTTACTTCTCCCAAAACACCGTCTTCCCGAACTTCCCAGATGCTACCCCATTCGTCGATATAATTGCCCACGGTGGGGGTTTCCAGCCCGTAGACGTTATAGTTGCGCAAGCTGCTGGAGCGCTGCTTCTTTGAAGCCCCAGGCCTGAAATCGGGGCTATAAATATCCATTGGAAAGTCCCGCAGCAATCGATCAAGTTCGTCCTTCTGAAACATCTCGACCGCAGGAAGCCACCAGAGATCTCGAGGGACCCGTTCTGGAGAATCAAATTCCAGAGCCTCCTTCACCAGTTCACGGCCGCTCAATTTCCGGCCCATCAGGATCCCGAATTGTATTCCGAGACCAGCTCGGTTACTAACTTGACTCTCTCAATATCACCGTCTGCCGGGATCTCGTCCGATATGCCCAGAACTATATTGGGAGTCAGTTTCTCCAGTATCCTCTTTGTCTCATCTATCAGCCGCTTTTCATCGTATTGATAGGGAAGAAAATAATTTGCAGGAATTCCGTCCAGGAGAATCATCTCGTCCCCCAGAGCCTGTTTGATGTCGTCGAGCTCAAGGTCTCCCTGTGGTCGGGGTGTCAAAGCTTCCAGGCCGTGTAGACCCGTTTCTCTAGCATAAGGTAATAGTGGTTTGACTCTCCCGTCCCAGTGAGCATAGACAAATTTACCGGCATCCTTTAACATCCCGCCGTACTCGTGGTAGTGGGGAAGTATGTAATTTTCGAAGTAAGGCGGGGAAACAAGTTGACCATCCAGGTTGGTTGGCAGACACACGACATCCACGGGGCTGTTTTTTATCGCTTCAAAAGCATCCCTGTCCGCCACTTCCGCGATTTCAAGGAATTTCTCAACTCGGTCCCTGTGGCGGTGAAGATGTATAACAGCGTCCTCGTAGCTAAGGTAAAACATTATAAACTGAATGAAGGGCGCCCTGGGGGCAATTGCGGCGATGGGAGCGCGGTCTCCGATATTTTCTTCGACCCGATCGTAGGCTTCAGCGTCGAAGTTCCACTCCTGATGCGTCAGGATATACTCCAGGATATCGAGATCACCCAGATCTTTTATCGGATACTCGCAAACCTGCTGGGATATCGAGTCCTCCGAGATCAACCATTTTCTGGTCAAGTCACCTTCTGGAGTTGACCACTCCTCGATGATTTTTTCCCCCTGCCCCCCGTTTCCGGTTACTTCTACCTCGCCGTCAACTGAAGGGTCTAACTCGGCCCTAATTATCGGCGGACTATCCTGAGGGCAAAACCCCTTCCACTCGTCAGTGGCCTCGCTCCGAAGGTCTTCGGGCGATGGGTAGGGGATCAAGTATGGTCTGGGAGAACAACCAAGCTCGTCATATACTTCGAGTAGAGATTTGCCGTAATAGTTTTCTGGCGCGGTCCCGTGCGCCTGGTTGACGTTATACCAGTTTTCAATTCGGGGCTGCCAGACGACTTTTTCCGTTCGGTCTCCACGGAACAGTGCCAGGATTTCTTGCTTTGGATTCATTAATTCCTCCTCATTCGGGTTGTAATAGTCTATCTCGGAAGTAGCTTCGATACCTATTAATGATAATAGCCGCAAGGACGAGTATACCATACGTCGCTCTGCGAAGGTTCGGATTGACGTTAAACATGGATAAGCCCGCTTCAATCAGGGCAAGAAATACGAGACCGGCAAAAGCGTTGGTCATCGAGCCCCTGCCTCCTTCCAGACTTACCCCGCCAATGATGGCTCCGGCAAACGCCAGAAATATGTCGCCATCTCCCATGCTCGGAGGAACCGTGTTGAGAAAACCGGTGTAAAAGAGGCCTGATAAACCCGCAAAGGCCCCCGCCAGGGTAAAGGTAAAGAACTTTACGTGACCCGGGTTTACGCCAAGCATGCGGGAAGATTGGGCGTTACCGCCCACCCCATAGATATATAATCCTGCCCGGGAATAATTGAGGAGAAAAGCCATCAGCAATACTACCCCGACAAATATAGGTATAGAGAGCGAGCTCTCGCCGCCGAACAGGTAATGATTCGGGAAGCCGGAGTAGATAGGATAGGAGTGCAGCAGTAAAGTACCGGCCTCGAATCCCATAAAAGTGCCCAACGTGACGAGAAATGGGTTTAATTTCAGATAGCCGATAAAAAACCCATTGACGGACCCTGCAAGCAGGCCGAGAATTACCGGAAGGAAAACTCCTACAATCCCGGGCAATCCCGGAGCCCACTGGGTAACGATCAAGGCGCTGAGCATAGCGGTAAATCCGGCCATCTGAGCTAGCGAAACGTCAAGGCCGCCGACAATAAGGCAAAGCGCTTCACCAATTACCAGAAAACCCAGCGGAATCGAGGAGTGCAGCATAAACACGACGGTGCTCCAGCTCAACATACCTGTCGGCCTTAAACCGGCGAATGCCAGATAGAGTGCAATAATAAGAAACCAGGAAAAATTGTTTACGACGAATAGTTGTGCTTTTTTCAGGTTTTTGTTCATCTTATCTCCCTCAATCCACTGCACCTGCAGTTTCGTGTAAAACTCGCTCGATTTCTTCCTTCGCATGTTCTTCCGCGTTTTCATCCATAACTTTTTCTCCATGCGACATGACGGCTATCCTGTCGGCAACCTGGTAAACGTGTTCCAGGTTGTGAGATATTAGTACTACGCTGATACCTTCTCCTTTGAGTGCTTTGATGAAATCGAGAACCCGTTTGATTGCCGGAACGGATAGGGCAGTAGTCGGTTCATCCAGGATGACCATCTTAGCCCGGAACAACATTGCTCTAACAATTGCGACCCCCTGTCTCTCGCCGCCCGAGCAGAACCTTACCTCCTGGTCAAGCGAAGCCACGTCGAGACCGAGTTCCTGAAACAGAGGTCTTACCTCTTTCTTCATTTTTTCGAAGTCTACGGTTTTAAATGGCCCAAAACCTTTAACCGGTTCCCGACCGTAATAGATATTTTTTATAACCCCCATGCTATCGACAAGAGCCTGGTCCTGGTATACGGCCTCAATTCCCAGGGCTCGAGAATCCTGTATGGAGTCAATTTCTATCTCTTCTCCCTTCCAGTAAAAGCGCCCCCTGCTTTTGGGTTGAACGCCGACCAGAGCTTTTATTAGAGTTGACTTCCCCGCACCGTTGTTACCTACAAGACCCAGTATCTCCCCCTCGCCGATACTTAAATCAACCCCGGCCACGGCGTGAACTTTACCAAACCATTTATGTATATTTTCCATTCTAAGCAGAGGGGTATTGTCGGAGTTCATGTTTACCTCCCCTTCTAATTTTTTCTGGAAACGGGCTACCGTTATTCCTCATAGAGCCCGACGACATGTTATTTATAAACAGACCGGGGCTCTGTCTGTATGCTCTGGCCCCGGCCCGCAGTACGATAAAGATTGAAATTAGGTTGAATTCAAAAGTATCCGTTAATCCGTTAACTCTCTACTTTAACCATTTTGCTGCCGTGTTACCCCAGATCCTTGGATCGCCCGCGTTTTCCGGTGTAACGAGCATTCCCTGCACTTTTAACCATTTGTGGCCGAAGTGAGTCGTAACAGTAGCCGGTGCCCAGACCTGCGTCTCCCAGGGAGATACTCCCTCATAGGTCCCACCGGTAATCTGTAGGTCGTCCGCAGTTATGGTAGTTCCTACTTCGGGCAGGGATTCTTCTCCCTCCTCAATTACCTGAACGAGGAAGTGCATGGCAAGAGGGCCGTAGAACAGGTTGGGCTGGACGTACCCTCTGTCCACCAATCCTTCTTTCATCATGTCCAGGTAAGCGGGAGCGCCACCGATTGAAGAGATGAAAACGTGACCTTCTTCTCCCCGAGGTACGAGCATGTCGGCCTGTCTCAATGCGTTAACGCCGCCACGAGAGTTGGTGGTGTTCTGTGAAACGATTGCCACTGGTCTACCGTGTTGCTGTATCGCGTTAAACGCTTTCCTCTGGGCCTCGGCCATGTCGGACTTGGTGAAGAATTCGATGAATTTAATTCCCTCGTACTCGCTGAACACCTCTTTGAATCCATCCGCTCTGGCCCGATCCGTAGTATTTGCAGGATCGCCCTGGATGCTTAATACCACACCTTCCGGCTCTCCCTGTTTCTCTTTCAGATGGTCAATTGCTTCTTGTGCCACGATCTTTGCCGCTTCCTTGTTTCCAAACATAATCGTTATCGGCACGGCGTCCGTCTTCACGTCAGTGTTATAAGTCACGGTGGGGACTCCGTTCTTTGCCAGGTGTTCTGCTACCTCCGCAGTCGCCGTTTCAGAGACCGGAGACCAGATAACACCGTCCACACCTTTTTCCATAAAGTACCTGAGTTGTTTTACCTGGTCAGCTACTTTGAAATGGGCATTTTGAGTGATGACGTTCCATCCCTGCTCCAGGCCGTACAGGTGGATTGCCTTGTCCGTAACTTTCATCCATTCATCGCCCATATAGAGCGAATCGTGACCAATTAAATAACTCTTATCGTCCTGTGCTATGGCAGTTGGAACCAGTAGAATTCCTGTCAACACCACAACCAAAGACAGAGTCAGAAGTCGCGCTTTCGTACTATTTAACATAAGCCCTCCCTTTTAAAAAGAAGTTTGAATTTGGCTAGATCTTAGATGAAAAAATCCGGTCGTTAACCGAACTGGCAACCTGTAAAAGGCATTGGCACCTATCACCTCCAGTTATTTGGCCTGTAAATCTCTAACACTGTTCCGCTTTACCAATTTAGTCGGTAATACAACCCGCTTTTGTGTGTTTTTCTCGTTTTCTCGATCCGATATTACAGCGAAGACTACCTTCCCTGCCTTATATCCAATCTCGTAAGGCTTTTGCGCTACGGAGGTTATCCCGGGATTAACTGCATTTCCCCACTCCGTATCGTCAAAGCAGATTACGGATATTTCTTCCGGATAACTTATTGAATTGTCTTTAAGGTAGCGCAGGACGCCGATTAACATAAGGTTATTGGCCGCAAAAATAGCCGTAATTTTCTCCGTTCTGTCAAGCAGTCTCCCGGTACCCTGATAGCTCTCGCTTATCTGAGAGTTCCCGCTTACAACGTATTCTTCTTGAAAATCGAGATCCCGATCCGTAAGTGCGTCTCTATAACCGGCCAGCCTTCTGTCAGTGGAATTTATTCCTTCCAGACCGGAGATAAATCCTATATGGACATGGCCCATGTCAAGTAAATATTCTACGGCCCTGTAGGCCCCGGAATAGTTATCGGAAACGATCTCGGGTAGGTTGCATCCATCAAGGGACCTATCTATCAAAACCACCGGGATGGAGTCCTCGGCAAGGGAACCGATATTATCTGCTCCCTCTGTAGTCGGCGCTATTATAATTCCATCAACTCTCTGTGACCGCAACAAGGAAATATAATGTCTTTCCTCGACGGGATCCTCGTCGGTATTGCACAGGATAAGATTATAATGGTTCTCTCGGACACAGTCCTCGACACCTCTAGCGACCCTAGGAAAAAAGGGGTTTGTTATATCGGAGACCAGGAGACCAATTGCATTGCTCTGCCCTTTCCTCAATCCCCGTCCAAGCTGATCGGGATGGTAATTTAATTCTTCTACCGCCCGCTCCACTCTCTCAGTTAATTCGGGACTTACGTAGCGCGACTCGTTTATAACGGCCGAGACAGTGGTAATTGATACTCCCGCGTTTTTTGCCACGTCCTCTATCGTGGTTCCCACTTTTTCCTCCGGGACGAAATTATTATGAAAACGTTAACGAAAACGTTAACTTCTTATAACACATTTCTAAAAAATTGTCAAGTTTTTGGGATACCGTCACCCTGGAAAAACCGCACCGTGAAATTTATTAGGGTTTTTATTGAAGTTGCTATGATCGACCAGAAGCTTTCAGATGCGGGAGTGTTTGGCGGAAAGGAGATTTCTACGGACAACCATGCATAGAGGTTTTATGTTATTTCCGATCGTAAAGATCTTCACGGATGGATCAGTAAAATAGTTTTGTCCGGATCAGAGGTTTTTGTTTGATTGAAATTTCCATTTATGTTATAATCCAGTTGGTAAACGTTTAAACAAGCGTTTGCATATAACTTTATAAAATTTTTTAAGCCAAGAACCCGGCTTTAGGTAACGGGGCTTTTCGGTGATTTTGTAAAATCGTTGTAAACGGGAAGCTTGAATTACGGGAGGTGGTAGGAGATAAACTAAGCTATTATTTCTAATCATTGTTTACTTTGGCCAGTAGAAATCTCGGTAGCTCTAATTTTAAAACCTTCGATGATGAAAATACAAAGGAGGGTAGTATGAAAATTCGCAACAATCTTGCTTTTCTGGCAGTAGTTATATTAGTTGCAGGTTTGGTTCTTGCAGCGCCGATGAGTGTCCTGGCGCAGGAGGAGTGTAAAGGTACTCCGGACGATCCGCATATCAGTCCGGAGAGACAGGAATTTTTGGAGGGCGAACCCTATAAGGGTAAAACAATAAATATTCTCGCCCCGAAAACCACTGTTTCCAAGCCGCTGTACGATTTCGCAAAGCAGTGGAGGAAAGAAACTGGTGGCAAGGTAAACATTACGGAAGTTCCGCTTGCAACCTTCCACCAAAAGATATTTACGGATCTGATTACCGGTATGGGCCAGTACGACGGGTTTCTTACGGCATCATGGTACTACGGTGACTATTTCGAGGGAACCCGATACATCGTACCAATCGAGCAGTACATGGAAGACCCGAAAATGCCCTACTGGTGCCCGGGCACCGTATCACCGGCAATTGAACAGCTGATGAAATGGGGCGGGGAATGGTACGGCCTGCCGAACGACAACGACGGTCAGGCCTTTTACTACAGAAAGGACATACTCCAGAAGGAGGAGTACAAGGAAGAATTTGAAGAAGAATACGGCTATACTTACCACCTCCCGCCGCGTGACCACCAGGAAATAATAGACATCGCACAGTTCTTTAACGAATGGGACTGGGACGAAGACGGTAAGAAGGACTACGGCTTTACCGGTCACTTTAAGGTCGGTGGACAGGGTATGTTCCATTACATGACATGGGCCGCCCCTTACGTGATTTCTCCGGAGAACAAGTACTTCTGGTTCAACCCGAATACCATGGAACCGCTGGTAAACTCCGCCGGTCATCTCAGGGCGCTGAATGACCTGAAGAAATTGGTCGAAGCGGGACCGCGGGCCATGATGGCCTGGACGCTCGGAGAAGCATGGGACCTGTTCCTCAAAGGTGACGCGGTAGTTGCGTTTACCTGGGGCGACCTTGGTGCTCTGGCTCAGGACGAAGAAACCTCCAAAGTCAAGGGTAAGATAGGCGTATCGGTATTACCGGGGACGATGGAAGCATATAACCCGATAGATGACGAGTGGGTAGAGTTTGACGAGCCCAACGTGGTCGGTAATAACATCGGTGGCTCCTGGCACGGCGTTATCTCAAAATATTCCGACAACCCGCAGATGACTTACGACTACTTTGCGTACATGTCGAGAATAGATAACGCTTTCTGGAACCAGATGCGTGGCTGGACGGGTGTCGACGTCGGCCGATCTTTTGCGTTCCTGGAAAGACACGGTGGAAGCGCCTCGGTCGAGGACTTCACCGAACAGGACTGGAGCGAGAACGGAGCTATCGAAATGTCCAAAGGCTACCACGCAAACTTCTACGCGGATCAGCAGTTTAACCTGCTGCGGATTCCCGGAGCGGAAGAGTACGCCAGGGCTGTAGATGTAATTATCTCCCAGGTGCTCTCCGGTGACGCGGATCCGAAGAAAGCACTGGACAAATTAGCAGATCGCTTCAACGATATTACGGCCCGACACGGACGTGAATCTCAGAAAGAGTACTACGAACAGATGTTGGGAGAATAACTTCATAAACCTTTGGCCCACGGGGGTGCAACGCCACCCGTGGGCCGTATTTTTTATAGAGGGGTGAAATTTTGGCCGGAAAGAGCCGCGCAGCAAAGTTTGTCTTTCTTTTGCCGGCCCTTTTGTGGGTTCTTGGTTTCGTGCTCTACCCGCTGATAAACTCGTTTTCCCTGAGCTTCTATCGTTATACACTGGGTAGGGGACGGGAGGCTTTCGTTGGGGTTCAAAATTACATAGATATTTTTAATTCTTCCGAATTCTGGTTTACCTTTCAGATCACGATATACTATGTATTAATAACTGTTACCATAGAAACTTTGCTGGGGTTATTTCTGGCGTGGACTGTTAATAAACGAGTGCAATTTCAGAATTTCTTCCGGACCGTTTACACCCTGCCAATATTTACGACCACGGTAGCCGTGGGTTATCTTGGTGTTACCATATTTCACGAAACAGGCGGATTGGCCAACTGGGTAATGGGCTGGTTCGGGCTCGATATTGCCTGGCTCTCCAGTGCGACCGGTGCTTTTGCCAGTTCGGTTATCCTCGATATCTGGCGCTGGACCCCATTTGCATTCATAATCCTGCTTGCGGGCTTGCAGGGAGTGCCGAAATCTCGATACGAAGCGGCGATGATCGACACGAATTCTTCTTTCCAGATATTTCGTTACGTCGAACTTCCATCAATCAAATTCAGCCTGTTACTGGTAATAATGTTACGGATGGTCCGGGCGTTTAAAGTGTTTGGCTTGCCGTTCTCGCTCACGGGTGGTGGTCCCGGCAGGTCGACGGTTTTTTATACACTGTACGTTTATAGGACTTCGATGAAGTACTTTGATTTCGGACACGGAGCGGCTATGGCTTACGTATTGCTTATCGTAGTGATGATTGTCATATTCCAGCTCTTTAGATTACTCAGAGAAAGTTTTGCTGCGGAGTGAGGTGAGGAAAAATGTTTAAATTTATGAGCAAGCCGAAGAAAGCACTAATTTACGCTGTTCTCGTCCTGGCTACAGTCTGGATCTCAATTCCTTTCCTCTGGACGCTGGAAAACGCCTTCAAGCCGAGCATCAAGTTATTTGAACCCGGGGCCGCAATTCCGTTTCTGCATTATCAGCCAACGCTGGAACACTGGGATTTTGCGCTTTTCCACCAGAGCGTGATAAAAGGGCTAATCAACAGTCTGGTAGTCAGTCTTGGAACAACAGGTATCGTCTTGATTATTGGAACCATGGCTGGTTACGCTCTTGCCCGGTATCGATTTTCCGTCATAAAAAATAAGGACCTGACCATATTTTTCCTCTCTCAACGCGTGCTGCCGCCCGTCGTAGTCCTTATTCCTTTCTTCATTATCTTGATGAGGATTAATCTCGTGGATACGAGACTGGGGCTAATGCTTGTAAACGTGACTTTCAACCTGCCTTTCGGTATTCTGATCATGCGGAGTATCTTTAACGAGATACCGGTGGCCATCGAGGAATCGGCCTTTGTCGACGGGGCAAATGATTACCAGGTATTCTGGCGGATTGCCCTTCCTCTGGCAAAAAATGGTCTGCTGGCAACGGCGTTGATAGTCTTTGCTTTTTCCTGGAACGAGGCACTGTTTGCATTGACTCTTACCGGAGCGAAAGCACAGACCCTCCCCGTGATGATATTGAGTGCGAGGAGCACCAGAGGGGTAAGGTTTGGCTTTGCCGCCGTGAATACGATTCTCGCAATCGGGCCGCCGATTATCCTGACCATCTTTCTCCAGAGCAACCTGGCCAGGGGTCTTACCTTCGGTGCTTTGAAAGAATAGGCCATTGTACTGGGAAAACACCCCTCAGGAAAGACACTTGCGCTAATTAAAGGGAATTTTCTGACTCTAACACTGGCCCTCCCTTGAGCTGGGAGCCACCAAAGCCCTGCTGACCGCTACAATGGAGGGGATTAAGTATTGATGGCCTGGGCTCAACGAGCACCTTGAGCAAAGCCACCTGTGCTCGTGCTAAGGGCTTCTTTTCTTCTATCCATAGGAAATTTCCTGGGGGCAACCGGAGAGGTTGCCCCCATTTCTCCAGCGTAAAAGGCCAGGGAAATTATCGGAAAACGGCGGTTTGCGAAATTCGCTTAATTACCCGTTAAATGTCGGAGGGTTTCCCGTAAATCTATTCCGAGACTTGAATTTCGTCTCTCCCGCCGTAGGCCTCGTACCATGGTGTTGCTCCGCTGTCGATTATCTCGTTCATTTTAGTGATGTTGTCAACGCCGCCGTCCTGGAGCCAGCTGTGCAGGGCCTCCACTCCTTTTTCGGCGTATTCGGCTATCCCGTTTTGCCAGGTTGCCCGGCCGCAAAGGACACCGTTCCAGTCCGCACCGGAATCGTTGGCCAGCCTTAGGCTCTCCCTCATCTGCGGGGCGTCAACTCCGGCGCTGAGATAGATCATCGGTTTCTTTGCTGCTTCCGCGGCGTCGGAAAAGTGCTGAAGTACTTCTTCTCTGTCGTAGACGGCCTCTCCGCCTTCGAACGCGTCAGTTCCTTTTGCAAATTTCAGGTTGACCGGAATTTCTACCTTCAATACATCTACATTATATTTATCTCTGGAGAATTCGGCGATACTTCTTCTAACTATATCGGGTTTCTCTCGGGCGAGTTCCGGGTCGTTTTTCCAGTCCCCGCCGTCCGGACCGTAACCGAGAAACTCGAGAAAGAAGGGTATATCGTAATGAGCGCACTCGGCCCCTACCCTTTCGACCATAGCTTCCTTTTGTTTGTTGTAGAGTCCGTCCTCGTCGGGGTGGTAATAAATAAGCAGTTTGACGGCGTCCGCCCCGTTTTCTATTGACTTCCGGACGCTCCAGTCCGGCATCAGTTCCTTTATTTTGGCCGGGAGGCTATGCTTGTAGACATCCGCATAGTTCCGCGAAGCGCTGCTCTTTTCGTATGACATGATTAACCCGGTTCCTTCCGCTCTTGCTTCTGCTCCCGGCAGGCCCCATTCCGGGTCCAGCAGTATAGCGCTGGCGTAAGGCGTAAGCACTTCGGAGACGGCTTCCTTAAATTCTTCCATCATCTCGTTCGTAACTTCGTCCTCCGGGACTCCGCAGGCCGAGGAAAGGCGCCGAACGAGAGAGCCTCGCTGGTCCATTGCCGCAGCCTTGATTACGCCGTTTTCATCGCTCAGTTTCTCCATCCTATCGAACTTGGTCTTACTGATCTGCATTTATTATTTCACCTCGAGATTTTAGTTTTATCCGAAGATAATTTTAAAGTATTCACCAGGTCATTTCACAAAAGGTTAATGCTCCGGAGTCATATAACCCTTTCTCACGCTTTCTGGATCTTCCCCGGGCTGGAGCTAGTTCGGCGATAACAATGACGGCGGTTTGAACATCACAGTCCGATGAACTGCTGCGAGCAATGAAGGTGGCGTAAAAGTATCCGTCACCGCTATTTGACGTAAATCCAAAAATGGTTTAACATCATATACAAAGTAAATAGCCGTGGTGCAATGCGGCTAAAATCGTTTCACAAACGTTAGAGGAGGTTTTTATGTCCCGTAAGTACAGCAGTTACATTTATGGTCTTATCGGCTTATTCTTAGTTGTTGGTTTTCTGGCACTTCCGCTCTCCAGCGTGAGCGTTTCCGCTCAGGATGAATACGAATTTGCAATTGTACCCAAGGCCGTCAATAACCCGTTCTTCAATGCCGCCCGTCTCGGTGCTCTAAAAGCGGGAGAAGAGCTGGGGGTAAAGGTAAACTATACCGGACCGACTCAGACCAAGGTAAAGGACCAGATCGACGTAATCGAGTCTCTGATCACCAAAGGTGTCGATGGCATCGCCCTGTCCGCGGTCGATGGAGATGCACTAGTGCCGGTAGTTAACCGGGCAATGGAACAGGGAATTCCCGTTATCACGTGGGACTCGGACGTTGCGGAAGACGGTAATCGGCTGGCATTTGTCGGTACGGACAACTATCAGGCCGGAGTTAAAGCGGGAATTGCTTTTGTCCATAGTGTGAAGTCGGGCAAATACGCCGTCATCACCGGAACCCTCGGGGCTAACAACTTGAACCAGCGAATTGCGGGCTTCGAGAGCGTATTGAATACGCTTCCCGAAGGTACTTACACAGAGGTCAAGGGTTCTCCTTTCCCCAGCGAGGACGACACTCAGAAAGCCAACGATTACCTGGGGGATATCCTGACTTCTCATCCAGATATTGCCGGTATCTTTATGTCCGGCGGCTGGGCACTATTTGGTAAGTCAGCTTACGAGCAGGCGCTGGGAAACAAGATGGATGAAGTCAAATCAGGAGAACTGCCTATCGTTAGCTTTGACGTCCTTCCCGCGCAACTCGAGCTCATGAAGGAAGACAAAGTCAGCGCTTTGGTTGCTCAGAGGCCGTACGACATGGGTTACAAATCAATCCAGCTGTTATACCAGAAAGTCGTCGAGGGCAAGGACCTGGAGAAGGGTTACTACCCGACGGATCTGCCCGTGGCTTACCCGTCCAACGTAGAAGAATTCGTCGAACACTCCGAACGAGTGTATCAGTTACCTGACTGACAAAGAGCTGGACACTTGAGACCAGACGGCAAGGGCGATATACGCCCTTGCCGTAATTTTTTTAGGGGGTAAGTTTTGAACGCGGAAGAAAAACCCACAAATAAGTCTGTTATAGTCAGGATGGAGGGAATCACCAAAACCTTCGGTGGACTGACTGCCGTCGACGACGTGGATCTCGAATTGATGGAGAGTGAGATCCTTGGCCTGGTAGGGGACAACGCCGCAGGCAAGTCCACCCTGATGAAAATTCTAATTGGAGCTTACGAAGCGACCGAGGGACAGATTTATTACCGGGGAGAGCCAGTAGATATTGAAAACCCTCATGATGCCCATGAACTGGGGATTGAGATTATTTATCAGAATTTAGCACTCTGTGACAATTTGGGTGTGGACGAAAACGTTCTCCTTGGCCGATGGCCAAGGAAATGGGGATTATTCGTGGACAAGGCCACGATGAAGAATAAAACTCATGACGTGCTGGATCGGATGGGGATAGAGATACAGTCTCTTGAGCAGGAAGTTGCGACGCTGTCGGGTGGTAAGCGGCAAACCGTGGCCGTGGCCCGGGCTATTTCATTCAACCCGGATGTTTTGATTATGGACGAGCCAACGGCAAACCTGTCTCCAGAGGCCTCGGATCACGTCCTTTCTCTGGCGGAGCGGCTGAGAGATGAAGGGGTATCGATCATAATCATCACGCATAGATTGCAGGAAATATTCGGAGTCACCGATCGAATCAGCGTGCTCCGCAGAGGAAAACTGGTCGGAACCGTTAACACCTCAGAAGTTACCGAAGACGATGTACTGGAACTGATTATAAGCGGTAAACGCCGAAGTAAGGCCCATGAATAAAAAAGGTGATGCTAATTTGAATAATGATTCCGTGAATGATAGTGAGGGCGCTGGCCAGTCTCGCAAAGGGGGGATAAACGAGTCCTACAGGTTGACTTTGTCCCAGTTCGTTCGTTCCTATGAATTCGGAATTACCGTGGCCTTCGCCATCCTGTTTACGTTGATCGGGATTTTTGCACCGAGATTCTGGCGGATCAGTAATCTATTGCGCGTCGCTCGGAGTTTTTCCTTCATCGCGGCAACCGGAGTGGGAGAAGCTCTAGTAATTATTACCGGAGGTATCGACCTCTCGGTGGGGTCGCTGATGGGCTTCTCCGGGATATTGACCGGTTGGTTGCTTCATAACGGGATGTCGATGTGGCTTGCTATACCGATTGGACTGCTTTCAGGCGCTGCGGCGGGATTGCTGAGCGGTATTCTGGTCACCAAAGCCAAGATGCCCCCGCTCATTCCGACTCTGGGCATGTTATCTATTGCCTATAGTGCGGGCTTGTTCATAACTCAGGGTATCCCGATAACGTCGTTCGGTCCCCAGGAAGATCTGTTTATTTCCCTGGGATCCGGTTTCATCTTTGGTATCCCGAACCCGGTTATCTATATGCTCTTAATGGTACTAATTGGCTGGATATTCCTCAGGAAAACCCCTCTGGGTCACGCCCTTTACGCCATTGGCGGTAATGAGGAAGCCTGTGAGCTGACGGGTATAAACGTAGATCGCATCAAGATGTTTGCCTACGCGGCCAGTGGATTTATCGCGTCGATGTCCGGCATACTTTTGACCTCCAGGCTTTCTCTTGGGGATGCTAGCAACGGTCGAGGGAACGAGCTGGACGTTATTGCGGCGGTAGTAATTGGCGGGGTAAGTCTGGCGGGTGGCCGTGGCTCCGTGGCCGGTGTTCTGGTTGGAGCTGCCATTATGGGCGTAATTAGAAACGCCATGGTTCTTTTGGGTATTTCTTCTTTTCTTCAGGGAATAGTAATTGGATTTATAATAATATTTGCGGTGTTGCTCGACAGGGTCAGGAGATGGTTGACTTCGTCGGACTGATTGGTCGAAAAGGCGTAAGAACTTGTATTCTCTTTGCTGAATAGATAATGAGGACGTGGGCGCTGAAACCGACCGGAGTTCGAGGGCATGTCGTGGAAACGAACTGGCCAGCTAACTTAATGGGGGAAATTTAAAGGTTAATCGGAACCTCTAATTCCACTCCTGAAAAAGCAATTCGAAACTATTTAACGGAGCAGTTATTTGCTTCTAGTTTAGTTAGAACTCCAGGATGACTTTTATGTGATCCGGCGTTACAAGTAATGTTTATTAGCCTTAAAGTGGTTTCCTTATAAGCCCCTCCGGCACTCTAATAAAAAAAGGACGCCCGGCTTCCTGCCTCCGGGAAAATTTTCCAATCAGGTGAGGCAGGTCTCGTCGTTATTTAACTTCTTTTACTGGAGGTACTCCACGTTCGTTTTATCGAGCTCTATTGTGACGTCAAACCTATTGCTGTAACGATAAGTAATTATCAGCGGTACCTTTACCCTATCCGGGATAAAAATAGTTATTTTCTCCCGGCCGAATTCTTTCTCGGATTCCATCAGGTACTTATTTACTTTTATCTCCCGCTCCCCTACCCTGAGAATTTTCTCGCTGACGAGGTCAGATTTCTCAATTACGCTCGAGAAAGAAAGCGGCTCATTCCTCTCAAGGCTTCTCGTATCGCTCTTCACCAGGCTGGGTATCTTACTTATATTGCCTTCGGTGGTTATGTTAACCGTGTAGGAAGTTTCATCGACGGCCTTCACCGTATAGGTCATGGTGCCGATAAGATGGCCCAGGGGAGAATTTCCTTCCACCGTATATACGGCTTTGGCACCGGTGAATGGGAAGAAGAAAATTCCAGACGCTTCCGGGTCTTCTCCCGAGGCCGAGATTGAAAACACCAGACCGGAAGAGATAAATAAAATTGCAATAAAGGATAGTAAGAGTTTTTTCTTATATTTCATGGTGAACTCTGCGTTAATCCTACCTTTCTCCGAGAGGGACAATTATCGCGATTCGCGGTCGGATTATTTTTTCCATAGTTATTATCCGGGTGGTCAAGTAAAGCGCCTTATCACTTTGTTGCGGAAATTCCGGTTCATAACTGCTGCCAGTAACAGAACCACTCCGACGATTCCCTGAAACCACTTTGATTCGATGCCCATCTGGATTACTCCCGTGTTGATGTACCTCAACATGAAGGTGCCGATAAAAGCCCCTTCGATAGTTCCAACTCCCCCCGTGAGCGAAGCTCCACCAATTACGGCGGCCGCTATCATGTACAGCTCCAGCCCCGTCGCCGTGTTGGTCATTGTCGCTCCGGCCGAAGTGGCGGAAACAACGCCGGCGAATCCGGCAAGCGTGGAAGTGACTATAAACATAACCATTTTAGTTCTTTCCGGCTTGGACCCTCTTGCCAGTGCGGCCTCGTAGTTTCCTCCGGCCGCAAAAACAGAATTTCCGAAAGGAGTTCTTTCCAGCACTATCCAGAGTATGGCAAATATTCCCAATAAAATTAAAAACTTGGAATAGAACCAGCCCCCGGCCATCTTGACTCCGAACGCATTGTCGAAGTAATCGATCGCGTCCGCTGGAGCAGTTGGCGTATATTCCCACATGGCATTGACCACCGATCTCCAGAACCACATTCCCGCAAGTGTCGTGATAAATGAAGGAATTCCCAGTTTAAGCGTTATCGAAGCGTGAAGCAACCCAATTAGAGAACAGGCGGCAATAATTACGACAAACGCCAAAAGTGGATGCAAACCTATCTGAAAGAGTTTGAATATCCCCCCTGCGGCCAGAGCGTAAACGGACCCGACTGACAGGTCGAACTCGCCCGAGATCATCAACATTGCTACGGGCATCGCCACGATTGCCCAGTTTACCCCAAGGTCGAGTATGGACCCTCGAATTATCGTCTTGTTGAAAAGGATATCCCCTACCTGCCAGTAAAAGAAGGCCAGAACCCCGACAAGGGAAAGAAAACTGCTGAAAGCCTTCCAGGTTAGAATCGTCCTTCCCAGAGAAATGCTCAAGTTTTTTATTCGTTTCACCACATCTCCCTCTCTTTATTGATTTATGGTTTTACGTTAAGGCGAAAAAGAAACAATTACGCCGCTTGGGCTTCCTCGTTTTAAGCTCCTTCCGGAGCAAGCGTGCTTGCAAATATTCTTCCTTAAATTAATAGATGTTCCAGGTCCGCGTCTCCCTCGCCGCCGACAATTGCTTTTTCTACCTCCTCAATTTCGACTTCTTCCC
>CAZENJ010000003.1:6711-9904 GCA_964513485.1 uncultured Thermotogae bacterium | reverse complement strand
GTTCGTCGGTTCGTCCAGGATGATCAGGTCGAAGTTAAAATGGAGCGCCCGGGCGATAGCTATTCCCTGTCTCTGACCACCGGAAAGCTCCTTAACCAGGACGTCAGGTGATCTAATCTCGAGTCCCATATCCCTCAGGCCCTGCATGGAAGATTCCCTCATTTCCTCGATGTCGAGAAGACCCAGGTAATTCTTGGGTTCGCGGCCGAGGAAAAAATTACGCTTTATATCCATGTCCTCGACGAGGGCCTGGTCCTGCTGGATGGACTCAATTCCCGCTTGAAGGCTCTCCTGGGGTGATGCAAAGCTCTTTTCCTCTCCCTTGAAGGTTATGGTCCCCCTTGTCGGGCGGAAGATGCCGCAGATACACTTAATTAGAGTCGACTTGCCTGCACCGTTGTCACCGACTAGCCCGACGACTTCAGGTCGTCCGACCTCGAAATCGACTCCTTCCAGGGCGTGGACCTGGCCAAAATACTTGTGGATATTTTCGCAGTGTAAGAGGCTATTTTCAGACATTATCCCTCACTGATTTTTTACTTATTTGCCGGTATTTAAAGCAGTAACGGAAAATTACTTTACCGACAATTACGTTTTCATTATTAACCACGGCAGGATCGCCAAATACGGAATCCTGCCGTGGCAAATTAAATAAACTACCGACTCCTTTAACCTATGACCCTCGGGAACTCGTAGGCTATACTTACGTCTTCCTTGTCTATCTGCTTTCCACCAGTATAGATGTCGTATACGGTCATGTTGAACATGTTGTGGAAGTACGCTTCAACTACCGGATAGAAACCCTGCAGGAACGGCTGCTGGTCTACCGTGGCTTCGATGTAGCCTTTGTCAATACCTTCAACCAGCTTTTCGATCAAGTCATGCCCGACGACGACCAGGTCGTCCGGGTCCATGCCCATTTCCTGCATGGCTAAGTAGGTTCCGCCGACGGTCTGGGTGGCCAGAACCAGCGTTGCGTCCGGGTGGCTCTGAATGGCACTCATAGCCAGAGGCTTTTGTGCCGTGGGGTTCATTTCGGTTTTGTATTCGTATATCTGCTTGTCCACGTCCACCCCAACTTCCTTAAGGAAATCCTTGAAGCCCTTTATTCTTTCCTGGCACCATCCCGCTCCGGGGGCACCTTCTGGCATCAGTATCTGGATTGTCTCGGGGTCCGGATCTTTGCCCATCGTTTCGGGATAGTATTTGTTCCAGACGGCCTTTGCCATTTCGTAAGCAGCGGTGTATCCTTCCTGGCCGATGTAAGCGCTCCTGGCGTTTTCCGTATCGTCGTCTGAGTTAATTCCAATTACCGTCTTGCCCTGATCCTCCAGTTCCTGAACGATCTCGTCGAACATCGTGGGGTGAGGCAGGGTTGTAGCTACGGTGTCAACTTCCTTCTGGGCGGAAAGCTCCGTCAGAATATTCTGCTGCCACTTGGGCTGGAATTCCTCGGTCGGTCGGTACATCGTACCCTTGACCGGGAACATTTTCTTTGCAGTTTCGTAACCGTATTCTACCGTATTCCAGAAGGGGTTACCCTCACCGCCGTGACAGACGAGCGGCACGGTGAAGTCCTCTTCCGGAGCGGGTAGCGGAAAGCCCTCGGGAGCGTCAATATTTGCTTTTGCCAGCAGCGACTTTGCGTCGTCCCAGTTTCCGACTTCTTTCTTGAGGTAATCAACTACTTTTGCTTCCGTAACGTCATCCTGAGCGAATGAAGTAACTGCAAAGGCGCCGAGTAGAAGAGAAAGAACAAGTAAACTCGTAATTACGCTTTTTGCACTAAATTTTGTTGCTTTCATACGATCCTCCTTGTTTGTTTACATTAGTTAGGTCTTTTTGTTAAGTTTGTTGGACCCAACTAAAGTTGTCTGTAATTCGAACAGTCACAGGTTAAGCTAATTTGTCATTTCTCACCCCCGTTTTAGCAGAAATTGATCGGAAAGTTAAACTTCCTTTAGCTCTTTGCTGGCTGTTAACACATTTTCTTCCCGTGCTTTGAAGCAAACGCTTTCTTTCTTTTATCCTATCGCATTAACCCTCATCGGTCAAACAGAAACTTGAGTTAGTTAACGCTGGACTCCCTAATTTTTAGCTCGACGTCGAGTTCTATTCTTTTGCTGTTCACGTCGCCGACCTCTTTCCTTATTCTTTTAAATAAGAGGGCCGCTGCCTGATAGCCCATTTCGTAGGGTTTCTGGGACACCGATGTGATGCTGGGGTTGAAGCTAGCCGCCCACTCGGGATCGTCGAATCCCACGAGAGCGACCTCTTCCGGACATTTGACCCCCCTTTTCTTAAAGGCCCGGAGGACTCCCTCGGTCATCAGGTCGTTTGTGCTAAAAATTGCGGTGACCTCCGGATGCTCGTTCAACAGGGATTCAGTGGAGGCAAAAGCCCCTTCAACCTCCAGTCCAGATTTCTTTATGTATTCCGGGTTAACATTGATTTCGTGCTCCATCAGGGCTTTCTTATAACCTTTTAACCTGTCGGAAAAACTGGAGATGTCGGTGAATTCAAGAATTATGCCGATATTCCTGTGCCCCCCTTCAATGAGATGCTCCGTTGCGAGGTAGGCCCCTTCTTCGTTGTTTGAATAGACCTGATCCACTTCGAGATCCGGAAGTTTTCTATCTATACAGACTACAGGAAAGTCTTCTTCCAGAAGTGGCCTCAGGTTGTCTTGTCCGGAGCTGGTTGGGGAGATTATAAGTCCGTCAACTCGCTTTGACTGAAGCAGTGAGAGGTTGTGCTCTTCCTGACCGGGGTTTTCGTCGGTATTTGTTAGGATCAGGCTGAATTCGTTCTCCCGCACACAGTCCTCTACCCCTCTTGCCACCTGAGGAAAGAACGGGTTTACTATATCGGACACGACGAGAGCAATTGTCTGGCTTTTTCCTTTGCTTAAACCCTGGGCTATTGGGTCCGGGTGGTAATCGAGTTCCTCGATCGCTTTATTAACCCTTTCGGTTAGCTCTGGACTAACGTACCTAGTCTCGTTGATTACATGAGAGACCGTGGTGACTGATACATCCGCGAGCCTGGCGACGTCCTTCATTGTAGCCATTATTTTCCCCTCCGCAATCGCTTACGCAAACGCTTAAATATACTAAAGACCGTGACGTTATGCAAATGCACTTAAACTTATTGCGCTTACCTCTAACGGAAAGAAAGTTTTTGGTAAAATCAG
>CAZENJ010000003.1:4047-6701 GCA_964513485.1 uncultured Thermotogae bacterium | reverse complement strand
CGACGAAGACTCGCTGTAGCGATGCTATCCGGCGGTCCGGTCTTTACAGCGGCGATTATGACCAGGGCTTCTGGATAGACTAATATTCGGGAGGTATGGCTAATGCTAGAAAGTCTAAAAGGTGAGGATTTCTGGAAAATCGCGAGGAGATATTTTGTTCTGAACGGGTTTGACGGTATTCTGTCCGTACTGGGAATAACTGCCGGGTCGTTTTCGACACAGGTCGGTAACCCCAAAGTTCTGATCACTTCCTGTCTCGGATCCGCAATCGCTCTTGGAGTCTCCGGCATCTCGGGTGCGTATATAACTGAGAAAGCGGAACGACTAAAAGAATTCAAAGAATTACAGAATACCATGCTCGCCGATCTGGAAGATTCTGTTCACAAGAAGAACGTGACGCAGCGTTCCATTGCGATATCCGTAGTTAATGGTGCTTCTCCTTTCCTGCTTGCGCTTCTATCGACTTTGCCCTATTTTGTCGCACTTTTCGGGCTAATTAGCATGCAGTACTCGTATTATTTTTCCGCCGGAATAGCACTTCTACTCCTCGGGTTACTCGGGGCATTTCTCGGAAATATTTCCAAAGAAAGCCTTGTCGTCTACGGGCTCAAAATGGTCGGCGTCGGCTTACTTACCGCCGTACTCTCTCTAGCTCTGGGTATAGGTGGATAAACTTTGTCTTGACCCTGCGTTCAGTCCGTAGTGGTGATATAATGGTTTAGCACTGCCTCCAGTTTTTCCTGGCGACCGGATCTCAGCGAAATCTTCCCGGTGACTTCCTTCCGCACGTACTCTTCCAGTTCCGCGAAACTGGTTTTACCGTTGCTGATGCGCTTTCCCATCCCGTCCGAGTAGCTGGCATAACGGTCACGTCTGAAATCCGCCAGAGCCCCGTCATTTTTCATTCTGTGGGCCACTTTTAACCCGAAGGCAAAAGAGTCCATTCCCGCTATATGGCCGATGAACAGGTCTCTCGGCTCGAAAGAGCCCCGACGAACTTTTGCGTCGAAGTTCAAACCGCCGGGTGCCAGACCGCCGCTTTCCAGTATTTCGTAAACGGCGAGCGTGGTTCCGTAAATATCGGTGGGAAACTGGTCCGTATCCCAGCCCAGGAGCAGGTCGCCCTGATTCGCGTCGACGCTGCCGAGAAGGTCGTTCTCCCGGGCAAAAGCAAGTTCGTGGTTGAACTCGTGGCCGGCCAGCGTGGCGTGATTTGCCTCAATATTTGCCTTGAAGTGTCCCTCCAGCCCGTATTTTCGCAGAAATGCGGCCATGTGCTCTACGTCGAAGTCGTACTGATGCTTGGTCGGCTCCATTGGCTTCGGTTCAATCATCAGCTGGCCCTCGAAACCTATCTTTTCCGCGTGCTCGACCGCCATCTCCAGGAATCTCGCTAAATTATCCTGCTCCAGCCCGAGGTCAGTGTTCAGAAGGGTTTCATAACCCTCTCTCCCACCCCAGAAGACGTAGTTTGAACCGCCCAGACGATTTGTTACCTCCATTGCCTTCTTTACCTGGGCGGCGGAGTGAGCAAAGACATCAGCATTTGGCGAAGTTGCGGCGCCATGGGCGTAGCGTGGATGTTCAAAGAGGTTTGCCGTACCCCAGAGAAGTTCGACTTCCTTTTCTTCCATCAAATCTTCGATCAGGTCGACCAGTTCGTCCAGGTTCTCGTTTGTTTCGGCCAGACTCTCCCCTGTTGGTGCTACGTCCCTGTCGTGGAAACAGAAGTAATCCAACCCGAGCTTGTCGATAAATTCAAACGCCGCCCTGGCTCTTTCCCGGGCTTTCTCCATTGGGTCGCTAATTTCGTCCCAAGGCCTCTGCATCGTACCGGCACCGAAAGGGTCAGCGCCCCGGCCCCTGAAGCTGTGCCAGTAGGCTACGGAAAACCGGAGGTGCTCGGCCATGGTCAGCTCTCCGACCTTCTCTTCCGGGTTGTAATGGTTAAAGGAAAGAGGGTCACGGGAATCCTTGCCTTCATAAGTTATCTCGTCTATCTCGGGAAAGTATTCTCTCATAGTTCCTCCTCGTGTTATTTTGTTTTATTGCTAATTTTATTTAAAGCTGGTCGCTTCGCAAATTGTAAAACGCCTTCTCTTTTGGTTCGCCTGTTCACGGATCCGGAACATTTTTGACGGACTCCGTCAATTAATCTAACCGGTATTTGACCCAACGTTAATAGCCTTCGGGAGACCCTTCTTCCAGAATTTCTACGTTCCTCAATCCCTCCTCGCCGGGGACTTCCGGGTCTCTATCCCTTCTAATTGCCCGGAGGAAGTCCCTGAACTCTCCCCTGTAGGGGTTTTCCTGGGAAAATTCTAACTCCTCTCCCATTAGCTCTATCGAACCTCCGCCGTGCGGACCGAGGGTACCTCTGCAGACTGCTCCTCCTTCTCTACCGTAAACTTTGAACTCCGGTTCTGACTCAAACAGGACGGACGTGGTCAGTTCCGCCGTTGCACCGGACTCGAATTTCAAATTGATCATGGCTGTTTCGTCATGCGGGCTTTCCCAGTAATTATTTGCTATGGTGCTCTCCACTTTCGTGACCTCGCCACAGGAGGGCAATAGGGCCCAGCGGATTAAATCGAGACCGTGTGTTCCAACGCCGCCTAGTCCCCACCATCTACCGACTTTTTTGTGAGCTCTCC
>CAZENJ010000003.1:1742-4037 GCA_964513485.1 uncultured Thermotogae bacterium | reverse complement strand
CGTCATCGGCCTGAAAAGACCATAGAACTCTTGCGTGGTGAATTTCTCCAAGAGCCCCTTCCCGTATCCGCTTGACCAGCTTCCTGTGTCCTCGATGCCACCTCAGGTGATAGGCCACTCCCAGTTTCACCCCGCTGGATTCACAGGTTTCCAGTAATTCTTCCCCTTCCGCTGAACTCGCCACCATCGGTTTTTCCATCAACACGTGTTTGCCCGCTTCTGCCGCTTTCATCCCGTGTTCGAAGTGGAGTCTATCCGGAGTCGATACCACCACCGCGTCCAGGTCGGAATCGGTCAGCATCTCGTCGTAATCGTCATAAGCTGGTGTCTCCGCTGCCGCTCCGTGCTCCCTGGCAAAGTTTTTTGCCCGGTCGAGACTTCGGCTGGTAACGCTCCAGAATCTAATTCCGTCAAGGGAGTTGATTGCCGGTGCGAGTGATCTATCGGCAATGCTCCCGGGACCAATTATTCCAAAGTTGAGTGGCATTAATATTACCTCCAGTTATAAAACCTAAAAGGGGCACCGGGCCCGTGCAAAGAAGCATAAAACTGCCAATTAATCCGGCGTACGAGGACAGGCCGCGATGCACGTCGAACAGTCGCTTCCGTTTTCAAGCCAGAACTCGTAACAGCGATAGTGATCTACCGGCCAGCGAAGAATCCCCTCGTTGTTTGCCGGACAGGCCGTCCGATATAGCGGATTGCGTTTTTTTGATATTGCGTCTACCTCGCAGGCTTCGGCACATAGTTTGCAGTTACGACAGGATTCGGTCAAAGTCGGGGAGGACGGAGTGTCCGGTTTCAAATTCATATCAGTAAAAACTTTGCAGATTTTGACTGCAGCCCCGTGTTCGGGCGTTATCAGCAGTCCGTTTCTACCCAGCTGTCCGAGTCCGGCGGCAAGAGCCAGAGGGATACTGAGTGCACTGTCGTTTCCCATCGGAACTGCTTTGGCCCCGAGGCGGTTTATGTACTCGGAGAGGCAGGAAACCAGGAAAGCCATAAGGGAATAAGAAATTCCGGATTCAGTTGCCGCGGGAAACTTTGGCGATTGATTTATCTTTTCCGGATCCATCGGAACCGTCATTACTGCAGCGTAGTCGTAATTCAGAAGTTCATCGAGAGAATCTCCTTCTCTATCGTAAGAATAGACCCAGCGGGAATCTACCTCGGTCACACCGACCGAACTCGCTCCGTAGGCCAGCGCGGATCGTTTCAACTCCTCAGTCAGCCTTTCGGGGTCGTCATGCGGCGGCTCCAGCACCGGTTTTTCCATAATGTTGTTCGATTCCGCCGGTTTTTTCACCTGAAAAGCAGCGGCGTAGTAATCGTAAACCGACCATCCTCCGAGTGCTCTGGCCAGCTGAAACGAACTGTAACCTTCTCTTTTATCCAGGAACTCATTCACCCTATCGTACATACCCCGGTGATAAAACGGCGCCTCTTCGTCGTGTTTTATCCGACCGAAGACGTTCTTCCTCTGATCAAACCGGCTGTATCTGTCTTTGTTGATTACGGAACCTGGAAATTTGTCTTTCATGACGTGTTTTCTGGAGTCGGACTCCTCCGGGCAAAATGAGATCTACGGGCGCGATTTTACCTATTTTGTATTGAAAAAGGATTTAAGCCATCAACCTTTCCCCGATTTTATCTTCGTACTCGGGGAAATAATTACCTATAACGGTTAGCTCGAAGCTGCTGAGGATAGAACTTTTTGGTTCTCTCTCCAGCAAAAATCGAAAGGACTCCTCCACCAGTTTCCGTCTGGAGACCCCTTCTGGTGCCAGCCGCTGGTAATCCTCGTCTTTTACTGTAACCTTGTGATCCGAAGACGTGCCACCTTCTGTTACCTGGACGGCAAATACAGTGCTTCCATGTTGCTCTTCCTCTATCTCGATATTTATCTTTGCCAAGCCGATCACCTCACTTAAAATGTAACTGAATTAATGAGAAAACAAAACCTGTAGCCCGGCGGTTTGTCGAATTATAGCCAATTTACCCGGTTTTTGGCACGTAAGTTAAGTTGAAACTGGATTAATCGAGCGATTGATTTTGCGTGGGAGAATTGTCCAGCAGTCAATCGAAGGTACTTCCGTTAAGAACTGATGGTTGTTGTTTGAAATGATATTCCTATCCAGGGTAAGATCCGGAGCTGGGCTCGATTGACTGCTGGAATTCGCGTTTTTGAAGTACGTAGTTGTTAGTTTTAAATTAGGTTTTTCTACAAGTCCCGCCCGGAGGGGGGTAATTGATCAGAGGACAATGAAGGTAGTTTCGCACTAAATTATAAACTGG
>CAZENJ010000003.1:0-1732 GCA_964513485.1 uncultured Thermotogae bacterium | reverse complement strand
GTCGGGTAAGAGAGAAGCGCGGGCTTTAGGTTATACTTTTTCCGTTTGACAATTGCAGGTCCGCGGGAATCGCAAGAACCCCATAATACTTTACGAGAGAACGTGTTAAATTACGAACCCGGAGGGAAAAGCGGCCAAAAGAGTCTCGCCGGCATCTGAGAGTATGCCGCCCTAATTTCCCGAAAGGTTCAGCCGAGCGAAATCCGGAGGTAATATGGAATTATTTGAAGCAATAAAGAGGCGGCGTTCCGTGCGTCAGTATCCCCGCGGGACGGTTTCGGAGGAGAAATTTGGTGAGTTAAAAGAATGTTTGAGCGAGACCAGAGCTCTCGAAGATGGAGAAAAAACGGATGCACTGCTGGTGAAAAACGGTTCTGATTTCCAGGACAGCATATCAGGTGTAATAGCCGATTACGGCAAGGTCGAAGCGCCCCACTATTTAGTTCTCACCGCGGGGCGGAATAAAGGCGGTTTTATAGAAATTGGTTACCGCTACGAATTCGTTGTGCTTGAGTTGACGGCGATGAATATTGGTACCTGCTGGATCGGGAAGGGTTTCAGCGACGAGAGCCTGGAGCAGTACGTAAATATACCGCCGGGCCAGACCTGCAGTGCCCTGATTGCTTTTGGACCACTGGAGGGGGAGGCACCGGATTTGATCGAAGAGCCGAAGAGAAAGGATCCGGAGACTTTTTTGCTTGAAGGTAGTATAAAAGAGGTCGATCAGGAGGCTCTGGAGTTACTGGATGCTTTGAGGCGAGCTCCTTCTTCGCTCAACAGTCAACCCTGGCGAGTCCTCGTCGAGGCGGGAACACTCCACTTATATATTAAATCACGGACCTTTATCACGAAGAACTTGCTTGGGGGGTTGACCGACATGAATCGTGTGGACGCGGGGATCGGGCTGTGTCACCTGAAAGTCGCCGGAGAACATCTCTTTGGTAATGTGGAGGTGGGCAAACGCCGGCACCCGAGTCGTAGCGGCCTGGAGTATATTGCGAGCCTGGAGGTAAACCAGCCGATTCACCCCCAGGGGGTGCCCCGGGGCACTTTCGGCTAATTTTGGTAGATTATAAAAGGAACTCCGGGAGCCTTATTTCTTCTGGTCCTTTTTCATCTGTTAATTATCCAGAGAATTAAATTTACCAGAACTGTCAGCCCGAGACTGACTGCCAGAGCCGTCCCCAGCGGAAAATAAAAGTTAAACTCTCCCTTTTTAAAGTGGAAGTCACCGGGAAGATCCCCCAGAAAAGGAATCCGGTTCCCGAAAAAGAGCAAGAGTCCAAGCCCGACGAGCAGACCCCCGACGATTATCAGGGTCTTCCCGAACTCTCTGGCAAATGGCGGCATATTGTAACCACTCCGAATCTTTCTATAAAATACCGGCAAACGGTTACTGTCTTCAAGGTTAAATGCGATTATTTACCTACTTGTTGAATCCAGGCAGTTTACAGCTTTACCGCGGGACGAATGTCACTCCTTCGGGTTGACCGAGTTATGGTATTTCGGATTCGGCTTTTCCTGATTATTTTGCTCCTTGTTTTAAGGTTGATCCGAGTTCCTGAAAAATTCCAAATTTATGACGGTTTTGTCTGGAGTTTTGTCTGTTTTGTTGCATTGAATTTATTTTTACATTATCATTCTCCTACATTCTGGAGATCAACGGGTGGTAAACCCAGCCGAGGTGGCGGAATTGGCAGACGCGCATGGTTGAGGGCCATGTGGACATTTT
>CAZENJ010000002.1:21251-42684 GCA_964513485.1 uncultured Thermotogae bacterium | reverse complement strand
AATTAACCGGATATATTACGGCCCGGCTCGATTGCCTGAGTTCGGGTCTTTTTTCTTTTAGGACGACGGCTTTGTTTGCACCATCCGAGGTGTTTATAATGGGAGGATGGATTTCAGGAGGCATCTGGCATTTTTTGGCCCAGAGAACAAGTACCAAAAACTTTTGTCTCGTGTATCGAAGGCCCGTTTTACAATCGCAAGGTAAAGTTCTATAATCTGTTTAGTTAACAAAATCTATTGCTAAATATTTGATATGAAAAATACCTGCAATTTACTCTGGCAGCTAAAGCAGTTTGATTTGCTCGACCAGCTAAAAGAATCCCAGCTGGAAGAGCTCAGCAAATGGATCAAGGACCTCAAGTTCCAGAAAGGTGACCTCATTTACCTCCCCGGAGAACCGAGCGAATCCGTTTATTTCCTCAAGGAGGGTAAGGTCAAATTATCCTATCTGGGACCGGAGGGCAAAGAGTTTACCGTTTCCATACTCGATAAAGGAGAACCTTTTGGCGAAATGTCCGTGGTCGGTGAAGAGGACCGAAGTTTAAAAGCCGAGGCCCTCGCGGACGTCGTCCTCTGTACGATCTCCAGGCGGGATTTCCTCCATTTTGCCGACCAGACTCCCGAACTCTCCCTGAAGATAGCGAAGAAGATCGGCCAGCACCGCCGAGAAATCCAGAACAACCTGACAAATCTCCTCTTCAAGGACGTTCCCACCAGGCTGGCCGGAATTTTGCGCAAGCTAGCTTCCGAGTACGGAGAACATAACTCGGAAGGGATAAGAATAACCCCCTCCTTTACGCACGAGGAAATATCCCAGCTGATCGGCTCTACCAGGGAAACAACGACGGCCAACCTGAATAAGTTTGAAGCTGAAGGCCTGATACAGAAGGGCCGAGGTAACATCGTGATAAAGGACGAAAAAGGTCTGAAAGCCAGGGCTTCAATGAATTAGCCTTTCTCACCCCCTAAAAGTTGATTCATTCGGAACAATACCATCCCACGAGAAAACTTTCCCCCTTAACGTAAGCCAGATTACATAATTCCAATAGCCAGTCCGGTACCTTTACTTAGAGAAAAGAACGAGAGTCTAAATAAGTAGAGTAAGACCCAAATGCAGATTACGAGGAGGTAATTATGAAACCAAGAAAATTTTCCGTAAGCCTGACAGGTTTAGTGCTGGCTATCGGTCTCGTACTTGGAATCGGATCGATCGGACTGGCAGAGATGGACGGAGCCGAAACCACCGTTACAGCGAGCGGCGAAGGCCTGTGGATATACCCCGGGGTGAGGAAGCTGGACCCGCAGGTCTTTGGAACCCCGGAAGAGCCGAAAGTCCTGGAAGTATTGCCCATGGACCAGCGGAAAGTAAGTGAAGACGGTGAAAAATTCACGACGACAAAAAAACCGGGGCCTTTTTCGAATAAAGTCGCTCCTTCGGAAGGGGAGCTTTCGCTGACGATATGGGATAGAACACCGTTCGACAGCAAGCAGTCAAAGGACAAAGCCGAACTGGAGGCCACTTTTGAGGATCCGTCAGGAGAGAATACTTACAGGGTGGAATTAAAGAAACTGATCCCGGTCGGACCTCACCATCAGTTCTTCGGCGGAGCCGCTTCAAACGTCTGGATGCACGGCTCAACTGGAATAGGTGAACCGTTTATGCCGGCCACCTTCAGTTACGTCACCCTGTGGGGTTTCGGTGACTTCTACAGGAACGGCGAGAAGCTGGACGAAAGACGATTAATTCACGTAATGCTCACACCGAAGATGAGAAACGAGGATAACGAGCTCGGTTTTGGTATCGCGAACAGGGACAGGCTGGAGATTCACTTCATCATGCCTCCGACAAAGGTCAGTCACGGTCATCCGGAAACCGTTCCTCTGCCGACAAAATTGACCCTGCCCAACGGGAAGGAACAACCATTCATCCACTTCAACTTCTACGGAAATATCGAAGTTGACGGTAATAAATACCTGAATTAATTGAACTGGAACGGTAGAGTTTAAAGCTAATCTGACTCGGGGCCACTTCAGAAAGGGGTGGCCCTTTTTTCATCCGGGTTCGACTCCTCTCTCGTCAATTACCCCGCCCTTCCGGGCGGGGCTTACAAAAAACCTCTTTAGAGTAAACTCAAGCCGCGACAGCGGGATCGATCGATGGTACGCTACCCCGGAAAAAGAATCGGTTAAGGGTATCTCAGGCAATACCGGGAAAATTCCAGCTTTCCGGTTGGCTGACGGCGGCCTTTTTCGTATCATCGTTTCGTGCAACCAAAATTGGAGGGGGGCAGCTATCGATGCAGGGCTACTTAAAAAAACTTCGTAATTTCAGACCTTCAGCCCGCTTTTTTCTTCTGGCCACCGTATTTCTCGGCCTTTCCGGCGGCATCAGAAGGGTAGCTCGAAACCTTTACTTCCTCTCGCTCGGATTCAACGAGAGTTTTATCGGCCTGGTCGTGGGGGCCGGTACCTTTACCGGCCTGGCCGTTGCCCTGCCCGGAGGGGACCTCGGCGACCGCTTTGGCCCGAAAAAGGCCCTGATCGGTGCCACCCTGCTGGGAGCTGGGGGTATCGCGCTACAGGGAATACCGTATCGGGTTCCGATAATAGTCGGTGCTTCTCTCAACCGGGTTGCCTGGTCCGTGTTCTTTATCGCCGGACCGGCTTTGCTAACACGGGAAAGTAATACCGAAGAACGGACACATCTCTTTAGCGCTTTCAGTTCCGTCAGAAGGCTGGCCCTCATTCCCGGAGCTCTGCTCGGCGGCTACATGCCCGGACTGCTCGGCCGATTGTTGCGGCTTGGTGGGGAGACGCCCCTGTCTTACAAGATGACGATCTTTATCCAGGCTTTTGCCATGGCGGCGGCTCTGATCCCGTTGCTGATGATAAAGTCAAGTTCCGATTCGGGTTGCGAGATTGAGACTCCGGCAAGTTCTTATACTTCTGACTTCCTGAAACAGGAACTACCGAGGAAAATATTGATCCCTTCACTATTGATCGGAACCGGGGCCGGAATGATCTTCCCCTTCTTAAACGTTATCTTCGAACACTACGGGGCAAGCACGGAAATCATCGGCTGGATATTTACCGTTCAATCCTTACTGACAGGCCTCGTAGTCCTTTATGCACCCAATCTCTCCAAAAGATGGGGCAAAGCAAAGGGGGTAGCCTTAACCAGGATAATATCCATTCCTTTCCTGCTGGTCGTCGGCTACGCCGGTAACGTACCGATAATGGCCGGCGCGTTGATGATTCGGAGCAGCCTGATGCGTCTGGCAAGCCCTCTCCGGAATAACCTGTTGATGAACATAGCCAGGCCCGGAGAACGCTCGAAGATAAACGGACTGCGCCAGGTCGCTTCCAGAATGGGCCGAACCGCCGCCGGACCGCTGGCGGGCTGGATACTATCAAACGTTTCTTACAGTCTACCTTTCCTGTTAACTTCGATCCTCTATGCCGTCGGCAGCAGCTTATTTTATTACGCACTGCATCCTCTTGAAATGGAACACGAGAGGGAAAAGCCGGAATAATTTTCGACAGGATGCCCGGCAATTCTGCCTCAACCAATAGATTCTCTTTCCCGGGCGCCATTATCTCCTCGACCGGTTGAAATCCGTACCCGCTAAAGTAATAATTATGTGATCATGATCACAACCACAAAATTTATCGGGCAGGGAAATAAACCCGTACGGTGGCATAATTCTGCTAAATTCCATTTTGAACTTTAATCGCAGGAAGAAACGAAAACCAATCAATCTAACTCAGGAGGGATCGTCGTGATAAAAGTCGGAATAAATGGATTCGGTAGAATCGGCAGAGCTTATCTTCGTATCGCCCTGGAGAATCCGGAAATAGAGGTCGTAGCTTTAAACGACATCCAGCAGAGCCCGAGACAGGCAGCATATCTACTCAATTACGATTCCGTATACGGTGGTTACGAAGGGGAAGTCACTTTCGACGATGAGGGCCTGACCGTGGATGGAAAGGAATACCCACTGCTGTCGGTGGAGGACCCGGCCAAGCTCCCCTGGAAGGATTTGGGCGTCGACGTAGCCCTGGAGTCGACCGGAGTCTTCCGTCACTACGAGAACGCGGAGAAACACCTGGCCGCAGGAGCGAAAAAAGTGCTGCTTTCCGCACCACCGAAAGGGGACCGGGCGGGAGAGATTCCTCAGATAGTCTGGAAGGTAAATGAAGACGTCTACGACAGCGGGGAACACGACATAGTCTCCGCCGCCTCGTGCACGACGAACAGCCTGGCACCGCTGGCAAAACTGGTAAACGAGGAGTACGGGATAGAAAAAGGTTTTCTCACCACTGTCCACGCTTACACGAGCAGCCAGGAGATCGTCGACGGACCTTACGCGTGGAAAAAGGCCAGCAGGGGTAGGGCGGCCGCGGAGAACATCGTTCCCACCACAACCGGAGCGGCAACCGCTGTTACCGAGGTAATACCTGAATTGGCGGGGAAGATGGACGGGATGGCCATGCGAGTCCCGACCCCGGCAGGATCCGTTACCGACTTTGTCGCCAAAGTAAGTGAAGAAACTACACTGGAGGAACTGAAAGATCGAATCAAGGAATACGCGGAAGGTCCTATGGAAGGTGCTCTGGGCTATACAGAAGACCCGATCGTCTCCCGGGATATCCTGGGTGAGCCCTATTCCTCGCTGGCCGACCTTACCTCAACTGACCTGCTGCAGGGAGACCTGATAAAACTAGTCGCCTTTTACGACAACGAGTGGGGCTACACCTGCAGGCTGGTCGATCTCACGGAATACATAGTTTAACCAGCTTTTACATCACGGGTCCACGTACGGAAAGGGGGCGTTCGGGCGAACGCCGGAGCGTTCCCTTTCTTCCTGGATACGTGAATCCGGTTACCGGAACCTGGCAGGTAAATCAGGTTAAGAGTTGATTTCAAAGGGAAAAACTTTAGTTTATTTTCTAACTCATCCGTTTGGCCTCTCGAAAGTGCAGGGAACGTCCACCGCGCACTTGCCACAGACCTCCGGGGAACCGAGATCCGAAAAGTATCCCGCGTTGGATAGACAGACCTCATAGCATGCATCTCTGTCAAAGGAATTCTCCCTCAGGGATCCATTAACGCATCTCTCCACGCACTGACCGCAGGAGCCGTTCGCCCTGTAGAGACAATATTCCTCTCCGGGTCTTTCGTCAGGTTCTAAAGCAAGATCGACGACAAGACTGCCAAGTCTCCCGGCACAGCCCTCTTCCGTTATCAGCATTCGGTGGAGCCCGAAAGTCCCCAGACCGGCGACATAGGCGACGTGCTTATGGGACCACTCGCTTATCAACTCGTCCTCGTGGAAATTACCCGTCGCGGAAACCGTCCTGGCTTCGCCCCCCATCTCCGCCAATTCAGCCTTCAGAAAATGGTTCAGGTCAGTAATTAACTTATTCGTCTCCTGATAAGCCACGGCCCATTTCCTGGCGCTCACTTTTCCCTCGACGTTGCTTTCGATAACCGAACTCTCAAAAGGCAAAAAATAAGAGACAACCGCCCTGGCGTCCGGTAAAAGTTCGGTCGGGGTCGAATGCGAAAGAGCAATGAGGTTCCGCAGCTCCGCGAAGAGGGGATCATCCGCGCGGGCAAAAGCCACCAGCGGTCTACGCCACTCCGTCCCCACCGCACTTTTCTGTTGATAGTCCCTTACGTAACTCTCTATCAAATTTATGATCCTTTCTCTCACTGACGATACCCTCCCGCGACCGACCTATAGCGTGTTCGGCCAATCCCTTGTTCTACCGGGAACACAATTATCCTAACGAATTACCGAGGTCTTTAAGACTTTTTGCCGAACCCTGCATCTACCCCTTCTATC
Source organism: uncultured Thermotogae bacterium (assembly GCA_964513485.1). Classification (GTDB taxonomy): domain Bacteria; phylum Bipolaricaulota; class Bipolaricaulia; order M55B111; family M55B111; genus JAGXLP01. The sequence continues at coordinate 36,835 of CAZENJ010000002.1, read as the reverse complement.
ATGTCAACCAGAATTTCCACTACTTCCGGGTCGTACTTACCGCCCCTACCACCCTCTATTTTCGCGAGCGTCTCTTCCTCTGACCTTACCTCTCGGTACGGCCCTCTCGAGCTCATCGCTTCGACCACGTCACAGGCGCCGATTATGCGAACCTCCGTCGTCAGCTCCTCTTTCTCAGTCATCGTCATCCCTTCCCACCTGTGCGATACCATCCTTCTTCGAGCGCTTGTCCCTGTACATCCGTTCGTCCGCGAGCGCTATTACCTCTTCTATTTCCTTTTCGCCGTCCGGGTACCAGTAAGATTTACCGACCGCCAGGGTTAGCGGTTCTTCCAGTACTTCACAGTTATCGCTCCAGTCCCGGAGGTTTTTCTCGAACCGATCACCGACCAGGTTGGCCCCGTTGCCGGTTTCCGGCATCATTATCAAAAATTCGTCTCCGCCGTAGCGCACCACGGTGTCGGCCTCCCGGATATTTTTATCGAGGATATCGGCCGTCTTTGCAAGTATCCTGTCCCCTACCTGGTGGCCGTGGTTGTCGTTGATGTCCTTGAATCCGTTTATATCAACCATCAGGAAAGCCAGGGGATGGTCATACCTTTTCGACCTTTCTATCTCTTTGTTTAACGCCTCGTCGAAGTAGTACCTGTTATAAAGGCCGGTCAGTGTGTCTCGCCGGGCCAGTTCATTCAATCGAGTTTCGAGGTCAATTCTTTCCAGCTCCTGGTTCAGATGCCTTGCCAGAAGCTCAGTAAGCCGCACGTCAGCTTTGCCAAATGAATCCCTCTGGCCGGAGAAAATCTGAAGTACCCCGCGGTTTCCAACTGCGGCACTAATTAAGGTACTGTACTCCTGAAATCGGTTTTCCATCAGTTCGAAGTCCCCTAAATTACCCGACAAAGTCTCTCCGCCCCGCAGTGTTCGCCCGGCAACGCTATCGTTCGGCTCTAACGCCCCTACCGTACGACTCTCAATCGCCTCCGTCGTGGCAACAGGCGTGAACGTACCTCCGTCCAGCTCGTATATAATCGCGTTATCGAATTGGAGAACTTCATGGGCGGAAACGATCGCCGCTTCGTAAGCCTCTTCTTCGTTTTCCGCATCCTGGAGGAGGTCAAGGTTCTCGTGGAGGGCGAGTAACCTATTTCGGTGCCGCCGCTCTTCTGTGATATCCTGGACCATTCCCTCGTAATAGACCAGGTTATCGCCCTCGCAGACGCTGCGGAGACTGATTCTAAACCATATCTTCGAGTCATCTTTCCGGCTAACTGATAGCTCTATTCCTTCTATTAAATTGCCGGAGGAAGCCCGATCGAGCAGTTTCCAGTACCTATCAGGGTTTGAAACAAGTTCCTTCGGGATGCTTGATACGCCCCCTATTAACCTCTCTACTTCGTCGAAGCCAAACATCTCGGCCAGGGCGGGGTTGGCGAAAATAAACTGCGTGCCGTCCGGAGAAATACGAAATATCCCCTCGGATGCGTTCTTTACCAGACCCCTGAAGTCCTCCCTAACTTTCTCGAGTTCTTTCGTCCGCTTTTCGACCCTTTCCTCCAGCTCCAGGGAAAGGGCATTTAGTCCCTGCTGTGTCTCTTCGAGTTCTTGCTCCAGGGAGCGTATCCTCTCCTTCGCGTCTCGCAGTTCCGCTTCCAGCTCTTCGCGATCTTTCTTATTTTTATCGTCCATCGGGTGCAACACCGGGAGCTAATTTGATTACGGCGACCGTCGCGTCGTCGTTCGACCTGGCCAGTTTCGTAAGCAACCGATCCGCGATCTCGGAGGCAGAACTCTCCATTAGTCCCGCGAATTCGTCGAGAGACCAGTTCGTCTTTAAACCGTCCGACTGAACGATCATTGCTTTTTCCGTATCCTTACTCCATTCCTCCTCCAAAACCTTGAGAGAAGGACAGGTTTTCCCCAGCAATCCCCGTTTTGAAATCAGATTGTGCCTACCCTCGGGGGCGACGATCTGACATTCTATATTCCCGACTCCGAGGTACCCGACTTCGACGGATTCCGGGGTCCAGTGAAACCTGACCAATCCGGCCACCACGCCGCGGGAACCCCTGCAGGCCCGATTTGTTCCCTGAGCTATTGATTCCAGGGGCATGTCGTAATGCCTGCCGATATACTCCGTCGCTTTGATCGCGGCCTCATGGGCAGCTTCTCCGTGGCCAACTCCGTCAATCACTCCTATAAGGGCGCGATCACCCCAGCTCTTGTGAATAAAAGCATCCCCGTTAACGTCCATTCCCGGATGTTTTCTGGTGACTATTCCGAAATCCAGCGGAGAGGCCGTTGGCTGCCGTTCTTTTCTCGACCTTCTCTTCCAGACACGGAAGGTTATTTCCGTTCCTTCCGGTCCGGAGGAAACGTTCAATTCATCCACTGCCTGGTTGACTTTTCCCAGCCCGAAACCCCGACTGTCCGATCCCGAAAACCCGTCGGTAAACGCCCGCTGGACATCGGGTATCCCGGGACCGGAATCCTGTACGGTAACCTCCAGGCCCGGCTGATCAGCCTCACCGCCGAGAACGGGGTCGGAACCCCCCGGAGGGCCTGCAATTACCTCCCCCTTTTCCGAATACTTCAGAATGTTAGTACAGAGTTCCGTTAGGGCAAGCGTCGCATCCTTGACCTTATAGGACAAACCGAGATCTTCCGCCATCCGTGCGACTTTTTTCTTCGCTTCTCGGATGTCAGTCCTGCGGCTAATAGGAATTTTCAGGTCACCGCCGGCGCCGGTTCTGTCTTCTTTTTCTCCATTCGGTGTTACCATGGGAGAGCAAAATTATTCCCGGCCGGAAGACGACCACTTTTTCACGGTTATTCGGGTGCCCAAGTCAGGATCAGTTTTCACGTCCATCTCGTCCATTAATTTCTCGGCTCCCGGCAAACCCTTTCCGAGTCCGTCTCCTGTAGATGTCCCATCTCGCATTGCCCAATCCAGGTCATCTATACCCGGCCCCTCATCTTTAAATACCAGCTCTAAACCCTTTTCAGTTACCGCACCGGTACCGTTTTTTTCTGAAATCATGTTCCAGCTAATTTTTCCGGAGCCCGCGAATTCAATTATATTTCTCGCCAGCTCCGACGTAGCAGTAACCACCCTGGTCGTTTCTGAGAGGGAAAAATCGAGTGACTCACAGAGTTCCCTTACCTTCTGGCGCACGTCCACTACGTCAGTCCTGGATGTTACGTTAAGCTCGCCGTCCCGCGCCGGGTTCCCCGATTCCGGACCCATCATCCTTCTCCCGTGTCATAAATTTCTGGACCCTTAGAAGCACCGGTTAGCAGGTCCAGGGCCCGTTCTACATCCAGCGCGGTCTCCGCCTGGCCAAAATCCAGACCGAGTTCCGTCGCGGTAACCGCTACTGCCGGGGGGATGCCTGCTATGACGGTTCTCCCGCCCATCAAAGAAATCATCTGCGCCGTTTCTTCCATTGTTCTGGCAAAAAAGGAATCCACAGTCTCGACAAGAGAAACATCGATTACCACCCCGGCCGGGTCGGTTTCCTGCATCTTCCCGAGCACCCGATCCTGGAGGTTACCGATCGTTCTGTCGCCGGGAGATGAGGGCAAAGTGACCAATAAAACGTCACGTACTTTGACTATCGAAACCTCTCGCTCAGCCATGTGACCTCACCCTCCGGAATTCGGACTGAATGAAGCTATCTTTTTTCATCGCTCTATTTCCCATGGAGTCTCCTGTTTAAATACGTGTTCCAGCCCTTCAGCAAGCGATGTCCTGGTCGTAATATCCGAGAGGTCAATACCAAGATGGACCACTGACTGAGCGATAGAAGGACTCACACCGGTTAAAACAACCTGTGCACCGAGTAGCTTGACCGACTCTACCGTTTCAATCAAGTGCTGAGCCGTTCTCGTATCCACGTCGGGAACTCCGGTAATATCTATAAGGGCAATTTCCGATTCCGTATCGACGATTTCCTGTAACAGCCGCTCCATGAACCTCTGGGTACGCTCCGTATCGAGCTGGCCGATCAGCGGAGCGGCAAGTACTCCCTCCCATACCTCGATTATCGGCGTGGAGGCTTCGAGTAATTGTTCGGCCTGGCGCTGGACCGTTCGGGACTTTTCCTTGATTTCGGTGATGTCGTTGAAACTGACCATCTGGGCGGCGGGCTTGTCTTCCTCCTTGATCGTGCTCGCGGCAATACTCAACTCCCGGGCTCTTCCGCCCTCCCGGGAAAGTTTCAACTCGCCCCGCCAATCTCCTTCTTCCTGTGCCCCCTTTAATACATCATCAACCCTGCTCCCTTCCTTGACCAGACTGGTAAGCTGTTTTCCGATTAAACCTTCTCTATCTTCGACCTGCCAAAGATCGTAAAACGCCGGGTTGGCGTAGATAACTTGGCCATCGAGATCCGTTATGGCCAGGGCGCTGGAGGCGAAATCAAGTGCTTTTGACTTCAATTGCTCCCTGTCGAGATCGACTTTATCGAAATCATTTGGGTTAGAACCGGATTTGCCGGATTCGGAATCGTCCCTCATAGTCACAACACCTCGATAAAAAGTTTACCAGTTTACTTTCCTCACCAGTCAGTTTGAAAAACTTGCCGAAGCCAACTCGCTGGTAGAGTAACTTCAGAGCAGAGAAGCCAAGCTTTCGATGGCGAATTAGCTGGATCAATTGTGGGGAAAGTTATTATTGTTAAAAAGCATTATATTGCAGTTATTTTACACAATCAAGCAATGTATGACACCATTCCGGGGAAGAATCGGCTGGTTTACTACAGGGGCAGATTAAAGACTCCCGGGTGAACACACGGCAAAAGATACCGGGCTAACCTGTCAGATAAAAAACACTAAATCAGAATTATTCTATTTTTATTAGATTGTCATCTTCCTTTTTGATATCATTAAAGAGTAAGGAATGAAAATGTCAAAAGAGAGGCAAACGAACGACCAGCTGCGTGAAAGGTTGGAACGGATAAAGGATTGGTTATTCGAAGAAGTAGACGGGGGATCCAACTCCGGCGGCAAAAAACCGGACATCAAAGACTTAGCTTTAAACAAAAACCTCCCAACCGGAGTAGCCCTGGTAAACGATCAGGGGCTGTTTACCTACGTCGATGAGAACTTCATCCGCCACTTCGGCTACGACGAACCCGAAAAACTCCTTCACAAACACTGGCAGATACTTTACGGCCCGGATACCGCAGAGAAGTTTAATGAAGAGATCCTCCCGGAGCTACACAGTAACAGCAAATGGGAAGGCGAAGTTGAGATAAATGAAAAACTCAACGGAAAAGGAAAGCTCAAACTTAATCTGACAAGAACCACGGAAGGAGACGTGGTATGGAAAATAACCGATCTTCCCGAAGTAAACGAGGAGGCGAAGAAAATGGTCAATAGAGACGGCGACAAGACGGATGAGGGGATCGCGGACCTAAGGGAGGGGCTGGAGGAACTCCAGAATTGCGAAACCAAGGAGGATATTTACGATACCAGTCTCAGAATCGCGGCGGAGATACTGGATTTCGACCTCTGCACTCTGCAGCTCCAGGAGGAGAATACGATCATTGTCAAGGTCAGCCGGAACGAGCCGGGAGGAGAGAAACCAATCCCAAATGTAATCGGAGGCAACCTGTCGACGATTACCCAGAAGAGAGGGGAGGTAATCAAGGGCTCGGACCTTTCACGGTACTCTCACGGCAACTCTATCTCGGAGCTGACCAACTCCTTCGTCAGCGTTCCGGTCGAGAGCCTCGGCACCCTGCAGGTATTTTCCACCGGGGAGGAAGCTTTTTCCGAACGTGACGTGAACTTAATGCAGATCCTGGCCAAACATCTGCGAGAGCGGGTAGCCCGGGCGGAACTAGAGGGGGAGGTCGGCGAACAGGCAATCCATGACCAGCTCACCGGCCTCTACAACCGGCATTATCTGGAAGAGGCCCTGGCCAAAGAAGTCCAGAGGGCCCAGCGCTACAACCATACGATTTCCTTTCTGATGATCGATATAAACGGCTTCAAGGAAGTGAATGATCGTTACTCCCACGCAAAAGGAGACCGGGTACTAAAAAGAATCGGAAATCTCATAAAGGAGAACGTCAGAGAAGTGGATACGGTAATCCGTTACGGCGGGGACGAGTTCCTGGTTCTCCTTCCGGAGACGGGTGAAGGGTCACAGGTAGTCATCGAAAGGTTGAAGGAGCAGGTAAAGAAATGGAGCGAAGAGACGGAAAAACTGGAGTTCCCTCTGAGTATTGCGGTCGGTTCGAGCAATTTGGAGCCCGGAGAAGAAGTGGACGTCGAGGAGAAGATAAGCGAGGCGGACAGGCGGATGTACGACGACAAAAACGGAATGGCCGGATGATTTCATTCTACTGAAAAATATTGCTCCTGTAACTGCCTTTCCTTTTTCCTCCGTAACCCGGGTTGCTCCCGGGTTAATCCAGGGACGTTTTCAGGCTGTAACGTTCATCATGGATGGATTTATTAATAGCCCAGTAGAGGAAGGCCTTCCTCGGACTTCCCAGGTTGGCTCTGAGGTTAAGTGCGCGGAGGAAAACGGTGTCGTAGTTATAAAATTTATTCTTCACCTCGTTTATCATCTTCCATAGCTCCTTACCCGTGAAGTTAACCGGATCGAACCTGACCACGTTATACCTGTCGTTCAGCCACCATCGGTCATCTGTTAGCCTGCCGGCACTTTTTAGTTCCCGAAATAGTTCGGTACCCGGGTAAGGAACAGGATAATTGAAGTTTGCCCCGAGGAATTTAGAATCAACAGCAAAGCGATAAGTCTCCTCGACGGTTGAGGGAACGTCGTGATCGAGCCCGATAATAAAAGAAGCAAAAATAGCCAGGCCGTGTGAATGTATCCTCCTGACCGCTTCCCTCATGGGTAACTTCAGGTTCCAGGACTTATTGACCTCATTCAGGCTCTCTTCGTTTACCGACTCAAACCCGACGAGGTTACCCATACACCCGCTCTTTTTCATGAGATCGAGTAACTCTTCGTCCCCCGCCATGGTGATGCTGGCCTGACCGAACCAGCGAATCTTCAAGGGGATCAAAGCCCGAAAAAGTTCTTTCGCGTAGGCCGGATCGCCGACTATATTATCGTCGATGAAGAATACGTTTTTACCGTTCAGGCTCCTGACCTCCTCCACCACGCTTTCCACGGGCTTGTGGCGGTAACCCGGGCCGAAGAAGGCACTTACTGAGCAAAAAGAGCAATTATGGGGACAACCCCGGGTCGTCTCCACCAGCTCCAGCGGGAGATAATCTTTCCCCTCGTAGATGGAGCGATCGGGCGCGGGGAAGCCTGCGGCTTCCGGCTTCTCGTCGAGCTGATAAAACGGAGGGGTTTCCCCGCGGCGAAAGTCCTCCAGGATTTCGGGCAGAATCCCTTCCGCCTCGCCAACCAGGACCGAGTCCGCGTGTTCTTTGGCTTCTTTTTTAACCAGGCTCGCATGGTGACCGCCAATCAGGACCTCAACACCGTTTTTTCTGAACTTATCGGCAATCGAATAGGCACGGCCGGCAGTTAGCGTGGTTGTAGTAATCCCGACCAGATCGAACTCCGATTCGTAGGGAATCCGCTCGAAGCGGTCGTCGACGAAATCCACGGAGTGTTCATCAGGAACCAGGGCCGCAATAACTCCGGGAGGCAAAGGCTGGAGCTTGCGGCCGCTGGCTTCAAAAGACTCCGACTCGCCGCGGACCGACGGTTGAACTAGCAGAATTTTCATAATTTCCTCGCTGGGTTGGATTGTCCCTCAATTATGGGGCTTTTGTTGTCGCCCCAGTTCTCCAAACAGGTCGCGGTTCCGCCGATAGAGTTTTCGGTAGATCGGATATATTTTCGAGTAAGGCAGGTCATCTCCCGGGCGGGGTTCTATCCTCTCCTCCACGGAGACCACTTGCTTAACCGCGTCGGAAATACTTGAATAAACACCGGTTCCGACCCCGGCAAGCATCGCCGCACCCAGAGCACTGCCCTGCTCCACTCCCGGAAGCTTTAGTTCCACTCCGGTAATATCGGCAACTATCTGACGCCACGTCTCACCTCGGTAACCGCCCCCACAGGCCCGCAGTTCATTTACCTCCACGTTCATCTCTTTCACAATTTCCAGAGAATCCCTGATGCCGAACCCGACACCTTCCATTATCGACCTGATAAAGTGTGCCCGCTCGTGATCGGTCGAGATCCCGAAAAAGACGCCACGGGCCTTCGGGTCCCAGTGCGGTGTCCTCTCGCCCTTGAGATAGGGTAGAAAAATCAATCCGGCCGAACCCGGTTGCACCCGGGCAGCTTCGTGATTGTACCGTTCATATACGTCACTCTCTCCGGCGGAATCCTCTCCCCGGCCCAGAGCGTTTCGGAACCACTTCAGCGAAGCCCCGGCCGTCTGCATAACACCGAGTACCTGCCAGGTATCCGGGACTGCGTGGGCCCAGCAGAGCACCCGCTCTTCCGGGTCTGATCGCGGAGTTTCGGCGCAGGCAGAGACGACACCCGCCGTACCGATGAGGCTGTTCACCTGCCCCTCTTTAACGGAACCAACGCCAAGCGCCCCGGCTGATTGGTCGGCAGCGCCGCCCACAACAGGTATTCCCTCCGGCAACCCGGTCAACCTTGCCGTTTTTTCACTCACTTCTCCTATTCTGGTCGTGGAACCGGTAAGTTCCGGCAGTTTATCGGCGGAAAGACCGAGATAATCGAGGAGCTCCGGGGACCAGCTGCGGTCCGCAGCGTCAAGCAGGTATGTCCCGGAGGCATCGGAATATTCCGTGTTGATCTCGCCGGTCATCCTGTATTTTAGGTAATCCTTGGCCAGAACCACCTTGTCGATCTCCTGGAACGAGTCCGGTTCGTTCTCCTTCAACCAGAGGAGATGGGAAAGCGTATAAGTCGTCGTGGGGAAATTCGCGGTAATGGAGCGGAGGTTTTCCGCGCCCATATATGTTCGCAGCCTTTCTACCTCCGCCTGACTGCGCTGATCCATCCAGGTGATGGCCGGCCTGATTACCTCTCCCCCGGAATCCAGCAAGGCGGCGGTATGCATCTGGCCGCAGACGCCGATTCCGGCAATCCTCCGGGCCTCTATACTTGAAATGGCCGCTTTTATCGTGGTTAGGGCCGCTTCCCACCAGTGAGAAGGGTCCTGCTCGGAGCCGTCAGGTGCCGGGGCAGTCGTCGGATAATCACGCGATTCCGCGGAAACCATGTTTCCGCCCTCGTCGAAGACGGCGCTTTTCAACCCGGTGGTACCTACATCTATCCCCATGAGGTGACTCATTTTATTTCCTCCGTGTGGACGAGTATTTTTCCTCGGAGCGGATTAGGAATTTCCCGTAACCGGACCTGGCTATACCCGGCGACCTCGAGGAGCCAATCCGGCTAAGTGGAACCACGTCCCTCGCTGAACATCAATTTGTTCAGGAAGAGGGAGAAAATCAGAATTACCCCCCAGAGCGCGCTGGCAAGATGAGAACTCAAACCCATCAGGTTGAAACCGCTACTTATTACCTGGAGGATAACGATCGCCAGCAGCAAACCGGTAACTTTCCCCACCCCGCCTTCGGGACTAACCCCGCCCAGTACACAGATGAGCACGGTCAGCAGGAGGAAGGAAAAGCCGGTCCCCGCCTTTGCCGCGTTGTAACGAGTAAGCATGATGAAAGAGGTTATTCCGGCGAGGAAACTGGAGGTCAAGTAAGTCCGGAAAATAACCCACCTGGTATTGACGCCGGAGAACTTCGTCGCGGTCTCGCTTGAGCCTATCATGTAAGCACTTAAACCGTACGGAGTCTTTGCTATGATAACGGCAAATACCGCGACGACGAGAAGAAAGATAATCAGCGGAAGCGGAATTCCGACGATCGTCCCGTTGCCCAGGTAGAGAAAGTTCTGGGGAAAGCCCGCGATTATACTTCCCCGCGTCACTATCAGGGCCACGCCACGCAGGAATATCATCATGCCGAGCGTGCCGATAATCGGCGAAACGCCGATAAAAGAGATGATAAAACCGTTAAGCGTTCCCGCGGCCAGAGCGGTCAGGAGAGCCGCGAAAATTGCAACTATTATCGCCTGCGGTCCCGTCAGGCTGGTCAGCGCTATCGCAGCCACGATGCCGGAAAGATTTGCTATTGATATGACTGAGAGATCTATTCCGCCGGTCAGCATCGGGCCCATCTGAGCCAGAGCCAGCAAGCCAAGCATGGGGAGCTGAAAGGCCAGCGACCTGAGAAAGCTAATTCTGAGAAAACGTCCACCTGTCGCGGCCGAGATCATAATTATTATCGTCGCCAGTATGAGAAAGAGAACGAGGATTTCGCTATGTCTCTCTCGCAGTTTTTCGATTAGTTCAAACATCTGTTTTCCTCCTCGACCGATCAAGCGGCGCTTTCCGTCCTAAATTTTCTCTGAAGAGCCATCACGATCACCGCGACGAGGATTATCATCCCGGTCGCTACTTTGTGCCAGTAGGACGACACGCCGAGCAGGATCAGGCCGTTTCTCACTATGGCGAGAAGCAGAACTCCGAGCACGGTTCCGAGAACGCTGCCCCGCCCGCCGAAGACGCTGGCCCCGCCGATGACAGTCGCCGCAAGCACGTCCAGCTCGCGCCCGACGATCGCGTTCGGCTGAATCACCTGGGTCTGCATTGCCTGGACGACCGAAGCGAGCCCGGCCAAAAAGCCCATGTAACAGTACGAGAATATCATCAGTCTGAATATGCTGAAACCGGCCCTGCGTGCCGCCTCCGCATTTCCGCCCATGGCGTAGAGCTTCCGACCGATGGTGGTTCTGTTTAAAATCAACCAGGTTATTAAAATCGCCCCGACCCAGAAAAGAACGAGTATTGAGAGCGTCGCCGGCCATCCGTCGGGGCGAGAGATCTTCAACATATTGATCCCCGCAAAATTTTTAAAGGATCCGGGCAGGTTATAAATCCACTTTCCTCCCGTGGTAAACTGGAGGAAGCCGTTGAACGCGTTCAGGGTGGCAATGGTCACCACAACCGCGGGGACGCCGGTGAAAAATATTATTACCGCGTTGACGGACCCGAGCGCGACTCCCACTACGCCGGGTATAAGAAAAGCCAGAAAGAGATTACCGACGTACCGACTTATCACTATCCCCATGATGTACTGAGCGACGGTAGCCGTGGCTGTGAAGGAAACGTCTATTCCGCCGGAAATCAATATCACGAGCTCCCCGAGAGCCAGTATCCCCAGAAAGGAGTTATTTCTTAGCAAATCAAACCAGTTGGAAAACGTGAGAAACTGCTCGGTAACTATGGATAGTACTGCCGATATAATGAGTATGACGATAAGCAGGTAAAACTCTGTTCGTTTCAGCAGTTCAGTCGATATCATTGTTTTTCCATTTTGGAAGACGTCAATTCCCGATAGAGACCTTCGGAGGAAAGCTCGTCCGGCTTCCTCCTGTCGACTATTTTCCCTTTCTTCATAAGCATGATGTTATGTGAATTCTGCATTATTTCGTCGACCTCGTCGGATATCAGAACGATGCTCATGCCCCGGGCAGCGAGTTCGGCAATCAAATCGTATATATTGCCCTTGGCAGCAATATCTATCCCGTGGGTCGGCCTGTTCATAATCAGGATCTTCGGCTCGATCGAAACCCATTTTGCGACTACCACCTTCTGCTGATTACCCCCGGAAAGAGAGATCGCCGGGTCCTCGGGATCGCCGATCTTGATGTCAAATTCTTTTACCGCTTCACCGACGAACTCCGCCTGACGATCCCTGTCCAGAAGCCCCGTTTTTCTATCCGTGAACCGCTCCAGCGAGGTCAATATAAGGTTGTCGTCAATCGGTTGTTCCAGAACTACGCCCTGCGTCAGCCTGTCCTCGGGGACGTAACCGACGCCGAGATCCATCGCCCGGGAAATAGAACTTAACTCTACCTCCTCGCCTTCCAGATTTATCCTACCGCCCTCGGGAGGGTTTAAGCCGAAAAGTGAGAGGGCCAGCTGGGTCTGCCCGGACCCCAGAGGGCCGATAATCCCCTTTACCTCGCCCCGGGCCAGTTCAAAGCTCACGCCGCTGTAATGAGCCCCGTCCGTCAAATTCTCCACGTTAAGAACGGTTTCATCTTCCTGATATGGTTCAAGATTGTATTCGTACTCAACCTCTTTCCCGGTCATGAGGTAGCTTATTTCGTTCTTGTCGGTCTCTGATCGTTCAACTGTATCTATCTTCTTTCCGTTCCTGAGTACCGTAATCCGATCTCCGATTTCCAGAACCTCGTCCAGCCGGTGGCTGATAAATAATGTGGTGACGTCGCCCCGTTTCAATTCCCGGACGATACCGAACAACCTCTCCACCTCTTCCTGGGTTAGAGACGCAGTCGGTTCGTCCATTATCAGCAGGCGGGCGTCGCTCGCCAGGGCCCGACCGATCGCGATCAGCTGCTGGTCGGCCAGTGACAGGTCCCCGAGCCTGGTCTGAAGATCGAAATCCACGCCGAGCCGGTCAAAGGCGTCCCTGGCTCTGGCCTTGATCCGGCCCCAGTTTACAAACAGCCGCCCCTTTTCTATGTACTGAACTGCTCCGATGTTCTCCGCCACCGTCAGGTTGGGAAACATGGACAGGTCCTGATGGACGACCTGAATGCCCTTTTTGTAAGCCTGAATCGGCTTCAAGCTGGAGTGAATCTCGCCTTCTATCCCCAGGCTGGCACCGGGTTCCGGAGTAACCACTCCTGTAATTATCTTGACAAGTGTACTTTTACCGGAACCGTTTTCGCCGACCAGACAGTGGACCTCTCCCCGATGGATAGAAATATCAACGTCTTCCAGTGCGGTCACTCCACCGTAGTGCTTGCTGACGCTGGAGGCCTCGAGAAAGCTGTCGCTTCCCATATCAACTCCCGTGGATCAATTACCGCTCAACCGACAAAAACAAACGGTGAGGGGAAAACGAACCCCCTCACCGTATTCCTTTCGCTTTAGAATCCCGCCTCTTCCGCTTTTTCTGCCTCTTCCATGAAGACCATCTGATTTACGCTTATAACCTTGTCTTCGACGGTTATCTCGCCCATACCGGGTATTTCCATTCCTTCCTCCAGTTCTTCTCCCTGGGCCAGTTGTCTGGCAACGTAAACCATGGCGTAGCCGGCGTCTTTCGGGTCCCATAGCTGCAGCCAATCCATCGAGCCGTCCGCGAGGTAAGCAGCGGCCTGTGAGGGCAGCGAGCTTCCACCGACGATGATCTCGTCACTCAAACCCTTTTCTCTCACTGCCTGCGCCGCTCCCGGAGGTCCCAGACTGCCCCAGCCGATGATCGCGTCGAGCTCCGGTCCGTATTTTCGGATTAAATCGAGCGCCGATCGGTAGGAATCTTCCTGACTTTCCGCGACCGGAAGTCTTTCTGTAAGCTCCTTCATTCGCGGGTACTCCTCTTTCGCGTACTCGACAGCGGTATCGGCCCAGTAGTTATGGAGTGGAACAGTAAGGCTGCCGACGAACTGGACGTAACCTACTTCGCCCTCAGTCCGTTTGGCAATCTGGTCGATCGCCATTTTCCCGTACTCTGTGTTGTTGATAGTTTCGATATCGTACTCCTGGGCTTCGGTAAAGAACGGGGACTCGTGCGTCAGAACCGTTATCCCGGCATCCCTCGCTTTATTGAATGCGGGGACCAGCGACTTCGCATTGTTTGGAACCACACAGATAGCGTCAACTCCCCGGGCAATCAGGTCCTCGACGACGGAAACCTGAGCCGCGGCGTCGGCGGTTGACGGACCCTGCTGGAAGGCGTTTACGTCAAAATCTTCGGCTGCCTGCTTGACTCCTTCTTTCATCCTGTTAAACCAGGGTATGCCGGAAATTTTAACTACAACCGCGACATCCAGCTCCTCTTCGGAATCTTCGCTCTGCGCAAGGGAAACCAGCGGAGCTGAAATCAACCCTATTGCCAGGACCATTACTACGAGGACAAAGAAACTTTTCCTGCTCATAATATACCTCCTGTGTTTGTGGAAATTGCACTGGCTGAATACTGATATTTCAGCTAGTTTAACTTCTCAGAAACTACTCCTTTCACCGGGCTTCTATCACCTCCATCTTTGCTTCTTATCATAACAACAAAATGAAAAGCTATCAATTTATTTTCTACTACCCGCTCATAGACAGATAGAAGTTACAGAGGGAAGTTCATATCCGACCCGATCCGACGCCGAGTCCTGCAGTCAGCGAGTTGTCCGATAAGAGAAAGCAGCCTCGCCCCCCTCGTTCGACCGGCAAACTTTCGCGGAAGCTAAATCCGGGTGTTATTCTAATTCTACAAATTAGAGCCAGAGATCGCCGACAGCGATGATCTTCACCGAATCATGGCCAAAGCTGGCCGACTTTACTTTTCCGGCCCTGATTTCGAGCTCGAGGTTCGTCTTCTCCGGCCCTCCGACCCCGTCAACGCCTCCACCGCTCTCCGCAATCAGACGAGCCGTTCCATTCTGTCGAAGCTGACCCTTTTCAACCATCGCCAGCCCGATAACCGTCGTTCCGGTACCGCAGGAGGGCTCCACGTGTCCCGTGACGACCTGGTGAGGAAAGATTACCCTTACGTCGCCACCTCGCCGGGGGTTGCGATCGTACACGGAAAAAGTCATCCCGGGGCTGTCGGGATAAAATTGCTCCAGGTAATCACGCTGTATTTTTCGCAATATCTTCAGTGTCGTCTCCCCGATACTTTCCAGGTCGGCTTCTGGGTATTCTTCGTAAATATCGTCAACTTCGACGCAGTGGGCGTCTCCGACTTTATAGGATCTTACGCCGGCGGTGTTAACAGGGGTGATTCCGATATCGTAGCATTCTTCGACGAAGGAGTTCATCCCGGTCCGCGTGTCCAGCACGTCGCCTCCTTCCATTTCCACCGTAATGCCGACGGGCCCCGCATCGGTCCTCAGGGTTATCTCGGTTTTCGGCTCAGAGACCACCAGAGAAAAATCATCGAGGAAGGAGTCCTCGGGCAGCGCCTGACCGAGAATCTGGGTCAGTCCGCCACACATACTGATGTAAGTTTCGCCGGTAATGGTAATAATTTTGGCAGAAATTTCGTTTTCTTCCTCTCCCTCGTAAAGCACTCCGGCCTGATGGCCCTCCAGCCGAGCCGGATCGAGTGCATCCAGTGCCTTTTCCAGCTCCCTGTTCTCGGGAATTTCCCTGCCGTCCAGCAGGATGACCCGATTTCCCCCCATGTCACCTTTGATAAAACCGACTCTCTTTCTACTCATAATAACTCCCGGCTTGCGACTACCCTATTAGCGGCGCTTTATTCCCGGAATACTATCTCACCGTCCAGAACGGTTAGAGTCACCGCGAGGGAATCGATATCTTCCGGGTTCTCCTCGGGGTTTCCGTCGAGCAGAGCCAGGTCGGCTAACCCGCCTTCGGCAAGCATACCTTTCTTTTCATCCATGAACTCCGAATAAGCAGAACCGTTCGTATAAGCCCTTATCGCTTGCTCCGGCGTAAGTTTCTGGGCCGGGTACGGCGTATTTACCGCGGAGGCAACTCCGTACAGCGGATCGAAGGGCATGCAGTCCGAGCCAAACGCCAGAGGAATACCTTCGTCCAGAA
>CAZENJ010000002.1:0-21241 GCA_964513485.1 uncultured Thermotogae bacterium | reverse complement strand
GTCGATCGAGGCGATCGACGACACGCCGTCGACCATCAGCAGCGCCGGGTGGCCGGTCTCGTCCAGAACCCGCCGCAGCGGGTTGAGCTTCTCTACCTGCTCCTCCGGGAACCTGTCTTCGTACATTCCGCCCGGCAGTCCCCATTCGCCGATAAAGTTTGGCTGCATCGAAGCAACCATGCCGAGGGACCTCGTTCGTTTGAGATTTTCTTCGGTCAACATCTCGCCGTGTTCCAGCCGGTGACGCAGCCCCTTATCCTCCCCGGAAGTAACCTCCTCCATGGCATCCAGAACCTCCGAGACCGCTCTATCGCCTATAGCATGGGTGGCTATCTGGAGACCGTTCTCGTGCGCCCGGGCCATCGTCTGCCTGAGCTCTTCCTGATCCCAGATAGGGGTTCCGTGATTATCCGACTCGTCAAGATAGCCGTCCTTGACCCAGGCAGTCTTCGCCCCGATCGAGCCATCGGTAAATAACTTTAGACCTCCCAGGGAAAGCATGTCGTCGCCAAATCCCGTCATCAGGCCCAGATCTATAATGTCGTCAAGCAAATCACGTTCAAAATAGACGCGGGCCCTGATGGATAATTCGCCGGACCGCCTCAAATTCTGGTAGGCCTTAAATTTACTCTTATTAATATGTACGTCGTGGATTGAGGTTACCCCTAGCCGGTGAGCCTTATCGGCGGCTTCTACTATCCCTCTCTCGAGCTGGCCTATATCAGGTTCGATTTCCTGCCTTATCACGTATCGCGCTTCCTCCATGATACGTCCCGTCGGCTCCCCGCCCTCGAGTTCGTATCCTTCCAACTCGGGGTCGAAGTCCAGCTTCTCCAGGGCAAAGCTATTCAGACACGACAAATGGCCGTCGATTCGTCGAAGCGATACGGGGTTGTCCGGGGCAACGCGGTCGATCTCTTCTTTGCGCATAAACTCCCGATCACCGCTCCAGTTGCTTTCATCCCAGCCAATTCCGATTACCCACTCACCATCAGGCTTCCTCCGGGCCTCTTTTTCGACCTGACGCAACAATTCTGCTTTTGAAGGCACCTCGCCCAGATCGAGGTATTCCGCCATGCTTACGCCCATGCCGGCGAAATGCGTATGGGAATCGTTGAACCCTGGTATCAGGGTGCCGCCCTCACCGTCGATTACTTTCGTATCCGAATCGGATTCGTCCAGTATTTGCTTCTCGCTCCCCAGCATAGAAATCCTTCCTTCATCGATTCCGACAGCTGCCAATTCCGCTTCATCACCAGAGCCGAAGACCTCCACGTCGATAATTGCCAGATCCATAGAAACCTCCCAAATTCGTTTCAAACACGAGACCACCGGATGCACCAATTAAGGCTCCAGTGGGTTATCCGAGCATAATAGTCAATTATCACTTTCATCCACATTTCTTGCCGGCTTCACCCGGAACTAATACAAAAACTAACGGCACCAACTTCTACCCGCAAGAAAATAATTCCACTCCCAAAGTATACCCCTGACAAAACAAAATACTCCGCCCTTTAGGGCATCTTGAGGACAAATGTCTTCACGGGGACGCCGTGATGGTATTGCAAAACCTACTTGTTTAACAAGTTTTATCTTTACCAGTCAAGTTAAAATTCTTCCAAATAATTTGATATAAAACCTTACATTACCTTATTATTAGGTCAATTAAATTGTTATTCTAAAGTAGCTGGAGAATTTTCGAGCTTTTTTGGAGGTGTTAGCAGGAGTCAAGTTAGTTTCAGAGAATAAGAGTCGGCAGCAACCCGTGCGTCGACGGACGGATTCCGGGCCCGTAACGGCTACCCAACAAGTTTCAGGAGGTTAGTATGACTAAGAAAGTTTTAATAGTGTTTTTGTTAGTTCTTTCGTTGAGCCTCACCAGTTTTATCCCGGTTGTTGCAGAATCAGAACCGAGAGAAGGGGGCACGCTAAACTTTCCGGCGCCCTATCAAGGATCGATTACGTCGCTTGACCCGGCGTTTTCGAATAGAAATCAGTCCACACTTGTATTCAGGACGATATTTGATACGCTGGTAGAAATCGACCCGACTTCACTGGAAATAGAGCCCGGCGTCGCCAAAAGCTGGGATGTCAGTGAAGACGGGCTCACTTACACTTTTCACCTCAGAGAAGGCGTTAAATTTCACAACGGTTCCAAAGTCACGGCAGCGGACGTAAAATACACGTTTGAAAGATTAGTTGACCCCGATGTCGCCTCCGTAGCCCCGGACCTGTTCAAGTTCGTCGAGGGCAGCGAGGCATTCTCGAACGGCGAGGCAGATGAGGTAAGCGGAATAGAGGTTCTGGACGAATACACGCTGGAGATTCGCCTGACAAGGGTACAACCTAATTTCCTGTATAACGTAGCCGGCGGTTCTAACTACAATTCGGGTATCGTGCCGAAAGAAGTCGTCGAAGAAGTCGGGGATAACTTCACGAACAACCCGATAGGTTGCGGGGCATTCGAGTTCGTCAAATGGAACCGGGGTTCAAGCGTCGTAGTCGAAAAATTCGATGATTATTACGGAAAAGGGCCGTACCTCGACAAAATCGTCTTCAAAGTTATGCCCGAAGCACCGTCAAGAGTCGCCGCCTTCAAGTCCAATCAGCTGGACTTCGATATCGTTTACCCGGCCCAGTACAAACAGTACAAAAACAACGAAAAATACGATGACCTCATGGTCGAGACGGCGGAACTCTGGACGAGAAACGTCACGTTTAACATGAAGCGAGAAAAACTTCAGGACGTAAGAATTCGCCGGGCTTTCAACTACGCACTGGACGAGGAACTGATCATAGATAAAGTGCTAAACGGCAAGGCTTACCCCGCCTCGGGCTGGCTGCCCAGCTCTTCCCCGGCATTTGACCCGGATCTGGAACCATACAGCCACGACCCGGAAAAGGCCAGAGAGTTGATGAACGAGGCAGGATATTCCCAGGAAAACCCGCTGGAATTGACCATACTGGGCGGAGACCACCCTGCCTGGGGCACGCCGATGGTCGAGACAATAAAACCCTTCCTGGACGAGGTCGGATTTAAGATCAAGCCGGTTCTGCTGGACGGCGCCACGTTTGAGCGAAGAGTCCTAAACGGTGACTTCGAGGCATTCATCTGGTCCAACGGCGGCGAAATCACGTCTCTGAATTACATGAAAGTATTCTGGTCCGAAGTCCCACGACAGGCCGGTAACTTCTCCGGCTATAGCAACCCGGAATTCGACAAACTGATAGAACAGGCCATGAAGGAAACCGACTTCGCCGAAAGAAAAAAACTGATCCAGAAAGCGGATAAAATGATAAAAGAGGACGCGCCCGTCTGGTTCTTCAATTACAACAAGGCGGTCGGAATTCACCAGCCCTGGGTACACGGTATAAAAGCTGTACCTCAGGATATGGTATACCAGCCGTTAAGTGAGGTCTGGGTCGACGAGGATAGTCCCAGGTCCTAGACTTAACTAACAAAAGGATCAAACGGGGGGATTTAGTTATCCCCCCGTTATATTTTCTATGATATCTTACATCACAAGAAGGTTGCTTCAGATCATCCCGACCCTGCTGGTATTGCTAACGATCATGTTCTTCCTGCTCAATATCCTTCCCGGGGATGCGGCATTGCTCGCCGGAGCCTCGCGGAAGGGTCAGAGCGAAGAAATGATAAAAAACATCAGGGAAAAATGGGGGTTGGACGACCCGATTCACGTCCGGTATTTCAAGTACCTATTCAACCTGCTCCGGGGTAATCTCGGAACATCGTACCGGACGCACTCTTCGGTAGCCGGGCTGATAGCAAACAAGCTGGTGGCCACTTTAACCCTTGTTGGCGTAGCGGGACTGGGCTCAACGATCGTCGGCGTCCTGCTCGGCTTCGTCGCAGGGATCAGGCACGGGTCCTACCTGGACCTTTTTACTACGGGCGGAGCAATTATGGGAATCTCCGCGCCGCGTTTCTGGGTCGGGCTTATGCTGATGTATTTTTTCGCGGTAATCCTGGGAGTACTGCCCGCATCGGGCTATGGGGGCGGCAGAGCCGCGTTCTACATTCTCCCCTCCATTACCCTGGGCATTCCACTCATTGCCCTTCTGGCGCGGACGACAAGGGCCTCAGTACTGGACGTAATCTCCGAGGACTACGTCAGAACTGCCCGCTCCAAAGGGCTGTCGGAACGACTGGTCCAGGCGAAGCATATATTCAGCAACGCTTTCCTGCCGGTGATTACCGTCTCCGGCCTGCAGCTGGGTACGATGCTCGCCAACACGGTCGTGGTCGAGAAGGTCTTTAGCTGGCCCGGTCTGGGAAACCTTATCGTGACATCGATTCTCCGGCGGGACATCCCGGCAGTCCAGGGTTGCATTCTGATATTTGCAATTACTTTCATAGTTCTTAACCTGCTTGTCGACGTGCTGTACGCTTACCTGGACCCCAGGATTAGGTACACCTGATAAATGACATGGACAAATTAAAAAACGCCCTGGAAGTTATTAAATCAAACCGCTTGCTGCTTACCGGGTCGATAATTACCCTTCTGGTAATAATCGTGGCGATATTTGCGCCGTGGATCGCCCCTTACCACCCCTGGAAGGACGCCAATTTGCTCCACACGCTGGAGCCACCCGGGGGGAAGTTTCTTCTCGGAACGGACCGTCAGGGCCGCGACCTGCTGAGCCGGATAATCTTCGGAGCCAGAATCTCCCTCATGGTCGGTCTAATCGCTCAGAGCATTAATACTCTGATCGGGACGATACTCGGCCTGACGGCTGGCATCGTCGGGGGGAAGGTGGATGATCTGATTATGGGTCTGACGAACATCATGCTATCCCTGCCGCCGCTGATCCTGGCACTGGGCATAATGGCCGCCCTCGGCCCGGGATTGATAAACATATTTATTGCCGTGGGCTTTACCTACTGGACCTATACCTGCCGCCTTACCCGGGGTCAGACCTTAACGGTAAAGGAGAAGGATTTCGTCGAAGCGGCGCGGTCCATAGGGGCTTCACGAATAAGAATCGTAACACACCACATCCTACCGCACGTTCTGGGGCCCGTCCTCGTGATCGCGACGATGGGTGTAGCTTCCGCCATTCTGATCGAGGCGTCGCTCAGTTTCCTCGGCGTGGGAACTCAACCTCCGACGCCCAGCTGGGGCTCGATACTCAGTCGCGGCAGATCTTATATCTGGACGGCTCCCTGGATAATGATTTTTCCCGGCCTCGCCATATCCATTACCGTGCTGGGCGTAAATCTACTCGGAGATGGCCTGCGGGATATTCTGGACCCGAAACTCAGGAGGCAGCGGTAAATTGGGGGCCGGGGCATGCCATCCCCTACGTGAAAAGGTGAGCGGACCGAGATTATCAACCGGGTCGATTTTTGGTTTTTTGCGCGGATTTGGTTAAACTCTCACCGGGGAAATTATCGCGTATAATTAAATCCCCGGGATGTCCCAATTTAGATAAAGCTACACCACAGGGTGCCGGGCTGAAAAAGTTGACAAATTGGAGGCCTGTAAGAACGGAGGTGAAATTACGGGCAAACAAAACGGCTCGCAGGGTCTGTTCGAAATTTCTATTTTTTACACTGAGGAGGTAAAAAATGTTTAAATCGAAGTATTGTCTGTCCATTTCCGTAACCCTAATCCTGCTTCTTCTATTCACGCTACCCGCGATCACCGCTGCCGGGCAGGACGAAGTAACGATCGGTGTCCAGGTTGAACCGTCAAAGTTAAATCCGATTACGTATCAGGATACGGAAACCGATTTCGTCCTGAGTGCAATTTGTGATCCGTTGATAGAGGTCAACGAAAATGGTGAGTACACGACGGAAGGAGCAGTAACCGAAAGTTACGAGGTGAGAGAAGGGGGCAAGATCTACGTCTTCAAGATCAAAGAGGGTATTAACTTCCAGAACGGGGAGGCTCTGACCGCCGAGGACGTCAAATTCACGTACGAATCATTCCTGGACAAGGATCTCGCTTCGCCACATCGGGGCTATTACAAATCAATCGATAGCCTGGAACTCGTGGATGAATACACGCTCAAGGTAGTTCTAAGCGAAAGGGACGTGACCTTTTTAACCAGCGCGCGCCTGCGCAATCACGTCCTTCCCAAGGACTACATCGAGGAAGTCGGCTGGGGCGGCTACGAGAAGGATCCGGTCGGTTCCGGACCCTACGAGTTCGTTGATCACAAGCCCGGACAGCGAATTACCCTGAAAAAGAACGAAGACTACTGGGGCAAAGAGGCAAACATCGAAACGGCGCACTTCAAATTTTATCCCGAACTTTCCTCGTTGATCATGGCGCTGCAGACGCACGAGGTAGACTACGTGCCTGAGATGCCCGCGGATAAATTCATGAACTTAAAGAAGAAGGACCTGGATCTGAGCTTCGGCACCTATCAGAAGATGGAGGACCACCGAATTTGTTTCAACAAACGAGATGACTCAATCTTTAGCGATAAAAGACTGCGGAAAGCCGTCGCTTACGCCGTGAACCGGCACGAGCTGATAGTTTTAACTAGAGGAGAGATGGCCACTCCCGCCGTGGGAAGGGTGCCGGCCTTTCACCCCGCCTCCGCCACTGACGCGGAAGCTTAC
The DNA here is from genome assembly GCA_964513485.1 of uncultured Thermotogae bacterium. GTDB lineage: Bacteria > Bipolaricaulota > Bipolaricaulia > M55B111 > M55B111 > JAGXLP01. Next base: position 14,649 of record CAZENJ010000002.1, on the reverse strand, counting down.
GAGCAGGACCTGGAAAAAGCCAAAGAACTGCTCGAAGAGGCGGGATATCCCGACGGGTTCAAGACAGCTATATACGCTCCTTCTGGTTACAACGAAAGGGTCACCGAAGCACAGCAAATCGCCCGACAGCTTTCGCAGATCGGGATAGACTGTGAGGTAAAGACGCTAGAATGGGGAACCTATCTCGACGTAACCGCCAAGGGAGAAGCTCCGATGTTCCGGGAACGCTGGAGCGGCAGCACTCCATCACCGTTCAGCTTCATCGAAATATGGGATCCGGAATCCGGATGGAACGAAGTCTTCGGCGTTTACGAGAACGAAGAGGTAACGAAGTTAATAAACCAGATCAGGGAGACCGTAGACCAGAAAGAGCGGTGGGAGCTCTACAGGGAAGTCCAGAGAATAGCTATGGACGACGTCGCCTCGTACCCCCTCTACTGGCCGGAAGTCGGCGACGCCTATAACGCAGCTCTTTCGATACCGGATAACCTCTGGAACGTATTTATGCGACCGATCTATTACATCAACTTGTGGAGCTTCAAGTAGTGAAAATTTCTTAGAGACGAGGGGCTTACATAACCTGTGAGCCCCTTTCATTTATTCGAAAGTCCGCCCGGGAGACCCGTCCGGGAGCCAAAGGGCGAGGGCTATTTGCCTTTGAACCACAAAAGTTAATAATTGTTACCAATAATGGCGCCGGTGGGTAAGAAAGTGGGGAAAAATACGAACTTCGTCAGACCCATCGAACCCGGGAGCAGAAAGAGACTAGAGCCACAGCGGGTTTAAATATGTCCAGGAGAACCAAATATATCTTAAAGCGCTGCCTGAAGACGATTCCGATCGTCCTTGGCGTAACCCTGATCGCATTCCTAATCTTGCATCTCACTCCCGGGGATCCGGCACAAATAATGCTCGGCCCTTACGCAACCGAGGCAAACATTCAGGCCCTGAAGGAAAAATTAAATCTGGACCGACCTCTGCCGATTCAGTATTTAACCTGGTTAAAAAACATCGTCCGGGGAGATTTCGGCACCTCAATTCGCTGGAACAGGCCGGTAACGGTAGTGGTGGCCGAGAGAATTGGCATAACTCTGATCTTGACCAGTGCCGGACTGTTTATCTCCGTGGTACTGGGGGTGCTGCTCGGCGTCGGGGCGGCCTTGCGCAAGAATAGCTGGCTGGATTACCTCTGTACGACTCAGGCAATGTTCTGGATTTCGATGCCGTCCTTCTGGCTCGGTATACTGTTGCTCTACGTCTTCGGGTTGAAATTGCGCCTGGTGCCGATCGGTGGAATGACGGGGATAACGTCGGTAATTCTGCCCGCCTTAACCCTGGGACTGCGACAGGAGGCCTGGTTTGCCCGACCAATGCGGGCGGAGATGCTCGAAGTACTGAACCAAGAATACATCAAAGCGGCCAAAGCCAAGGGCGTGGGAAGATTCCTCGTCGTGGCCAAACACGCGCTCCGGAACGCGCTTATTCCAATTGTCACTATGCTGGCACTCAGATTGCCCTGGATAATCGGTGGTTCCGTCGTGATCGAAATCGTTTTCTCCTGGGGCGGTCTTGGATCTTTACTCGTCAATAGCGTGCTGGCCCGGGATTACCCGGTTGTCCAGGCAATCCTTCTGCTAATAGCGGTCGCCGTCGTTCTGGCAAACCTCCTGGCTGACATTCTGTACACGTTCGTCGACCCGAGAATAAAACTGGAAGGGGGATAAACATGGGGACAAAAAAGGGCGAGGGGAAGCAGAAGCGAGCCGACAGAGAGTTAAGGCGGAGAAGAACCAGTCAGTTTTACCTTATCTGGCTGAGGTTTAAGCGAAACAGACTGGCCCTGGTCGGCCTCTCGATAGTCATAATAGTGATATTGATCGCGCTTCTGGCTCCCGTTATTTCACCCCACGACCCTTACGTTACTCGCCCCCTGCGCAAGCTGGAGGGGCCCTCGCTGGAGTTTCCGCTGGGGACGGATAACCTCGGGCGCTGCGTATTGTCTCGACTCTTCTACGGCTCCCGGATAGCTCTGCAGATCGGCGTGCTTATCATCCTGTTCGAAGGTTCGATCGGGGTCTTTATGGGGCTGATTTCCGGCTTCTTCGGGGGCTGGGTGGACGAAATAGTTATGCGGCTGGTGGACGTCCTGCGGTCCTTTCCGGTCATCGTTCTCGCCATGGCGATTGCCGGTATCATGGGGCAGGGAATCTACAACGTCGTCATCGCCCTGGGGATAGTGGGCTGGACCACCTACGCCCGAATGGTCCGCAGCAAGATATTATCGATCAAGGAAGAGGATTACGTCGAGGCGGCTTACTCCATCGGCGAACCCTCTTACTCGGTTATTGCCCGTTACGTTCTGCCCAACGCGCTGCCGACGGCGATCGTCATGATGGCAATTATGATGCCCACGGCTCTCATAGCGAGCGCCACGCTCAGCTTTCTCGGGGTGGGCGTCCAGCCCCCGACGCCGTCCTGGGGATCCATGGTCAGTGCCGGGCGGGATTATCTGCTCGAAGCACCGTGGATTTCGACCTTCGGCGGTCTATTCATAATGTTCACAGTACTTGGGTTTAATTTTCTGGGAGATGGTCTGCGGGATGCCCTCGACCCGACCACGTCACAGCGTTAATTTCCATCAGATCATCGGATATCTTCTGAAATGAATCGGGCTGAAAAAATGACGAATAACGGAAATACTGACAGAGACGAGAATATTCTGGAAATAGAGGATCTGGCGGTTTCCTTCGACACGGAAGAGGGGGAAGTCGAAGCCCTGGACGGGGTAACTTTCTCCGCCAGAGGCAAGTCCGTCACCGGTTTAATCGGCGAAACGGGCTGCGGTAAAAGCGTGACAGGACTTACGGTGCTTGGATTGCTGGACCAGAACGCCCGGATCAAACGCGGAAAAGTTATCTATAAAGGAGAAGACCTCCTGGATAAAAGCGAACGGGAGCTGGAAAAGAACTTCCGCGGAAAGGAAATAGCCATGATATTTCAGGATCCCGGCTCCTCGCTCAACCCCGTTTTTACCGTGGAAGAACAGATTACGGAAGCGACCAAGATGTACCAGAATGCCGGGCGGGAGAAGAACAGGGATCTGGCTGTGGAAATGCTGGAGAAGGTCAAGTTGCCCGATGCCGTCCAGCTGCTCAGACGCTACCCCCACGAACTAAGCGGCGGCATGAAGCAACGCGTTATGATAGCGATGATGCTGTCCTGCAATCCTTCCCTGTTGATAGCGGACGAGCCGACTACGGCGCTGGACGTCTCGATTCAGGCTCAATTTATCAAAGTCCTCAGAGAAATCAAAGAGGAATTGGCTACTTCCATCCTTTACATTACACACGACCTGGCCGTTATCAGTGAAATCTGCGACCGCGTGTCAGTCATGTACGCAGGGCGGATCGTCGAGAACCTCTCGGTTATGGAACTCTTTCACGAGCCACTGCACCCCTATTCCAGAAAGCTGGTCCATTCCGTGCCGGGCGTGGAAACCAGCCTGAGTGATCTGGAAGAGATCCCGGGCTCCGTGCCCCGCCTGATCAACCCCCCGACCGGCTGCCGCTTCCATCCCCGGTGTGAAGAAAAGGGTGAAAATTGTTCCGGGGAAGTCCCCCGGTTAAAACGAGTCGGGCCCGACCACGAGGTCGCCTGTCATAAAATCGAGGCTCAAGAACCGGAAGGATCGCCATGAACGCCATATTAGAATTAAGAAACCTGAAGAAATTCTTTGATTCCCCGGAAGGTACGGTCAAAGCCGTCGACGGGGTCAACCTGAAGGTCTACCAGGGAGAAACACTTGGCCTGGTCGGCGAATCGGGCTGCGGCAAGTCGACTCTGGTCAGGGCGGCGCTGCGACTAATCGAACCCACGGAAGGGGAGGTTCTCTTACGGGGGGAGGACGTGGTAAAATTCGATAGAAAGCGCCTGGTTGAAGCGCGGGGCCGGATGGGGCTGGTGTTTCAGGATCCTCATTCCTCCCTGAACCCGCGAATGACGGTGGCAGAAATACTGAGCCGGCCGATAAAGATACATGATTTATGCGACAGCGAGGAGATGACTTACAATCGGATCGTCGAATTGCTCGAGACCATGGGGCTAAGCGAGGAGCACATGATTCGGTACCCGCACGAGCTCAGCGGGGGGCAAAAACAACGAGTAGGTGTGGCCAGAGCCCTGGCCGTCGAGCCGGAAATTCTATTTCTGGACGAGCCCACCTCGGCGCTGGACGTCAGCGTTCAGACGAAGATACTGAAGCTGCTGCGAAGGACCATGGACCAGTTGAGTTTAACCTACGTCTTCATTTCCCACGACATCAATCTAATTCGGACTATCTCGGACCGGATCGCCGTGATGTATCTGGGCAAGATCGTCGAAGTGGGCGATACCGGGGAAGTTTTCTTCAACCCGCTCCATCCATACACGAAAGGGCTATTCGAATCCGTCCCTCTTCCGGACCCGGAGCACAGGATCGAGGAAGTTCCCCTGCCGGGAGACGTGCCCAGTCCGGTCAACCCTCCTCCGGGCTGCAATTTCGCGCCGCGGTGTCCGAAAAAGATAGATAGATGCGAAGAGGAAGAACCGGAACTGGTGGAACACGAAAACGGCGTACAGGTGGCATGCTGGGTCTCCCGTTTTCGAAGTACGTAGTTGTTAGTTTTAAATTAGGTTTTTCTACAAACCCCGCCCGGAAGGGCGGAGTAATTGACTTTGAGCTTCCAAGCCGTCTTAATGGTTTCCCGGGGGAAGCTCGAGGCCCGAGTTCCTTATTTAATGGCCGAGAGCCGGCCGGCGATTTCAGGATAACATTTTAGCGCCTCCTTCATTAATGCGAGGCTAACCCTATCCTCGGAGGTGTGAGCATAACCTTCTTCGCAGGGAGAAAATCCGATAACCGGTATTCCGGCGTCGTCAAAAAATCCCGCGTCGGTCGCAAAATCCCACCATGAGACGTCAACTTCTCTCTCAAGAACTTTTTTTACCGCTTTTTCCGCCTCCTCGACGGCTCTGTGGTCGGATTCGATATAGTACGGTTGTCTTACCCCTTTCTGCCTAAACGTCGATCCCGTGTAAGTTTCTATCTCGCTTTCCACCACCCTTAGTTCACCTGCGGGGGGTAAGATCTTCTTAACTCTTCCCTTCACTTCCGTCTCGGTTTCACCCGGGATCGTTCTCCAGTCGATTATCAGCGAACACTCGCTCGGTATCACGTTCGGGCTTTCCTGATCCGTGGAAAATAAGGTGGGGGCCGCGCTGGACTTTCTCCCCGCACTTTTCATTTCAAGCGCCGCAAACTTTGACATAAACTCTGCCATCGGAAAGTGTGGGTTTTCTGCCTTTTCCGGTACGCTCGCATGGGCAGATTTCCCCTTCACTTTGAGCTCGAGCTCGATCCTGCCCCTGTGGCCTATCCTGAGCTCGTTCGCAGTCGGCTCGCCCAGAATCAGATAATCCAGGTCAGATTTATCCAGCTGCTCCGACCCGAAGCCTCCTACTTCTTCCAGCACCACGAAGACGACGTAAACGTCGCCGTGCTCCGTCTTCGCCTCGTCGAGCAATCGCGGGAGATACAGCTGGGTTGCAATAGCACCCTTGGTATCGCTCGCCCCTCGGCCGTGTATGTAGCCGCCGGACCTTGCTCCGGAATAAGGCGGGAATTCCCACTTGCTTTCGTCCCCCGGGCTTACATGATCCATATGCGCCGAGAACCCGACAGTTGAGAGCTTCTCATCCCCTTCGACCTTTCCGATCACGTTACCGACTTCATCCCGCCTGACTTCGTCGTAATCCAGCTCTTTCATCCTCCCTTCCAGAAAATCAGCCAGCTCTTTCTCCTGCCCGGAAAGACTGGGTATCCGGATGACCTCCTGACAGTCCGCAACTACTTCTTCCCACCAGTCAAACCCTTTCTTCATTTTACCTCCTCGTGACGGCACTTTCTCAGAGATAAGGGGAAGGACAATACCGGTCCGGCAAGCCTCCCAAAATTACATCCCCTTCTGACTCGGTGCTTTGAGCTACGCCAGGGGCCGACATCTGTAAAAACACTGGCGGAACCTACCAACAGAATACCGATATTTGACTGCAAAATAAAGAACTCTCTCGCCGGGTAGTTTTGAAGGAGGAATACCGAAGGTGGGTCAGCATACTTGACTCCCCGCAGGACAAAGATTTCCGCCAATCTCCGCCCAAAATTTGCATCATTTTCTTAAATATTTTATAATACATTTCAAACTACAGAGGGGAAATTTTTCTCTTAATCGACGAAATTGGCCCGTTAACTTTACACTTCACGGCTTTGATCGCTCTTTTCTTCGAAAAACCCAATAGCTTTCGCTCTTACTTCTGCTCATAACCTCTGGGGACAGTCCCAAATATCTGTGGTTATTCGGGGTAGACGGTATAACTCTGGAAGGTAGTGGAACCACTTAAAAAGTCAGCCTTCGGGGCAATGGATAAAATGTCCTTCGAAAAGTTCGAATCCACAAAAAAGTCCAGCTTCGTCCTGGATCAGCTTTTGGAAGAACTTAGTTCCGACAAATACGGGGTCGGAGATCGTCTGCCCACTGAAGACAGGCTCGCTCAAATGATGGGTGTCAGCAGGACCTCCGTCAGGGAAGCGCTGGCAGCTCTTCGGTTAACAGGAGTTATAACCAGCAGAGCCGGGCAGGGAACGCATTTGAGCAGAAAAATCGGCAAGAAAAACGGCGCATCCCAGAAGAAAGCCCTGCTTGTACTGAGAAAGAACACCAGCCCCGGTGAAATGTTTGAAGCGAGGGCAACGATCGAAAAACCGGTCGCGGATTTGGCCATGGAGAAGATGGAAAACTCGGATCTGGAAGACTTAGAAGAAATTCTTGAACGGATGTGTCGGGCGGCAGATAAACAGGCCATGGAGAAGTACATATCCTTCAATAAGCAATTTCACCTTTCAATTGCGGAAACAACGGGCAACACGGTATTAAAGAGTATTATGAAGAGCTTGCTCTCCTATATGGACGAAGAGCTCTGGCAGGAAGAAAGGCGTTGCTACTATGAAGAAAATCCGGAAAGATTCGACCGGTCTCTGCAAATTCACAAAAAAATATTTCGCTCTTTTAAAAACGAAGACGGTGCTTCTCTTGCAACTGCCATGGATGCCCACTTTAACTTTCTTTCCGGCAAAGGCGAGCTAAGAAATAATTGATTTTTACTTTCCACAGGGAGGTGGTAGGGCCAGGTGAACTCAACCCGGTAAATTGGAGAAACTCACAAAACCCCGAAAAAGGGAGGTCGAGAATGAAAAATTACAGGTCAGTTTTGGTAGTTTTCCTGACGATTGCATTGGTAATTTCTCTCGCGACAGCTGCACTCGGTCAGGACAAAGGCGTCATTCAAAAGGTAAAAAAGACGGGAGTTCTCAAGGTAGGCTGCAGAGAGGCGGCAAGGCCATTTGCTTACGTCGATGAAAACGGGGATATGATAGGTTTTTCCCAGGATATGGCATTCCTGCTTGCGGACAAACTGGAAGAGAGAGTCGGGAGAGAGGTTAAGGTCAGGCAAATTCCCTTTGCCGGAGCGAGTCGGGTTCCCATAGTTGCTCAGGGAACGATTGATATCGAGATGGGTTCTTCCACTCACACTGCTCCCAGGGATGACGTGCTGGACTTCAGCTTGCCCTATTTCCTCTCCGAAACGGTCTTTATGGTCCGAAAGGGAGAAGGAATAGACTCGCTGGAAGACCTGGACGGCAAGATAGTCGGTTCGATGCGCGCTACGACGAACCTAAAAGCCCTGCAGGAGAAAGTCGATGCGGGCGAGATAAACCCCAGAAACGTCGTCGTAGTCGAAACCCACGCCAGGGGTTTCCAGGCACTGCAGACGAAGAAAGTAGATGCCTACTTTACCGATACCAGCTTGCTTACGGGGCTCAAGGCCAGTGCCAAAAACCCGGATGATTACGTCATAATCAAAGAATCCATCCACGCAGAACCGTACGGCTGGATGATGCGGGAAAATGACTCCGACTGGAAAGATTTCGTCAACAACTTCTTAATCTGGACTTTGGACGCCAAGTGTTCCGCGGAACTGGACACCCTGTCCGAACTCGGCATCATGGACGAATGCGAGGACCCGCAATTCACGATCTTTGACGCAATATACGATAAGTGGATGGGTCCGGATACGGCCACGCCGATACCGAGGACCAGGGCGTTCAATAATCTCCTGGAAGGAATGAAGTTCCCGGACGTCGATCAGGTCTGGCCAAAGAAGGATTAATTCATAGATAAGAGGAGGTAAAAGAAGAGCAGGGGGGTAACTCCCTGCTCTTCATAATATTATGGGCTATCAATTTGACTGGGGCGTCATTGTCAGAGAACCGTACTGGCACTGGCTGCTGAACGGCTTCTTCAAGACTTTAATTCTCGGGTCAATTAGCTGGGGTATCGCGCTTTTCCTCGGGATAATCATTGGAACCATAAGAACCCTCCCGATCAAAACAGCCCGGGCGATAGGAAAAATTTATGTGGAGTTCTTCCGCAATATTCCTCTACTGGTCCAACTTTTCTTCTGGTATTACGTAATACCCCCGATGGTCGGGCAATGGTTCAATCGCCTGCAGAACCTCCCGTGGATAATGGCAATATTCGGACTGGGCGTCTACACGGCATCCAGAGTCGCGGAGCACATCAGGTCCGGGCTTAATTCAGTACCCAGGGGTCAGCGCCACGCCGGCCTTTCAACCGGTCTGTCCAATTTCCAGCTTTACAGACACATAATAATTCCTTACGGGTTTCGCTTGATGATTCCACCTATAACAACGGAGTTTTTGACGGTGTTTAAGAACTCGGCACTCGCCATGACAATCGGCGTGCTGGAGCTTTCCGGTCAATCCTATAAGATCGGCACCTGGACCTTCCACAGTTTTGAATCCATCACGGCGGCAGTAATAGGATATCTGATAATCGGGCTGAGCGTAATTGCCTTCATGGGCTGGGTTGAAGAAAGGTTAAAGATTCCTGGACTTCTGGGGGGAGAGTAGCCGTGGGTCTTGATTTATCGGTAATTTCGAGAAATTCCACCGTACTGCTCGGCGGGTTTTATACGACGATAAAATTATTCGCCCTGGCATTGGCCGGGGGGCTTCCGCTGGGAATTTTGCTTGGTCTGGGAAGGTTATCCTCCAGGAAGTGGGTTTACTATCCCGTAAGTGCATACATTAACTTTATCAGGAACGTGCCCCTGCTCATGGTGATATTCTGGATATACTTTGCTTTACCCATAGTCACCGGGCACAATATCGGTCGTTTACCCTCGGCAATAGTTGCGTTCATTGTATTCGAGGCCACCTATTTCGGGGAAATAATCAGGGCCGGTTTTCAATCAGTCAAAAAGGGAGAAATGCAGGCCGCCTACTCCACCGGTCTCACCTACACTCAGGTCGTGCGCTATATCCTTATTCCCATCGGCCTGAGACGGGTGATTCCCAGTCTGATGACTCAGACGATAGTAATATTTCAGGATACCTCGCTCGCTTACGTGATAGGTTTGCGGGAATTCGTCAGAGCTTCCACCGTGGTGAATGCAAGAGAGGTAAGATCCCTGGAGATATTCGGCTTCGTCGCGGTGGTATACCTGGTTATCTGTCTGGCCGGATCGATGATCTCCAATCGGTTAGAAGTAGAAGGAGAGTGAGTAATGGCTAACGAAGAAGAAGTTCTAATCAAGATCGACGACGTGAGCAAGTGGTACGGCGAGGTCCAGGCACTGGATAGGATCTCGCTCGAGATTCACAGAGAGGACGTCAGCGTTATCTGTGGCCCCAGCGGTTGCGGCAAGAGCACCTTATTGCGCTGTATCAACGGGCTGGAAGAATTTCAAAAGGGGGACGTGATTGTCGACGGCGTGTCCGTAAGGGAAGTTCAGAATACAAAGAAAATCTACAAGCTCCGGTCTAAAATAGGTATGGTATTCCAGCACTTCGAATTATACCCTCATCTCACCGCCCTGGAAAATATCACTCTGGCCCCGAGAAAAGTGTTTAACATGAGCAAAAAAGAAGCAAGAGAAAAAGGTATGGAGCTCCTGGAAAGGGTTGGAATACCGGAGCAGGCGGGACAAAAACCGGGAGAACTATCCGGCGGGCAACAGCAGCGGGTCGGTATAGCTCGGGCAATCGCGATGGACCCGCAGACCATAATGTTTGACGAGCCCACTTCGGCCCTCGACCCCGAAATGATCAGGGACGTCCTCGAGGTTATGGCCGATCTGGCCGAAGGTGGTCTAACCATGATAGTAGTCACCCACGAAATGGGTTTCGCCAAGGAAGTTGCGGACGAAATAGTATTCATGGAAGACGGTCAGGTCGTGGAACACGAGGGAGTGGAAACTTTCTTTAAAAATCCCGAATCCGAACGAGCAAAGGAATTCGTCGATAGAGTGCTCGTCCATATTAAATAGACTGTGTTACGCGTAACAGGGGGGTTAGACCGAAGTTAAGCTTCGCCGAATTACTGCCGACTGAAAAGATAGGCTGGCTCCCCGGTTCTCAAAAAGGAGGGTAACATGAGGTTGAGAGATAGACTGTCGGAAGTGTCGTGTGAGCACAAAAACGTAAGGGAAGATCCTCCCCGGGAATCGCTGATCCGACAAGCGGTGGACCGGGGGGAGGCATTCGTGAGCAAGAACGGAGCCCTGGCAACCTGGACCCCGCCGGAGTCCACCGCTCGAACGCCGAAGGACACGGTAATAGTCAGGAGGACGGAAAGCTCGGAGAAGATAGACTGGGATTCGCCGAATAACATCCCGATAAGCGAGGAAACTTTTGATATGGCCTTCCGGGACGGACTAAAGATCCTGAAAGGAAAAGAGGAGCTCTACCGGACGGAGAGGACTATCGGGGCCGATCCCTCATTCACACTGCCGACCAGTACAATTACCGACCACGCCCTGACCGCCCTCTTCACCTATAACATGTTCAGACCCCTCCCCGAGACCAGAGAAAAAAGTGTTTTTGCCGGCCGCACTTTCGACTTCCTCGTCCTTCCCTACGACAAGCTCGAAGGCTCGAAGTACGAGGGCAGGCTGCGGAAGCTTCCCGGAGGGGAGACCTCGAGCGTGATCGTCGCCATGGACTTCGACAGGCTCCTCGGCGTGGTGATCGGTTCCGCCTACCTGGGTACGGTAAAAAAGCTGATGTTTACGGTGATGAACTACCTCCTGCCGGAGGAGGGGGTACTGCCGCTTCACTGCTCGGCCAACGAGGACGAGACCGGGGATTCCGCCCTGCTCCTCGGGCTCTCCGGCACCGGCAAGACGACCCTGTCCGCCGATCCGAGCCGGGCCCTTCTCGGCGACGACGAACACGGCTGGGGCGAGGACGGAATCGCCAACCTCGAAAACGGCTGCTACGCTAAGCTGATCGAACTGGAGAGGGAAGAGGAACCGGAGATCTGGGACGCGATCATGCACGAAGAGGACTACGAAGATCACGGGGCGATAGTCGAGAACGCCCTGATGTATCCCGACGGAAAATTCGACTTCTACGACACTCGCCTGACCCCGAACTCCCGTGGATCCTATCCCCTGGAATATCTGACAAATATCAAGCCCTCCTCCATGTCGGATCACCCGAAGACCATTCTCTTTCTGACCGCGGATGCCAACGGGGTGCTTCCACCCGTCTCCAGACTCGAACCGAACCAGGCGATGCTCTGGTTCATCATGGGCTACACGAGCAAGATCCCCGGTACGGAGACGGGAGTAACCGAACCGGAATCCGTCTTCTCGCGCTTTTTCGGCGAACCCTTTATGCCGAGAAACCCTGACGTCTACGACGAGATGCTTGGAGACAAAATGAGAAAGCACGGAACCGACGTATACCTGATCAATACCGGGTGGACGGGAGGGCCTTACGGAGAGGGGGAGAGAATAGACATTCATCATACCCGGGCGATGGTGAACGCCGCACTGGACGGCGAACTCGCTGACGCGTGTTACAGGGAGGACGAAAACTTTCACCTGCATTTTCCCGAGAGCTGCCCGGGAGTTCCCGACGAATTGCTAAAGCCGAGAAATACCTGGGACAACCCCGAGTCCTACGACAGAAGAGCGGGAGAACTGGCCGGTCAGTTCTCCGCATATTTTGACAAAGCTTACGGAGATAAAGATATCGAGGAGGAGATCGCCCGGGAATGTCCGGGAAAGTGACTTAACTTGCCACAACCAGCAAAGTTATTTTCCGAAAAGCCAGAAATCCTGCGGAATCTCCCGGGCCCAGCCGGCGAATAATAAAAGCCCCGCCAACTCCACGGGGCTCCAGCGGTCAGGCAATGTGGTTAGACTGAAGTCTCCTGCCGAAGAAGTTGTAAGCCTAGAGTTCCTCTAATATGGCCTCCACGTCGTCTTCGACTGATCCTATCGGTTTAAGGTTAAATTTATCGACCATTACGTCCAGGACTTCCTCCGAGACAAAGGCTGCAAGAGTCGACCCACGCCTTATCCCTTCTACACCCTGGCTCAACAGAGCCAGCAGTACGGTAACCGCCTTCTGCTCGTACCAGGCGATGTCGTAGGCGATCTTGATCAGTGAATAGGAGTCGTTGCACTGTCCGGCGTCCAGGATCCGCGGTATTCCGTCGATCGTGCCGAGATCGAGCTTGTTGTAGCGGAATTTCGCACAACCGGCCGTCAGTATAATCGTGTCGTCGGGTAGTTCCCGGGCAACTTCCTTGTAATAATCCCTGGAAGCGTGCCTGCCGTCGCAGCCGGCCATGACGACAAAGCCCCTGATGTCTCCCGATTGTATACCCTTGATAATGTCATCTGCTCGACTCAAGACGGCGTCGTGCGCGAAGCCCCCGGGTATGGTCCCGGATTCCAGCTCCTGCGGCGGTTCCGTCTCTTTCGCGTGGTCGATTATCTCCCAGAAGTCCTTCTGGCCGCCGTTTTTCCTGTCCTCTATGTGTGCAAGTCCGGGAAAGCTGACTACCCCGGTCGTGTATACTCGTTCCTTATAGGAGTCTTCGGGAGGAACGAGGCAATTGGTCGTCATTAAGACGGGACCATTGAACTTTTCGAACTCCTTGTTCTGTTTCCACCAGGAATTTCCGTAGTTGCCGACGAAGTGGTCGTACTTCTTGAAGGCCGGATAGGCATTTGCCGGCAGCATTTCTCCGTGGGTGTAGACGTCAACGCCTTCGCCTTTAGTCTGCTCCAGGAGCTCCTCCATGTCCTTGAGGTCGTGGCCGCTGATTAAAATTCCTGGGTTGTCTCCAACACCTATGTTGACCTCCGTCGGTTCTGGGTCTCCGTATGCCCCTGTATTCGCCTTATCCAGAGCTTCCATTGTCTCCACGGCTACCTTGCCGGCTTCTACAACGAGATCAAGTAAATCATCTACCCCCAGACTGTCATCGAGCGTTGCCGCCAGCCCTTTCTGGATGAACTCGTATATTTCTTCCCGGCTCTCACCCAAGATCTGTGCGTGATCGGCGTAGGCGGCGATACCTTTGATCCCGTAGGTAAGGAGCTCCCGGAGAGAGCGAACGTCTTCGTTTTCCGTCGTCATGACACCGACTTCCCGGGCCTTCTCGTGACATTTATCCATGTTGTGGGATCGCCAGGTTGCCGCTTGCGGGAGCTCGGAGTCCTCGAGTTCTCCTGCCTGGGATTCGTACTTCTCCCGAATCCTACTTCTGACCTCATAAGACCGATTTATCCTTTCTTCAAACCACTCGTCGTCGAAGTTCGCGTTCGTGATCGTCGAGAAAAGGCTTTCCGTTACAAATACCTGAGTATCCTCGTCCCGTACTCTTTCTTCTTTGGCTTTTTCTCCATAGTAGGATATACCTTTTAAGAGCCAGATTAACAAATCCTGCAAATTAGCCGTCTCCGGCTCCTTGCCGCAGACGCCCTTTACCGTACAGCCTTCATTGCCGGCTGCTTCCTGACACTGATAACAGAACATGCTCATGTTGTCTTTCCTCCAGGTTTTTCGTGTTGAAATGTATTAGCTTACTGAAATAAATCCAGGCCGGATTCTCTTTCTCTGTGAACCCACTCCGAATAACTCTCGTCCTCGCCCAGATCCTGGCCGGTTAACCTGCAGTGGTGGGGCAGTTCGTCCGAACTCCCCCCGTCCCGCTCGAAATACCGACAGTACTGGCAGGTCAGTGCTATGCTCAGGTGGCCCTGACTCTGAAGTTTCCCCGCAATTTTAATTAGACCCTGACACAACTCGTCCTGCCCCTCCTCCGGCAGTTCCCGCACCGCTTCGCTGAGGATCCGGCTTATTTCACTTACCTCCTCTTTCACCTTCTTTCCCGCTTCAGTCAATTCCAGCTTTATTTTCCGCCTGTCCTCCTGACTTCTTTCTCTTTTTACCAGATCTCTATCGACCAAAGAATCAACTACCCGGGACGCAGTCGGCTGGGCGATCTGCAACCTTCTTGCGATGGACCCCACGTTCATGTTTCTCGGGTGGGCTCCGGCCAGAAATATGATCGTTTCAATCTGGGTGGCAGAGACGTCGTTTTCCCTCCCTTTTTCCCGGATCAATTTATTAATTCCCTGAGAGATCCTGTACAAAAGAAGGGAAATCTTTGCCGGTTCCGATTCAAGCTCTTCTCTATCGGTAAAGATTTTTATCACCTTAGATAGTTTTAC
>CAZENJ010000001.1:57528-58539 GCA_964513485.1 uncultured Thermotogae bacterium | reverse complement strand
TGAACCTCCTTCCAGCGGCCGATCCGGGAATAACGCCCATGCCGACCTCGTTGGAGACGATAATCAATTCGTATTCGGCTCCAGCGGCGGGTTTTAGTGCCTCTTGCACCTCTTCCTTGACGAAGTCCTCCAGCTCACGTTCCTCCAAGTCATCAATTTCCCGGAGCAGGTTCGAAAACCAGAACCCGAGACAATCCAGGATGACCGCTCCGGAAAAGTCCGCTGATCCAAGACCGGCGAGACTTTCCCCGACTTCCACCGGCGCCTCGATGGTCTCCCAATCATCCGGCCTTGCTTCTTTATGCCGGGCAATGCGGCTCTCCATCTCTTCGTCCGTGGCCACCCCGGTGGCCAGATAAACAACTTCCCCGTATTCGCCAGCAAAGTCCGAAGCCTGCCGGCTTTTTCCGCTTCTCGCTCCACCTAAAATTAGCTTCATTGCAGCTATTCACCACTTTTTCTCGAATTTCTTTGACTCTCTGCGTTTCACACGAGAGACATTAGGTCAATCTGATAGATCAAAACGAAAAGAACTATCGTCACGGGTCTGATCAACTCTCCCGCCGCACCCGCAATATCCCCGTTGATCCCTCCGATTACCCGATTCCCCAGCTTCACCAACCCGAAGGCAACGAGGAAAACCATTATCAGGGGTAGAACAACGAAAGGTTCCAGGAACAGGGCGGAAAAAGCGACGGAAATTAAAAACCCTCCAGCCCAATCCAGCCAGTTCATCCTGTCCATGAAAGTGGAAGCCATTCCCTCGTGCGCGCTCGTCCCGAAGAAGAGAACCGAATGCATTCCCAGCTTGCTCAGGACTTCGGCTGTCAGAACGACGAGAAAAATTTGATAATACGAGTCAATAGAAAAAAGCTCCACCAGTCCCGAAAAAAGTAGGATATTGGTAGCAAAGATACTCACCAGACCGGCCGCCCCGGTCTTCTCGTCCTTCATAACTGATCGGCGCTCCGAATGTGTCCCCCTCGTTACCAGGCCATCGGCAAAATCAGC
>CAZENJ010000001.1:23424-57482 GCA_964513485.1 uncultured Thermotogae bacterium | reverse complement strand
GATCAAATACAGGACGACGAGAAAAGTACCGGCGGCGATGAACTCCGGCAAATAAGAAAAAAGGATAGCGATTCCGCCAAGGATAGCACCGACGATCGCCCCAACCACGGGATATAAAAAAGAATTGTCGACGAAACCCCAGAAATCATCCTCACCCTGGCTGAATGGGAAGGTGGTCTCGAAAGTCAGTCCACCTCGCAGGCCGTTTATTAGTCGTCTCATGGATTCATCCACACGGGACAAACGTGCTGTATTACCTCAGTATTCATAACCCGGCCGCTGCACTACTCCCTCGTCGTAAAAATGCTTTACGTTTTCAATCCGACTGACCAGATCGGCGGCCTCGATCAGGCTTCTGGGCGCGCCCCTTCCTGTACAGACCAGCTCCAGATCATCCGGTTTCTCTTCGAGGAGCGATAGAAAGTCCTCTTCCTCCAGAAAACCGGACGAAAGCGCCACGTTTACCTCGTCCAGAACCAGAAGGTCGAAATCCCTTCCTGCCGATTGAAAAAACTCCTCGAGGTAAGACAGGGCGGCCTGGCAGCCCTTCCTGGCCTCTCGCTCCTCCGTCCTGCCGAAATCGGGATGGTCTCGAACGTAGTTTCTCACCGGGATTCCGAGCTGCCTCATTATGGAAAAAGTACCCCGGGAGAACCTTTCCTCGTTGCCCTTAAAGAAACTGATATACTTGGTCTGTAGCCCGTGGCCTTCGGCTCTAATTAACTGGCCTATGGCCGAAGTCGTCTTTCCCTTACCTTCTCCCGTATGGACGAGTACTTTTCCCCCTTCAACTCCCACTCTATCTCCAGAATTTTTCAAATTACCTCCTACTGCCCGAGTTCCCCTGTCTTCGGGAATATGTGAATCGAACCCTTGACGTCCGATTCCTCGACTTCCACTTCTACCCCGAAAACTTTTGCAATATTATCTCCTGTCAAAACTCTACCCGGTTTCCCCACCACTTTTACCATGCCATCGGCAATCAACGCCACCCTGTCCGCGTACTGGGCTGCAAGATTTAAGTCGTGGATTGCCGCAACCACCGTTAGACCCTCTGACTGCAGGCATTTAACGGTTTCCATTATCCTGATCTGATAGTTGATATCCAGGCTCGCGGTCGGCTCATCCAGCAGTAACAGCTCGGGCTCCTGGGCCAGCGCGAGCGCCAGGAATACCCGTTGCTTTTCTCCCCCGCTCAACTGATTCACGTACCGATCGGAGAAGTTCTCCAAGTCAGTTATCTCGATTGCCCTATCCACGGCTTCAAGGTCGCCCTCCGAATGGCGCTCAAATCTATCCAGATGGGGGAATCGGCCCATCTCCACCACTTCCCGCACGGTAAAATCGAACCCGACGCTGGTCTCCTGCTGCAGAGCAGCTACTTTAGTGGCGACTTCCTTGATCGGAATGGACGATAGTTCCTCTTCACCCAGATACACTGCCCCGTCGTCCGGATCCAGCACCCCGCCAATATTTTTCAACAGGGTGGTTTTACCGGATCCGTTGGGGCCAACGATTCCGATAAATTCACCCCGACGCACGTCGAGATCGAGACCTTCAAGGACTTCTTTGCCGTTATATGAAAAGTGTAAATCGTCGACTTCGACCTTCATCTCATCCTCCCTCCAACGATTTTCTTCCTCAGCAAGTAGAGGAAAAAGGGTGCTCCAAAGAAAGCAGTAATAACGCCGACCGGCATCTCAACCGGCTGCATAATAGTTTTCGCCATTACGTCCGTATAGATCAGGAATACTCCCCCGCCAAGCGCCGCTGCCGGCAAGAGGATTCTATGATCGGGGCCGAGGATCATCCGCATTATGTGCGGAATCACCAGACCGACAAAGCCTATCGAACCTGCGGCCGCCACGGAAACCGCGGTTATAGCGGTCGCCAGTCCGAGCAGCGTTTTCTTGACCATCGACGGCTTCACCCCGAGATGCTCCGCCGCGCTCTCCCCGAGGGCGAGCGCGTTTAAATCCCGGCTCCAGGCACAGATAATTCCGGCGCCGACCGTTACGATCGGCAGTAATATTTTGAACAACGTCCAGCTCGACCGCCAGAGCCCGCCCATCATCCAGAAGAGTACCCGATGTTGCTGGTAGGGCCCGGCGACAAAGATCAGCGCCGTCGTCAGGGCCGAAAAGAGAGATGACAGCGCAACACCGGCCAGAATCAACGTGTAAGACGAGGTCGAACCGTGACTCCAGCTAATTCTATAAACTATCGTCACCGCCGTCAGGGCACCGACCAGGGCACCGACCGGCAGCGCGTAATTTGACGTAAAACCGAGCACCACCACGGTAGCGGCCCCCGCCGAACCTCCACTTGCGACCCCCAGAATATAGGGCGTAGCCAGCGGGTTCCTGAAGATACCCTGCATCACGGTTCCCGATATAGCCAGAGAGCTACCAACCAGCAAGCCGGTCAGAATTCTCGGCAGGCGGAGGTCAAAAATTATTGTCTGAAAATTGGAGGGCAGGCCGGAGAACTCCAGCAGAGGAAGTTTGTCCGTTAGAATGAGCAAGCTTTTGCCAAACGGTATGCTGACTGGTCCGATTGCTATCCCGACCAGGAAGGCAAAAGCAAGGAGCACGAATAGGGTTAAAAAAGTTGCCTTTGGTTTTACCCTTTTCATGACTTGAATTCGGACTTAAAGACTGAACTTCTCCGGCTACCCGAATTTAGCATTAAAGGTTTACTTCCCTGTCGTAAATCTTTTCAAATAGGTTGATCGCTCCGTCAATTATCCTCGTGCCCGGCTGGTTCAGCATGGAATCCTCCCCGGTGGGCAGCAATACGACGTTCCGGTTCTTGACGGCCTTTACCCCTTTCAGCCCTTTGTCCTGTCTCAGGTTCTCCACGGAGAGGCCCATATCCTCCGTCGCGATGATCAATTCCGGGTTTCTCTGAATAATTTCCTCGGTGCTTACGGGTTTGTATCCGGAAATCTCCCCGAAGACGTTGTTTAACCCGGCAAGTTGCAGTGCCTGGCCGACGAAAGTATTGTCGCCCGCAGTATACATCCGCTTGCTGATGGTATAAAACATTTCCTTTTTCTCTTCCAGTTTACCCACGGCGTCCTTAAGCCGAACCTGTTTGTAAACCATCTCTCCAACTATTTCCTTCGCGGCCTCCAGCTTTCCGGTCAGATAGCCAATTTCCAGAATAGTCTCTCGCACGGATTCTATATTTCTGCTCCCGGCTGCGTAAACGGTCGCTCCTGTGTCCTTTATTTTACCGATCATTTCTTTCTGTGCTGAAGCATCCAGGATGACGAGATCCGGTTCAAGAGAAGCAATTTTTTCCAGGGACAGCTTAAACCCACCGACTTTCTCCTTTTTCTCCGCTATCTTCTGCAGTTCCGGTACGTAAGACAGGTACTGAACAAGGTCCGGTACCCCGACCAGTCGTTCATCCAGCCCGAGATCCAGGGCTATTTCCGTAGTCGAGACTATCGTAGTCACGACTCTTTCCGGTACCTCCTGAACAGTAACCTCACGGTCCAAACTATCCACTACAGTTCTTCCGGACTGCGCGTTAACGATGCCTGCGACGAATGAAATAAGAACTAATCCGACAATTAGCGTCGAAAAGATCTTTTTCATAAAGGTTGACCTCCTGAATCAGTATGAAAAAGTTTCCGGCCTGGCGGGATAGACTATCCCGCCAGGTTAGAAATGAGTTTACCAGTTTATCGAATACTTTTCAAACCAAAAATGTGCTGTTTTATCGCGAGGGATTAAAGGGCCCAATACACGGGGAAAAACGACTTCTCCCCGGGTATATCGGTTAAACTGGCCATCAGGTCCAGCACCAGGGCGCTTTCGTCAATTTTGGTAGGAACTGGCCCAAATCTCTGTTATAATTGTAAAGTAATCTGCTGATCCAGCTAAAAAAGTGAAGGTGTACCGAACCAGAAATGATAAACGTCAAAAAGGTGAGGAAGGACTTTCCCGTCCTGAGAGAGGGGGATTTTATCTACCTGGATAATGCGGCCACCTCTTTAACCCCGGCGCCGGTAACCAGGGAATTGATTAACTATTACCATAAGCTGGGTACCAGCGTTCATCGGGGAATATACCGTAAAGCGGAAGAGACGACGGAAAAACTGGAGAATTCGCGTCAGAAAACAGCCGATTTTCTCGGGGCGGAGTCGAGTCGGGAGGTCATCTATACGAGAAACTGCACCGAAGCATTAAACCTTCTGGCATATTCCTTCCACCACTGGAAGGAGAAACGAGGGGAAATACTCGTCACCGAAATGGACCACCACAGCAATATTCTCCCCTGGCGAATAATGGCGGACGGCTCGGACAAGTTTAACCTCGAGTACGTTCGGGTGACCAGAAAGGGAAGGCTGGACGTGGAAGACTTTGAGAAGAAGCTGTCACCGGACACCGCGGCGGTTGCTTTTCCCGCCGTTTCGAACGTCATCGGTACTTATAACCCGGTCGAGGAACTTACAAGGCTGGCTCATAAATACGATATCCCGGTAATCGTGGACGGAGCCCAGTGGTTGCCCCATAGGCGGTTCGACGTCTCCGAGCTGGACGTAGATTTTCTGACCTTTTCGGCACATAAAATGCTCGGGCCGACCGGACTGGGGATACTTTACGGGAGAGAGGAGTTCCTGGAACGTATGCCGCCTCCTTTTGGCGGGGGAGAAATGGTCCGGAGCAATACGAAAAAGGCGGTGACCTGGAATGACCTGCCGCAAAAGTTCGAAGCGGGCACGCCGCCAATCGCTCAGATAATCGCCTTCGGAAGCACGCTGGATTATTTGGATTCCCTGGGGATGGATTCGATAAGACAACATGTTAACTCGCTCACCACGAAAGCGCTAACGGAACTGGCCAAAATTCCCGGGCTTCAAATATACGGACCGGAAGAGGGGGAGGAACGGGGCGGGCTCGTTTCCTTTAACCTCGACGAAGTCCATCCCCACGATCTCGCCACGGTTCTGGACTCACTGGGTAATATTGCCATTCGAGCCGGCCATCACTGCGCTCAGCCGCTGCACGAAGCGCTGGAATTAACCGCGACTTCCCGTGCAAGCTTTTACATCTACAACGAAGAGTCGGAAATTGACCAATTGACCGAGATCATAAGAGAGGCCAAAGAAATACTGGGTGGTTAAACATGAACGACGATAGACCCCAGATTTACGACCAGAACTTAATGCACCACTATCAGAATCCTCATAACAGGGGTAAACTGAAAAATCCCGATTTTCAGGCAAGCGCGGAAAACCCGAACTGCGGGGACAGGATCGAGCTGGGATTAAAGATCGAAGAGGGTACCGTCAGAAATATCAAATTCGACGGCCAGGGATGCGTGCTCTGTATTGGTTCGGCCTCCATATTAACCCAGCTGGTAAGGGGATTAAGCGTCCGGAAAGCCAGAAAGCTTTCCCTGGCGGATCTGGAAGCAAACATGACCGACTCCGGCAGAAAAAGAGAGGATTGCATGGGCGTAGCCCTAGAGGCTCTCCAGAAGGCTCTGTCCGGGGAAGGAGAAAGTCAGTAGAGGTTTTACGGGGATAATTCCGGGTCATCCAGGACCCCTG
This sequence comes from uncultured Thermotogae bacterium, assembly GCA_964513485.1. Classification (GTDB taxonomy): domain Bacteria; phylum Bipolaricaulota; class Bipolaricaulia; order M55B111; family M55B111; genus JAGXLP01. Next base: position 51,916 of record CAZENJ010000001.1, on the reverse strand, counting down.
GCCAGAGTACGTGACCTAAATAAACAATCAAGAATACTTTCCAGGACTTTCCCAAGCTATGATCCGGGCCTCAGCCGGCCGCTTTTTCTTTACCGATAACCAGCTGATTCATCCCCCGGCCCAGCCCCGTGAGCTCTCAGTTATCGATCGTAACCCCCTGTAGAATTTATTTACCTAAGCCTAAATTTAGCGGCTTTATCGGGTTAGCTGAAAGTTTAGAGTTGCTTATAGAAGTTATTTTACAAACAGGAGTCGGTCCAGCACCCAGATGAGAAAAGTAACCTGGAAATATAATCTACCCTTAACTCAGGTGAGGCTGCCTTCCGGAGTTAAGGTAAAGCCCTTGAGCCAGGATCCGGAGCTCATCTGGGTGCTGGTTGAAAGTTTTGGAAAAGCGACTTGATTTACCACTTTAGATAATACCAAATGGGTGAATGTAAATAAGTTTCTCCCATAGTAGTGATATTCCCTTGCAAACTGAGTTAGGAGTTGGTCTTATGTGGAGAGAATCGTAAGACTTAGGTCGGATTCAAGGGGGCCTTCCGGAAAAGTTTGGAAGCGAGTAACTTGTCCTGTTATAATTCGACTGCAACAAAGCAGTTACGGTTATAAAATACTTGTCCAAATATCCCGGAAAGGGTTTTTAAAGCTAATTAGTCTTCCGAGGTGAGTAAAATGAAGCTAACTTCAAAATTATTGGCCTTTCTACTTCTGTTGGGTCTTTTATTATTCACTTCAAGTACTATAAGCCTGGCTAACGACACCTCTCCCGCCGTACCGGCAATCGCCTCGTTCATACTGCCGGGTGCCGGGCAATTTATCAACGATCAACCCGATAAGGCACTGACGCACTTCGTGATTGGAGTAGGAATATACTCCATTTATTCTCTGCCATTCGTCTGGAGATCCTCTTTATACAGAGTATTGCCAGTATTAAACCTTGCCTGGTCCGGCTACAGCGCCTACGATGCCTATCAGGTCGCGGCCGCCCGGACCGGAGAATCCTTCGAGCCGTCGCTGCAGCTGAACCCAGGATCGGATTACGACTCTAGTTTCGAGGTTTCGTCCGCAGGTATATCTACCGGAATGCCCCAGCTGTCCGTGTCCGCGCTCTCCGATATGCACTAACCAGAGAATAAATTGAAGGGGTCCTTTTTTGCCGTGCGGATTTTGTACCCCGGATAATAACGCGTGGTTTCCTCGGCAAGTTTTGCTGAACTTCTTTACGGTCGCCGGGGCCGGGCTGGAAAACCTTACCTTTACTGAGGCCGGTCAGCCGCCGAGATAGAGCTCCCCTACTTCCTCGTCCTCCAGAAGGTCGTCACTTTCGCCCGTAAATTTATTTTCTCCCATGGCCAGGACGTAACCCCGGCTTGATAGCTTCAGAGCTTCCCGGGCATTCTGCTCAACTATTAGTATAGCTACTCCGGTATCGTTTACGTCCTTTATCTTTTCCAGTATCATCTGAGCCAGGTTGGGGGCCAGTCCTGCGGTCGGCTCATCCAGTAAAAGGATGTCCGGACTCAACATCAAAGCCGCTCCCATAGCGACCATCTGCTGCTGCCCCCCGGAGAGATTTCCTACTTCCTGATCCTTCTTTTCCGTTAGAGCAGGGAATATCTCGTAGACGTTTTCCAGCTCGTCCGAATAGTCGTCATCACGGATAAAGGCTCCCATCTCGAGGTTCTCGGCGACGGTCAGAGTGGGAAAGATGTTCTCCTCCTGGGGGACGTAACAGAGCCCCTTTCTGACTATCTGATTCGGTTTCAACCCGGTAATGTCCTGGTCGTCGAAGTCAACTTCACCATCCCAGGGCTGAAGAAGGCCGAAGATCGTCTTCATCAGGGTGGATTTACCCGACCCATTGGGACCGATAATCGAGACCATCTCTTTAGTGTTGACGTAAACGGAAACTTCGTGCAGTATTTCAACTTTCCCGTACCCCGAAACCACGTTTTTCGCTTCCAGCAAGGGCATTTTATCCACCACCACCCAGGTAAGCATCAAGTACTTTCTGGTTCTCCTTGATTTCGGAAGCACTGCCCTCGGCCAGCTTCTTCCCTTCGCTCATAACTATAATCGGATTGCAGAGTTCCATGACCAGATCCATGTCGTGTTCGATCAGAAAAAACGTCATCCCTTCGTCCGTCCTGAGGGATTCGATATATCCGTTCAGCTTCTTCATCAGCGTCGGATTTACCCCGGCACCGGGCTCGTCCAGCAAGATCAACTCGGGGTCGGTCATCATGGTCCTGCCGAATTCGAGCAACTTCTTCTGCCCACCCGAGAGGTTCCCCGCGTACTCGTCCTTAAGATCGCTTATTTCCAGAAAGTCCAGCACGTCCAGTGCTTTATCCCGAATCTTTCTTTCCTCGTGCTTTACAGATGGAATGCGAAACCAGGAGTTCCAGAGCTTTTCCCCCATCTGATCTTTTGGTGCAACCATCAAGTTATCGATAACTGTCATTTTCTTCAGCTCCCGGGTGATCTGAAAGGTCCGGGCCAGCCTCAGGCGAGGAATTTTATAAGGGGGCATGTCGTCAATCCTGGTATCCTTGAACCAGATCTCACCGTCGTCCGGGGGGTAAAAACCGCTTATCAAATTGAACACCGTAGTCTTTCCCGCACCGTTTGGCCCGATCAGCCCCGTCACCGTCCCGGCTTCGACCTCGAAGTTACAGCCGTCAACCGCTCTGATCCCGCCAAAAGTCTTTTTCAGATCATTTACCCTCAACATATAGTTCACCTACAAAATATCCGACGCAGTCTTTTTTTCACCAAGGATGCCCTCCGGTTTCAGCATGATAACGAGTACCAGCAGTAAACCTATCACGGCAAGGCGAATTGCGCCCACCTGGACTCCCTGAGGTAAAATATCACTCAAAAACATCATGCCCTCCCAGACTCCACGAATGGCGAGTGCTCCGACCAGAACCCCCAGGTTATTTCCGCTCCCACCGGCCATAACCATAACCCAGACCAGGAAAGTCTCCATGGGCAGGAAATGATTCGGAGTAATGAAATTGAAGAAATGGCCGAAGACCGCCCCTCCCAGGCCAAAAATCATCGAGCCGAGTATCAGTACCTGGAGCTTGAACCAGTTGACGTTTTTGCCCAGGACGAGCGCTACTCGTTCGTCTTCCCTTATTGTACGCAGGACCCGGCCCCACGGCGACCCTACCGCTCTCTGAATCGCCAGGTAAATTATTCCGAGGATCACTAGGGAAATTCCCAGGTAGAACAAACCGTAAAAACTGGATGGAACCAGATCCTTGTACGGTTTTATTACCCCCATCCCGTAGGGACCTTTGGTAATATTCCTCTCGGTAACTATGATCAAGCGGACGATCTCCGCGAAACCGATGGTAACGATGGCGAGATAATCTTCCCTTAACCTGATAACCGGTATACCGAGTATAAGGGCAAATATCCCGGAGATTACCGTGGCTATTACAAGAGCCAGCGGAAAGGGGAGAGAAAAGCCACCCAGGTGATAGGGGCTGGGGGCGCCAGTCATAAAAGCGGATACGTAAGCCCCGACGGCAAAAAATCCCGCGACACCGAAATTAACCAGCCCGGCGAAGCCCCATTGAATATTAAGTCCAATCGCCAGAATCGCGTATACGACAGCGTAAGTCAGAAAAAAAATTAAGAAACCTACTGGACCACTCACGGTCAACCACCCCTTCCAAATAGTCCTGACGGTTTAATCAGCAGGGTTAGTGTCATAATTACGAAAGCCACGGCGGGCTTGTAGGAAGCCGCCATAAAACCAGCCGACACTTCCTGCGACAGACCAATTACCATCCCTCCGACCAGAGCTCCGTAAGGGTTACCGACCCCGCCGAGTATAACCGCCGCGAAAAGTGGCAACAATAATTTCCAGCCCATTATCGGGACGAGTCTGGTATCGAGAGCCAGAAAAAACCCGGCCGAACCGGCGGATATCGCGGCCAGACTCCAGGTCCACATTATAACCCGCTCCGTATCTATGCCTCGAATTTTTGCCAGCTCCAGGTTGTCCGCGGTCGCCCGCATCGCTTTGCCGATTCTCGTCTTTGCGAGAAAAAGGTGAAGCAAATACATCAGCGCAAGCGAAGCTCCTATGATGATTAACTGGTTTTTCGTTACCCTGATATCAAAAGGCAGGACCATCGCTCTGGTAATGGGAAGATCGTAGCGCATGACGTCGCTGCCCCAGATAAGCCTGACGCCGCTGCGCAGCAATAGCTCCAGGCCGATACCAACTACCATCATGCCAAAGGGTCCCGTCCCCCGGGAGCGGAGGTTCTTGAACGTCAACCTGTCGATTCCTATCGCGAGAAAGGCCAGCAGTGGGATACTGAGGATCAAGGAAAGAACCAGGGGAATCCCGAGAAAATTAAAGAAGGTCAGCGTAAAGTAAGCCCCGAGGACGAGCATTCCGGCGTACCCAAAATAAAAAAAATGAAGTATTCGGGAAACAAGCGTCAGCCCTACGGCACCTATGGATATTATTGCCCCCATCAGGATACCATTCACGATTAATTGCATCTAATCACGTCCCGTATAGATTTAGCCAATAAAGACGGGGAAGCTGCCCGTACGGAAAAGCAGCTTCCCCGGATATATTTCCGGATTATTCGCCGCCCCAGCGTTCTTCGTATTCCTGCATTATGCCGTGCTTGTCCAGGAATTCCAGAATGTCTTCCGCGGCAATTTTCTTTTCCTCGACGAACTCCTGATCCTTGACGCGCCAGATCATGAAGTCATTGACCACGTCACCGGTTTCGGTGAAGTTTACCGCTCCCGATATCCCCTCGTAATTTATTTCCTTGCCCTGATCCAGCAATTCTTTCCCCTTCGCGAAAGCATCAGGGTAGGTCACCATCTCGCCGGGAGGATTGGTTACGTCCCGCAGGTGGTCACGGATCATTTTCGCTTTTTCCACACGTGAGGCGTCCAGGTATTTCGGACCGATCTTCTGAATCGTTAGAGCAATCGCCATGGTGGCATCGTAGGCATGCCTGGTCCAGACACCGACTCTTCTGTCATAGGTACTTTCGTAATTCTCCGCAAACTTTTCCCGGAAACTGGTACTCGGCGTGTGCATGTCAATGACTGGTATGCCGTTATAAATATCTCCCAGGGCATCTATCATCCCGACAGTTCTTCCTTCCGGAGCTTCAAACCAGACGTTTGGCAGTCCGAGTTCGTACCACTGTTTCATCGCGACGATGTCGTCCTTCGCGTAAGCTGCATTCATAACTACGTCCGGATCGTTCTTAAATGCCTTGCGAAGTTCGGACCTGTAGGAAGATTTATTCTTCAGGATTCCCACCTGTTTCAGCACGTTCCCTCCAGCAGCGGAAAAGGCGTCCGCGAAGGCGTGTGATAAACCGAGGCCATAAGGATTTTCGACTACGAAGGTCGAAGCTGTTTCGAATCCCTGGTCCCGGGCCCACATTGCCATTGCTCCACCACAGTAAATATCGGGGGGAGCGGTTCTGGAAACGAAATCGTTATCATCAAGATACGTTATTCTCGGAGAGGTAGAACCGGTGGAAATTTGCACAGTCTGGTTGGGGATCGTAACTTCCGAAATTGCGATCGTAACTCCGCTGGAAGTAGCCCCGATGATCGCGGGGACACCCGAAACGCTTATCAGCTTGTGAGCGGCGGAAGCCCCGGCCGCCGGCTTGGTTTGTGAATCCTGCCGAATGAGCATTATTTCTTTGCCCAGCGGTCCTCCGGCGTCGTTTATATCTTTGACCGCCATATCTATGGCGTTCTGTTCACTGACTCCCATAGAAGCCAAGCTACCTGTTAACGGCTGAATGGAGCCGATTTTGATATATTCAGCCCCACTTGCAGTTCCCACTCCGACCAAACCGCTGAACACCAGCAAACCGACCAAAATTAAACTCAATGATAGTCCAAACTTTTCTCGCATAGGAAATACCTCCTTGGGATAATTGGAAATTTCCAGCCGAGTTTTCTCAGACCTTTCTATCACCCCCGTCGGATAGTTATTGAATTGTGCTCGAGATGTAAGTAAGTTTTAAAGTACCTGGATTTGGCGAATCGAATTGCTTTATGCGCGGGCAGAAAGAAAAAATTCAAATGTTACGAGAGCCCAACAACTTTATATTAAATTTTTTTAAGCATATGTCAAGTCAATTACCAATAACTAGCTGAGAACCCCCAGGACCTGCCCTGGTGATGAATCAGCTGATTATTGGTCCAGCAGTCATCAGTCAACTCGGAACCGGTCTCGTACCCGTACCGAGCTCTATTGCTCAGGGTAATAGATCGGACTGGATCTTTAAAATTATGAAATGATATTTCAATTGAGGAGGAACAAATGAAGAATGCCGTCGCTCAATTTGGGCTGGGAAAAATTGGCAGAGAAATAGCCAAACTGGTGTCTGATAGACAAAATTACGAACTGGTCGGACTCGTGGACTCTGACAGAGAAAAGGTTGGGCGTAAAGCAACCGATATTTTGGGGACGCGGGAAGCTCCTGATTTAAAAGTAACTGACGATGAAGAAGAAGTTTTAAAAGAACAGCCTGATCTCGTTTTTCACTCGACTAGGTCACATATCCCGGAGGTCATTGACCAGATAAAGAGAATTCTGGACTCCGGCGCCAATATAATTTCAACCAGCGAAGAAATGGCCTACCCGTATCTGCAGCACGAGGAGTCTGCAGAAGAGCTGAACAAGCTGGCAAAGCTAAACGGGGCCACCTTGTTCGGGACCGGGGTCAATCCAGGCTTCGCCATGGACTTTCTCCCCCTCGTCCTCACGGGAGTGGCGAGGGAGCTGACGAAAATTGAAGTCAGGCGGGTTCAAAATGCTTCGCTTCGCCGCAAAGCTCTGCAGGAAAAAATTGGACTGGGACTTACGGAAGAACAGTTCGAAGAAAAAGTTGTCGGGGAGGGGGGTCACGTCGGGCTACTGGAATCTGCCGTCCTGCTGGGAACCGGTCTCGGCTGGAGATTGGAAGAGATCAAGACGGAAACACGTCCGGTAATAGCCGAAGAACCGGTGAAAACGGACTACTTCGAAGCATCCCCCGGCGAATCCCTCGGAATCCATCAGACGGCCTCCGGGCTGGTTGACGGAGAAGAAAAAATCAGGCTGGTACTCGAAATGTACGCAGGGGCGGAAAACCCCGTCGATGAAATAAGTTTACACGGGACTCCGGAATTAACTCTGACGGTCGCGGAAGGAATTCACGGAGACATAGCAACGCCGGCAATCGCGGTTAACTCCTCGCAGAAGGTGATCGAAGGGGAGCCCGGGCTGCTGACTATTCTGGATCTTTTTCCCTATCTCTACAACTTCGAGGGAGGTAGCGGTACGGAATAATTAAAAAGAGCGGGGTTGCAACAGCCCGCAAACCCGCTCTTTCCGTTACCTACCAAAATTAGCCGAGAGTGCCCCGGGGCACCTCCTGGGGGTGAATCGGCTGGTTTGCCTCCAGCACTCTATTCACCCTCATTTGTTTAGCTCACTGTCGATGAAACTGCCCAGTTTCTCCGCAACCATTTCGGCCTGTTCCTGGTCTTCTCCTTCAACCATAACTCTTATCACGTCCTGGGTCCCGGAAGGGCGAACCAGAGTTCTACCCTTTTCTCCGAGCTCCCTTTCCCAGTTATCTATCTCCGCCTGAATTCTCCCGTCCGCCTGAAAGTCCTCTTTGTTCTTCGTCGGAACGTTCACCAGGACCTGAGGGCAGTGGAGCATTTCTTCTCCCAGCTGGGACAGTTTCTTCCCTGTCTGCTGGAGTATTTCAAGGACCATTAACGCAGTTACTACTCCGTCTCCGGTCGTATTGACGTCCCGGAATATTATATGCCCGGACTGCTCGCCCCCGATTTGAGCCCCCAGATTTACCATCTCCTGGGCCACGTACTTGTCCCCCACCTGCGTCCGGACGAGATCAATCCCCAGTTCCGAGAGGGATTTTTCCAGGCCGAGATTACTCATAACGGTAGCGACGACTACAGGAGGATCGAGCTCGCCCTTTTCCAGCAGGTATTTCGAGGCGAAATAAAGAACCCTGTCACCGTCTACTTCCTGCCCCCGTTCGTCCACAAAAAGGGCCCTGTCTCCGTCACCGTCGAAAGCAACCCCCAGGTCATCTCCCCGGGAGACGACCTCTTCTTTCAACCTATCAAGCGAAGTCGAGCCACAGTTATCGTTTATGTTGAAACCTGAAGGAGATACGCCGATCGGATTTACTTCCGCCCCGGCTTCCGCAAATATTCTTGGTGCAACACGATAAGTGGCCCCGTGCGCGCAATCCAGGGTCAATTCCAGGCCGTCAAGCGAGGAGGTTATACCGATTCTATCCTTGAGAGCCTCTATATAAAGATCCTCCGGGGTCTCGACGATCGATATATCACCTATTTCCTTCCAGCTCGCCCATCTTTCCCCGTCCCCGGTGACGATATACTTTTCCAGCTTCTCCTCCACGTTTGGTGTCAGTTTTAATCCGGAGGAGTCGAAAAATTTGATCCCGTTGTCCATGGCCAGATTATGAGATGCGGACACCACCGCTCCAACTTCCGCGTCAAATCGTTCCATCAACAGAGGCACCCCGGGGGTGGGCAGAACGTTCAGGAGCAGTGCGTTCCTGCCAATAGAAGATATTCCGGAAGCTAACGCGTATTCCAGTGTCTTTCCGGATTGCCTGGTATCTGAGCAGACCAGGACGGAATCCCCTTTCTCCGTGATAATACTGGTCGATTTTCCCAGCTTCATCGCCAGCTCGGGCGTAATGTCCTCGTTGACCTCACCGCGCAAACCGTCCGTGCCAAATAAATCCACCTTGACCTCCTTTTTTTAGTCTCTTCTTTTTGTTTCCGTTATGTCCTGCTTCAATTTGACAAAACTGTTCGGCGGATAATAACCTGAAAGGGAAATATTTGCGGTAGCCAGCGTTCTCTTTCCGACCAGAGTACCGGGATTCAAGACGGAATTACAGCCGATTTCCGCCCGGTCACCGAGAAGACAACCGAACTTTCGGGTGCCGGTAGGGATATCGCGGTCCCCGACGTGGACCACGACAGGTTTTCTCGTTACCTTCAGATTTGATACCTTGACCCCCGCCCCCAGGTGACCCTTCCAGCCGATAACGGAATCGCCCACGTAAGAGAAATGTGGTATCTCGGCCTCGTCGTGAATTAAACTCTTTTTCACTTCCGTACTGTGACCTATGGTAACCTCGTCTCCAATGACGACGTCATTTCTAATGTAAGCTCCGCTTCTGATTCGGCAATTTTTACCGACGATTGCCGGTCCTTTTATCACAGCTCCCGGTTCCACCACCGTGCCTTTGCCCACCCGCACCTTTTTTCCTAGCGTGGCTTTATCCGCCACCGATCCCTCTATTACCGGTTCTAGTTCCTCCTCAATTATTACCGGGATTTCCTCCAGTATACCCCAGGGATACTCCAGCCCCTTATAGTATCCTTCGTACTCGGTCCTGGTCAGATCAAAAAAATCGTCAATTTCGGGAACGCTTTCGGGCATATCTTTTAGAACCTCACTTTTTTATTTTGTCCCGGCCCTTCGTTCGTTATCAGGCCGGCTCGGAGAGTTGTTCGAACTGAAGCTGATAGAAATCATAAAACTCGCCTCGCTTTTCCATCAGTGCCTCGAATTTTCCCTTCTCGATAATCTCCCCGGACTTTACGAACAGTATCTTGTCCGCGTTTGTTATCGTAGATAATCTGTGAGCGATCGTAAAGGTCGTGCGTCCCATGGAAACCTTATCGATGGCTTCCTGGATTAACTTTTCCGTATATGTGTCGACGGAGGAAGTTGCCTCGTCAAGAACCAGAATAGTCGGGTCCTGTATCAGGGCCCGGGCTATCGAAATTCTCTGTTTCTGGCCGCCGGACAATTTTACCCCCCGCTGGCCGATATCCGTCTCGTAGCCGTCGGCGAGGTCGGAAATGAACTCGTCGACGTTTGCCTCCCGGGCGTATCTGATCACTTCCTCCTCCGTGACGTCGGGCTTGCCGTAAGAAATGTTTTCCGTTATAGTGCCGGAAAACAGGTAGTCATCCTGCATGACCATGGCGATATTCCTCCGCAGGTGGCGGAGATCCCATTGCCTCACGTCAACTCCGTCAAGCTTTACTGCCCCCTCGTTTACGTCATAAAGTCTCGGCAGCAGCCGGACCAGGGTCGTCTTGCCCGCGCCGCTCGGACCAACCAGGGCGACGGTCTGTTTTGGGGCAACGGTCAAATTGATGTCGGTCAATACCGTCTCTCCCTCGCTGTAATCAAAGTGGACCCCCTCGTACTCCACTCTCCCCTGGACCTCTTCCTCGGGCTTCTTGTACCCGCCGGCAGAATGGACTATTTCCGGTTCTATATCCAGATGAGAGAAGAACCTTTCGGTGCTCGCAAAAAACCTGCTCAACCGCTGGCTTATCTGGACCATACGAAGAATCGGCGCCCTGAACCTTATCAGGTAAGTATAAAAGGCGACAATAGTGCCCGCCGTAAGCGAACCCTGATAGACGAGATACCCACCGTAGCCAATGGTCAAAATTAGTCCAAAACTGTTGAGAAAATAGGAAACCGGCCCCAGGGTGCTGAAATACTTTATCGCCGAAGCTCGGGCGTCATAGTGTTCTTCGTTCTTCTCAAAGAAGCGCTCCATCTCGTAATCCTCATTGGCGAAGGACTTTATCACCTTCATTCCCGCCAGGTTATCTTCAAGCCGGTCGTTTAACTTTCCCTTGGCTTCACGATTTCTCCGGAAAGCCCGGTGCATTCGTTTGATCAGAATAACTGCAAAAGCAAAAAGAAATGGTGTAAAAGACAGGGCAATTAAAGTCAGCGGAACGTCCATGAGAAAAAGGATCACCAGAACGCCGGAAATCGTCGTGGTGGCCTGAAGAAAACCTTCAGGGCCGTGATGGATAAACTCCTGCAGCACGTTCAGGTCATCGATGATCCGCGACATCAGCTCGCCCGTCTTCTTGCTGTCGTGAAATTTCAGGGGTAGTTTCTGGAAGTGATCGTATATGTCGTTTCTCATATCGAAGACCACCTTCTGGGCAATTCTGTGGCCGAAATAGTTTCTGGCAAATCTGACCAGGGCGATAATGGAAAAGGCGCCAAATGCCCAGAGGGAAAGGGTAATCATCCTGTTCAGGTTCTTTGCCGGGATGGCGCTATCAATCAGATTTCGCAGCAGTAGCGGCGGAACCAGGCCGGCAAGCGCCCCCAGGACGTGGAGGACCTGAATCGGGAGGTATTCCAGCAAATTGGGCCTCAGGTAATCCCGGTAAAACCTCTCCAAAAGGTAAGTCTTCGAGTAATCAGAATAGTCCTCTTCGTCTCTAACTTTATCCATCGTAGAACCACTCTCTAAACGTCATTTCCTCGCTCTTCCGGGCTGGGCTTGTAGAAAAACCTCTGTAAAACTAACAACTCCGAATTTCAAAAACGCGAGACCCCGGCAGGTAATTTTTCGCTCAAACCTCTGCTGCAAAGCTTCGGAACGAAGAACAAACAATGATAGCGAGAATATTTGTACCTTCAACCCCGTCCTGGTACCCGGAAGCGGGGGGTATTAACCTCAAAGACCCTCGATGTCGGGAATAGGTTTTATTCTCCCAGAAGCCCCAGCCAGTCTTCGTAGAGGTTGACGTAATTGTCGAAGAACTCCAGGGCCTCCGCCTTCAACTCTTTCGCTTTACCTCCTTCGGATAGTGACCTATACAGCCTGCTCTCTACTGCCCCTATCAATGCCTTTTTCTCCTTGCTGTCAGAGCTTTCCCGTAAACTCTCGAGTGCTGAGAGCGACTCTGCAAGGGAACCATTTCTTCCGAGCCAGAGAAGTAGTAGCGATTTCCCGGTCTCCATCATAAATGGTGAAACCCTCCCGTCCGCAGTCAAAAAATATGTCTCTCCTTCCCTTTTTATTTCCGCCTCGAAGTACTCCAGACCGTAGCTCAGAAGTTTTCGGTCACCGCGATACTTCTCCAGGACCGAAAGCAGGTTTCTGGGCGTATTGCTGGCGGAAATAATTCCGTTTAGATAGGATTTCCGCAGGTCACGCTTTTCCCCGGATTCTTTATATTTTTCCAGGTAAACCTCCGAGAGAAAACTCCGATCGATCTCCGGAGCAGTCTTTTTCATGTTCTCAATTGCTTCTTCCCAGCGCCCCAGGCCTTTCTGTAACCTCGCTTTCGTGGCATATATATCCTTGGGCTTCAAGCCGGTCTCCAGAAATTCTCCGTATTTTTCCTGCTTGCTCGCGGCTTTTTGTAGATGATCCAGCCCGCTATCGTAATTGCCCGTATTGAGATTCAACCGTGCCAGGAGGTAATCAGTCATGGGAGAGTAAGGGTCGAGCCGGTAAGTCCCTTCCAACCTGGCGATCATTTCGTCCGGTTTGAGCAGTTCGTCCCGAGCCACCTTTTCCGTTATCTCCGATTTAAGGCTCGAAATTATCGATCTATAGCCCGACCTTTCAAGATACACGCTGACTGACTTCAGAGCCAGCGGTTTCTCTATGCCGCTCGGGTTGCCGAGCTTCAACTGAGCCACGTACAGGGGATTAGAGAGTGAATAGACCGAATATTCTCCAAACGGACCCTGATAGCTAAGCTCGATCCGTTCCATCTCGGAATCCTTACTCGGTGATTTATCGCCGGGGCCGTACTCGTACCCGGAAGCAGTAACGGAGAAATCGGAAGCTTTCTCAGCATCCTTCAACTTTAGAATTAGCCTGTCCACGTAAGGGTACCTTTCCCGGATCCGTTTCCCTTTTCCCATGTCGAAACTTATAGTTATCTCCTCGCCCGGATCCAGATAAGCAAACCTTGCTTCAGCTTCTTCCCCGGCTTTTTCCGCTCCGAGAATCATCGCCCTTCGGGCCTCCTCCCGGGTCATACTCCTCCTGCAACCAAACAGACAGGCCGGATGGAAGCCGTCGGAAAAGAGTGATACCTTTTTCTGGAGCTCATCCGGAAGCTCAAGCTGATAAAAATCATCGTATTCCGTATAAATATAAGCTTTCTGCGGATTGAACTGGTAGATTACCGGTTTCTCCTGTCTGGCAAAATAGATGGATATACCGGCGACAACGATGGCAAAGATAAGTATTCCGCCGATGGTTTTAACGAACCATGACCAGGTAGATCCGTTCCAGCTTTTTCTCAACCCTAATACCTCCTTCTTATAACGATACGAGCTTTACTGATTGGGCCCGGCGTTTTCGATATTCTCAATCGAGACCCGCTCCACATCGTCGACCAGGTCAAATCCAAATATTTTTGCATAGAAGAACATTTCCGCCTCCAGAGCCCTTCTAATGTTCTTCTCTTTTCTAAAACCGTGCTGCTCACCTTCGAAAAGCAGATAAGCCGTAGGGATACCGCGGTTTACAAGAGAGCGGTACATATCCTCCGCCTGAGAAGGCGGGACGACCCTGTCTTCTTCCCCCTGGAAAAATATTACCGGAGAAGTAATGTCCTCCTGGTGTTTAATCGGCGACCGATCTTCATATTTTTTCTTTTCCTCCGGATAGGGGCCGATCAAACCATCCAGGTACCGGGATTCGAATTTGTGAGTACTCTCAGTCAGCTTAACCGGATCACTGACACCGTAGTAACTTGCGCCGGCCCGGAATACATCAGTAAAAGCCAGAGAGGCGAGCGTGGTATAACCCCCGGCGCTGCCGCCGCGGATGATCAACCGGTCCCTGTCGACTTCGTCGTTTTCAGCCAGATACAGTGCTCCATTTGCGCAGTCTTCGACGTCAACCAGCCCCCAGTTCCCTTTGAGTTTTTCTCTGTAGTCCCGACCAAACCCGGTGCTTCCCCGGTAATTCACGTCCAGCACGGCAAAACCTCGCGTAGTCCAGAACTGAATTTTATGGGATAGGGTGTCGCAGGTAGAGGAGGTAGGCCCGCCATGACTGATTACGAGTAGCGGTGGCTTCTCGGACTCCGGTCCCTGGAACTTTCTGTTTTTCGGCCTGTAAAAAAAGCCGTGAGCTTCTCCGGTATCGGATTCGAATTTTATCGAATCGGGAATAGAGATATAGCTTTCTTCAATTTCGAAGGAAGTGGAAGTTTTCAGCGACCGAACTTTTTTCGTCCTCCTGGAAAATTCTACGATGCTGGATGGAGATTGGGGTCCTCCACCAAGGAAAAATACCCTGTCACCCGCCGCCTTTAAAGAAGCTATCTGAGTGTAATCCACATCATAGGTCTCGATTTCCCCGGAATCTAAAGCCTTCTTGCCAAGGAACCAGCGGCCGTGCTCCGTATAGGTATAAACGATTTCACCCTGCCCGGGGAAGTCAAAAGTGGATAGGCCAAATTGCCACCCCGGTCCGCCGAATTCCGCTCTCCTCTCGGTAACCGGGCTAACCCTGTTACCGTTCCAGCGATAGATATTCCACCAGCCGGACCTGTCGGAAACGAAGTACAATAGACCGGTGTCGTTCCATTTCGGCACGATTACCGATTCCGCCTCGCCTCCGGCGACCACTTTTTCGTTTTCTATTTTTCCTTTTCCGTTTAGCTCACCCACGTGAAGAGAAGTCCCGTCCCACGGCATTCGGGGATGATCCCACGTGATCCAGGCAAGTCTGTCACCTAAGGGAGAAATTCTCGGGGCGGCGTAAAAATCGTGACCGCGGGACAAAACAGTATGAGAACCGGATCCGGTAACATCGAGCGAGGCGAGATAATTTTCCGCCTCCCCTTCTCCAGTGTGGTCCTCACAGACGGAGATGAGCCTGCTCCTCGCCCCGTCCATAACGTAATCCGCGTACCTTAAACTGGCCTCGGGAGAAATGGGGCCTGGCTTCTGACCGAAATCCAACCGGTAAACTCTCTGGTCTTCAAAGTTCGAGAAGTAAATTGCTTCGTCCCCGATCTCGTAAGAACCGCCGCCGTATTCATGCACCCGATTCCGCACGTTGAAGCCTTCCGGCGTGACGTCCCGCGTGTTACCGGCTTCGTCTATAGTAACCAGGACCGTTCTTCCATCCTCACCCGGTCGCGTCTCAAGCCAGTAGACGGAGTTGTTCCCCAGTTTTATTTCACTCAGACCAACCTTTCCCGATGCGACTTTGTCCGCAGTAATAGGTGACTTCCAGGAACCGTAACTTTTAACTTTTTTCATGCTTTCCCCTCCAGAGGACATGCAAAATTTTGATCTCGGCCCACTGGACCGTAATAAAATAACAAATATGACGGGGACATGTAAATTAAACGAAGGCAGAATTTAGTTGATTCAAAAACCCGTTTTATGATATCATAAAATGCCTGTCATAATCCCACCCAGGTTGGGTTAGAGTCTCTCAAAAGGACCGGGGAGGGGAGAACCTTGCCAGGAAAGGAGGCATAAAACCCGGCAAGGAAAAACCTTTTCCCGGCCGACCCTACCCTCCCTGGGTGGAAAGATCTTCATTTCAATTAATTATAGCCCACCAAGTATAATAATTCAGATTGGCCGAAATCGTAGGCTTCAGGATATCTGGTAAAATTTTTCTTATGTTAGAAAGGACAGGTCAGCTATAGATCAGCGGGAAGTGCTGGAACCCCTTCGGGACTCCATCACCTTTTCCAGCAAACCGACGGTTTCCGCAACAACTATGTCCTGCTGCTCCTTTCGGCTGATTCTGGCCTGTCCGTCACCGGTCTGAAAACCGTACCAGCCGAACTGACTGTGGTTGCCACCGACGATTTCGACGAATTCCGTCTCCGGCGGAAGTTGTTCTCGGGAACGAGCAATCTTTTTCCGATTTATTATTTCGTCCCTGGTCCCGGTAATACTTAATACGTCCAGACTCCCGGGGAAACTGGCTCCTTCGGGCGGGTACGAAGCCCAGAGCACCAGGCCCGCAACGCGATAATCCGTACTGGCAACAAATCGGGCAGCCATAGCTCCCCCCATGGAGTGTCCGCCAACAACCCAGGACTCGATATCCTTCCGGGCAGAAATAACCTTTCCAGCTTTTTTCCAGCCCAGGACCGCCAGGTTTACCGGCACGCTAACAAGGTAAACACTGTATCCCTCTCCGGCTATTCCCAGGGCCTGGGGGGCGTAAGCCCGCGCGGGGACCCTGGCTCCGGGATAGAATATGAGCCCCGCGTCGGCTTTTACGTTCTCGGGAGAAAAACGAAACCCGCTGACCCCGCCCAGATCGAACTCCTCGACCCGGACGGATTCCCCGCCTTCAAGTACTTCCAGGGCCCGTTCCATAACGCCCTGCGGTCGGACAAACCAGGCCGCCGCACCGACACCCGCGAGGATAAGCGCAATTATCACCGATATCAGCGGTACGCGCATCTTCCTGTTCATATATTCTCCCGTCATCTTCGCAAAAAAGTTATAATTCAATAAAACTTGGATTTAGGAAATTTTACCTGACAAGTCGGAGGGCGACCACCACTTATCGTATCCCGATTTCGGGTTTAACTGGAGCTAAAGCCAGTTATACTTAATCCATGTTTTATTTAATACTGGCCGGAATCAGTTTTGGCACGATCGGCCTCTTCGTCAACCTGATAGGGGACAATATTTCGACGCTGCTAATCGTCTCGATCCGGTTGCTCTCGACAGCAGCCCTGATTTACCTCTATCAGATGATAAAAGGAACCAGAAAAAAGATTCGGCTCAATTCTCGCCGGGAAATATATACCGTAATAATCGGAGGAGTTATTGGTTTCGCGACCACTTTTAGCCTCTATTTAAAATCACTGCTGTTGATACCTGTTTCCGAGGCCGTCTTTCTGCATTATCTGGCATTCCCTTTCACCACGATTCTTTACTCTTATTTGTTCCTGAACGAGGAGGTAACATATTACGAAATAATTTCACTCCTGGGAACCATCGCCGGAGTATTTTTAATTTATAACGTCGGCTTCAGCCGTGGATTTACTTCGATCATCGGTTACAGTATCGCTTTTGTTTCCGGCATTACCTATACCGCCGCCCTCCTCGTATTGAAGAACCTGGGAGAAAACAGAACCACGCTCCAAACCCTGTTCTGGCCGGCATTTGTTGGCGGAACTGGACTTTTACCGGTTGCTCTACTCGGGGGCTTTACCTTCAAACCGGGAGATGGCACCCTACCTCCGCTTCTGGGCCTGGTACTTGTTTCAACGCTTCTCGGTTATTCCCTGTTTGCACGGGGATTGAAAGAAACCAGAGCGGGCCTTTCATCAGTGATACTGATAACCGTCGAGCCACTTTCCGCCGCACTGATGGCTGTTTTCTTTCTGGGAGAGAGGCTTAACCCACCAACTGTTATGGGCGGAGGGCTGGTAATGATCTCAGGGCTATTTCTCTACATAGGTGATATCAGAACCAAAAGAAGAACAAAAGAAGCTGGTTAGGGTATTTATCCGGGGAGATATTCCCTCAACTGACGCAGATCCGTTAAAACGTTCTCGGCTCTTTCTTCCGCCCCGGTATCTCTATCGATGTAAAAACTCGTAATGCCCAGTTCCCTCGGCACCTGATAGTCAAACCGCCAGTGATCCCCAACGTGAACCATCTCACCGGCATTTACTCCGACGCGCTCCGCGACCTTCTGATAAACTCCGGGGTGCTTTTTGACCTCTCCAAAATCAGTCACACAGGAATAAACCTTCCGAAAGCGATCCTCAATACTTCTCAATGCGTATTCGAGAAATACCCGGGGCGCGTTGGACGTAACTACGAGCCCATAAGCGCCGTAAATATCTTCAATCAGTTCAACGGCGTCCCGGTATAGTTCGACGTTCTCCGGCACCTGAATCCTCTCTATCACTTCACCCGGGTCCTCTTCCAGCTCAAACCTGTCGAACCAGTACTCCGGTTGATACCATCTTATGTCCTCGTCCCCTATTTCATTGTATTTGGAAGTTACGGTCTCCCTGGCTTCAGAAAGTTCGATTCCTTTTTTTCTTGCGTAAAGCCTGGGTAACTCCTGAAACCAGAATTTATCGACGTAACTGTCCTTCACTATAGTGCCGTCGGCGTCAAATGAGACTAAGTTAATTTTCATAGCCTCCAATGATAATACCTAACAGGGGAAAAATAAATAACGCCAGCATTTCTTCCCGATCCACAAGACCCAATCCAAGTTAAGAAGTTTAATTTTGTTCTATATCCCTTATAATGTAGCGATATGATAGACGTTATTAGTCTCGGAGAAGCCCTGATCGATTTCGTCCCGACGGAATCGGGCGTAAACCTTGCCGGCGTTCCGGGGTTCTATAAACGGTTTGGCGGTGCCCCCGCGAACGTGGCAATTGGCCTGGCTCAGATCGGAAGGAGCCCTGGATTCATTGGCAAAGTCGGGCGGGATAGTTTTGGTGATTTTCTCGAGAGCGAAATGGCCCGAGAGGGAGTGAACGTAGACCACTTATACAGAAGCGACCTAGCGCATACCACCCTTGCGTTCGTTTCTCTGACCTCGGAAGGAGAAAGGGACTTCATCTTCTACAGGAATCCAGGCGCGGACGAATTACTGCGACCGGAAGAGATAGACGAAAATTATTTAAGCCGGGCCCGGGTCCTTCACTTCGGTTCTCTTTCTTTAACGAAGGAAGAATCGCGGGAAGCAACGATACAGGCTATCGAATACGCGCAAGAGAACGGTCTGACCGTCTCCCTGGATCCAAACGTGCGCCTTGATCTCTGGGACGATACCGAGAAATTAAGGCGGATGGTCCGCGATCTCCTCGAGGACGTCGACATCATAAAATTGAGCGAGGAAGAGGTAGAATTCTTCACCGGCCTCGAAGATCTCCGGGCCGGGATGATCCGTCTATCCGAACTTGGGCCGGATCTGGTGGTCGTAACGCTGGGCGATCGAGGTTGCAAATTTTATTATGAAGGCGTGACAAATAAAATTGATGGGTTCGACGTCGACGTCAAGGATACTACCGGAGCCGGAGACGGTTTTCTTGCCGGTTTTTTCGCGAGTCTGCTGAACCAGGGGGCCGATCTGTCAGTCCTTGAACTAGAACCCCTGGAGAAAGCCCTGAAATTCGGCAATGCAACCGGAGCCCTGACCACGACGGACTACGGTGCCACTTCCTCTTTCCCCAGTTTAACCGAAGTAAAAGAATTCCTCCGCCACAGGAATTGAGCCTTCCATTTCTCACAGATAACTTCTCCGCCTCCCACGCGTCCTTTTGCTATCGACGCTCCCTCCTGATAATAAGTTTGTAATGTCAGACATTGTGGCTTTTGCAGGATAGATAAACCTAAGCCAAATTTTTATCGACAAAACCAATTAGAGAAGTTCAGGGAGGAAAAATGAAGTTCAAGTCAACGGCTCTGATACTCGTCCTGATTTCCACGTTGCTCGTTTTTACGTTTCCGGTCTTCGCGGGAACCACCCTGGGAGGTTCTTTCCAGAAAAACCTTACGGACGATACTTTCTGGTACGGCGGCTTTCTCAGGACCGGTGGCCTGTTCAAGCTTGAACTCGGCGGGGAAACCCCGCACATGTCTTCGGGAGATGCCCGATTATTTAGTTACTTCCTCATGGACTTGCGGATGGGATCATTCGGCGTAAACAACGGCAGGCTCAGTTTGTACTTCGGTGGAAGTCCCGTGATGCGGTTAGACACTGGTTCGCCCTCCTTCTATATCTCGAAGTCGGAGGCCATGGGAAAAATAGGGCTGCAGTTAAACCTCTATCCGTTCGCGATTCACGTCCAGTCGTCGGGCAAATTCGAATTAAGCGGCAATCTGGAGGAGATAAATGCCGGAATCGGCCTCGGGCTCTCTTTTTAGGTTCAGTTGCCCATGTGGTCAAATTTGATCGGCTCCGGGAAAATTACCTCCTTCGCCGCCTTTAGCGAATACTTGTCCGTCATCCCGGCAATATAGTCCAGCGCTATTTGCTGGGGATTAAAGGGCTCCTCCACCCCGTAGAAGTCATCCAGGCCGTTCAGGTAATCCCCGAAACGCCTATCGAGAGGGATGTTGCTCTTCAGATACCTCTCGTAGTTCCTGCCGAACTCATCCATCAAACCCAGGAGGTGTTCGAAAAGTATCTCCAGAATAACTTCGGCGTGCTGGGAATACTGCTGCAATCTCTCGTGCCCGTAAATCCGCGAATAATTAAATTCTTTCAGATCCTTCATCAACTCGAACTTCTTCCGGGAGAAGCCTATTCTATCGTGCTCCCTTGACCAGGCTATCAGATCCTTGACGAATACGTCGATGATTTCGCCGTTTTTCGTTCCCAGCTCGGCCCTTACCGCGTCCGGAATATCTTTTTCCCGAATCAATTCGGCTTTAATAGCGTCCTCGATATCCCTTCCAAAATAGGCGATTTTATCGGCCATCCGCACCACGCAACCCTCGTAGCTCGTCGGAGGTGTCCCCCTTTCACTCAGACCGTCAAGTCTTTTTTTCTTCCCCAGTGGCTCTATCGCCTGCGTAAACTCCTCTCCGTAATGCGAGACGATACCGTCCCTCACTGCATAGGTCAGGTTTAACCCCTTGCCGTACCGGGAAAGCTGATCGACAATGCGCAATCCGTGTAACTCGTGCACGAAACCCCCGTTTTCCTTGTTGAGCCGGTCGAGTATTTCCTCCCCGGAATGGCCGAACGGAGCGTGACCGAGGTCGTGTCCTAAAGCTATCGCCTGGGCAAGTTCCACGTCCAGTCCGAGCCCCTTACAGATAGTCGCGGAAATCGTCGATACATGCAGAACGTGTTCTATCCTGGTACATATATGGTCGTTTTCAGGGGCAAAAAATACCTGCGTCTTGTTTTTCAACCGTCGAAACGGGAGAGAGTGAATAATGGCAGTTTGATCGCGAAAATAGGGTCCCCTGATATCTTCTTCGCGGTCTTTGATTCTACCCTTGTAGGTACTTTCGGGCAAAGGATTTTCCACTTTATCCCCCCTAATCACGCAATTAAGTTACACCAGCGGCCACTTCGTTCCCCGAAAAACCGGGACTATTTTCCGGTGCCTTAAAAGATAAGATAATTTGAAATAGCTGGCAAATACCTCTAGGATAATTGGGCCAGCTGTACTTTTGAATTCTATGAGGGGATATTTTTTGTAATCGGCTGGCAAAGGCTGCTCCGAGAACGAGGGGTATAATGAGAATAACCAATCATCCCATTCTCTCTTTTAACGAGAGTGATACGGTTACTTTTACCTACGAAGGGGAAGAAGTAACCGCAACCAAGGGCGAGACCATCGCAGCTGCCTTACATAACCACGGAGTAAGGGAATTGGGGAAAAGCGGCGAGGCGGAGCGTCCCCGGGGACTGTTCTGTGCCATTGGCAAGTGCTCTTCCTGCTTGATGAGAGTGGACGGAGTACCAAACGTGAGGACCTGCATTACGGCCGCCCGGCAGGGCATGAAAGTGGAAAAACAGTCCGGCTTCCCTGAATTACCGAAAAGTTCGAAGAAAATTGCTCCAGAGGGGGTTGCCTGCCGCAGTACCGATATTCTGGTCATCGGTGGAGGACCGGCCGGACTAAAAGCGGCCCTTACCGCGGCGGATGCGGGAGCAGAGCTGCTCGTCGTCGACGAAAACCCCTTCCTCGGTGGCCAGCTCGTCAAACAGACCCATAAGTTTTTCGGCTCCAGCGACCAGGCGGCGGGAACCCGGGGGATAGAAATCGGAGAAGAATTAGTGAATCAGGTAAAAGAACGTGACAGAATCGAGACAATGACCGGTACGAGCGCGGTCGGGATTTATGAAGATACGGTCGGCCTGTATAAGAACAGGGAACGGTTCTTAAAGCTGAATCCGGAGAAAATCGTCGTCGCCTCCGGGGCGAATGAAGACATGATAACTTTTCCCAACAACGACCTACCCGGAGTCTACGGAGCCGGGGGTGTTCAGACCCTGATGAACGTTTACGGGATCAAGCCGGGCGACAGCGTTTTAATGGTCGGTGCCGGAAACGTCGGCTTGATCGTAACATACCAGTTGCTTCAGGCAGGTGTGGACGTGAAAGCAATAGTCGAAGTGAGGCCACGGATAGGCGGTTATTTCGTCCACGCCGCCAAGGTAAGTCGCTGCGGGGTCCCGATCCTGACCGGGCACAAGGTGCTGGGTGTCCGGGGAGAGGGGGAAGTAGAGAAAGCAACAGTGGTGGAGCTTGACGAGTCGGGGAACGAGATTCCTGGTACTAAAACGGAGTACAGCGTCGATATCGTCGCCCTGGCGGTGGGGCTCTCGCCGAGCTACAAACTACTGGCCCATGCCGGTTGTGAACTGGAACACGTACCTGAACTGGGAGGCTACGTGCCGGTAAGAGATGAGAAGATGACTACTTCAAGATCCGATATATACGTCGCCGGGGATGCCGCGGGTATCGAGGAAGCAACCGCCGCGATGCTCGAGGGTACGATCGCCGGAGCGGACGCGGCGCTCGAACTTGGTCCCGGTGGAGAGAAAGAATTGCGGGCGATTCGGGACTCGCGCGAGCAGCTTGAAGGGTTAAGGGCCGGTCCCGATAGCAAGGAGCTTCGGACCGGACTTCAGCAGGTGAAAACTTGAATACCAGGGGCTATTTGACCGAGAAAGAAGTACGCTTCCCGGAGGAAGAAATTACTGATAGTGGGCCCGTTCCGATAATCGAGTGCCCGGAAGAGATACCCTGTGACCCATGCAGCGAGAACTGCCCGGCAGGAGCGATAGAGATGGAGGGGATAACCGCGCTTCCGGAGGTTAATTACGATAGATGTACTGGCTGTGGAATATGTATGGAGGTATGTCCCGGTCTGGCAATCTTTATGATTGACGCTTCCTCGGAGGAGGTCCGGCTTACCCTGCCCTTTGAATTCCCCCTGCCGGAAATCGGTGAAACCGTAACCGCCCTGAACAGACAAGGTGAACCGGTTGGAACAACTACCGTGAAGGAGGTAAAACCCAGGCAAGAATCGGCGGGGGACACGCCTACCGTCACCGTGGAAGTGACGGATACAGAAGCAAGGCAGGTAAGAAACATACGGAGGCAGAATGAGAGAAAATAGCGGTGAAAAAAAGACGATAATATGTCGCTGCCGGGACGTTACGGAGGCCGATATTAGAAGAGCAATCGCTGAAGGCTATGACACGCTGGAACTCCTCAAGAGAAAGACGATGGTCGGGACAGGAACCTGTGGCGGTAGAACCTGTCTGCCCCTGGTCAGACGGATATTGACGGAAGAAACGAACAAAACCCCGGAAAAAATAGAACTACCGAGAGAGCGAGCCCCGATCATCCCGGTACCGACAAAGTACCTTGCCGGGGAACGAGGTGAGGCCGATGATGGATAAGGAAGCAATAATAATCGGGGGCGGATCAACGGGGCTTGCAACCGGTTATTACCTGGAGAAAAAGGGGCTCAAGCAGGTAACTATTCTGGAACAAAACTACGTCGGGAGCGGCTCGACGGGCAGGTGTGGTACCGGAATTAGGGCACAATTTGCTGGTGAGCCGACAATCAACATGATGAAGTGTGCTGAATCCGGCTGGAATAGCCTGGCAAATAAGCTGGGATTCGCCTTTCACCGGACCGGATACCTTTACCTCCATTACACGAAAGAAGAGCTAAAAAAATACAGGGAAATGAAATAGCGGCAGAATTCCCTCGGGGTGCCGACGGAGAGCCTCTCTCCCAGGGAAGCAAAAAAGATATGTCCTCTGGTCGATATCGGGGAGTTAAAGGGTGCAAGCTACAATCCGGAGGACGGCAAGGCCCATCCATTCGAGGTAGTTACCTCTTTCAAGCAATATTTTCGTAGCGGGCACGTCGATCTCCGTGAAGGAACGAAGGTCACCGGAATCGAACTAAACCGGAAGGGAAAAGAAAAGGTGATTCATACCGAGGACGGTACGTTCCGCACGGAAGTGCTAATTAATGCCGCCGGGGGCTGGGCTCCGAAAGTGAGCTCGCTCATGGGTATCGACCTATCCATCGAACCATATCGGCATCAGGCAGTCATCACCGAACCCGTTAAAGCGGGAACCATCGAGCCGATGGTAATCTCGATGGAACACGAGGACGCTTACCTGACACAGACGGAGCGTGGTGGGATAATCGGCGGGGTTGCCACTCCCCCGGATGAACCACCGACCTACGATATGACCGAGACCCTCGAGTTCGAGGAAAGGGTTGGCCGTGCATTTACCTCCATTGCCCCCGCACTGAAATCCGCCCGGATATTGAGGCACTGGGCCGGCTACTACGCCATGACGCCGGACGGCAATCCTCTCCTGGGAGAGTACAAACTACCCGGTTACTATCTCGCTGCCGGCTTCAGCGGCCACGGTTACATGATGGCCCCGGCCGTCGGACAGGGTCTGGCCGAATTGATAGTTGACGGGAAGACCGATCTACCGTTTGATTACTACGACCCGGAGCGAATAGACAGGGGGGAATTGCGGGAAGGAGCGCTGCAGATGGGGTAGCTGGGGATCGGCCCGGCTCAGTACTTTTCCTTTTGCCGCCAGAACAAACAAGAATTCTTCCCGGACGGAATGCTAGGTGCCGGATACCGTTTCCGGTGCTTCCAACCTCATTACGGGCAACCTGTGCCCGGGTGCTAGTTAAATAGTGCAAAAGTGGAAGGGTCGATTCGGCCAGCGGAGAAACCATAGAGAAAAACGGCAAGGTAAATGAGCGGCTGGTGGAGGAAATATACTATCAGCGAATTCCGTCCGAGGAACTCGCAAGCGCGATTTCTAACTGTGTACAGGTTCTTCTTTCTTTCACCCTCGGGGTAAAACAATTCACCGAGAGCCAGGCCTCCGAGTACAAACCCGAACCACGGCAACAGGGGAAAGTAATCGAGCGACTGGAAACCTGATTCGGTCAAACCCAGCCAGAGAAGAAAGCGATGGTTGATCTTTATCTCTCGGACCGGAGCCGCCAAACCTGCTATGGCGACGGAGAGAAACCCAAAAAATATAAGACGGTAAGCTCGGCGGAAGCGGCAGGCAAACTCGAGCAGCAAATAACCAGCTACTACTGAAAACCCAATAAAATGTAAGGCCCCAAAAACAATCACGAATTCGGGATAAAGTAAATACGTTACCCCTGTAATGACACCCCCCATTAAGATTAACTTGGTCCCTCTCAGGAAGTATTTCCGTAACAGGTCGAAGCTATTGCGGCCCTTACATTTCTCCCTCGAAAAGCTAATATAAAGCGATGTTCCCACCAACAAGAAGAAAGTAGCGGCGGTAGCGTCCGCTAACAGTTCAATTGGCGCAGCACCTATGCGAATCTCCAGCAAGCCCAGCATTTTTAAATCGAAAAAGACGTGATAGATCACCATACTGACTACCGCTATACCCCTGATCACGTCAATTTCGGGAAATCGTCCGTCCTCTTTTTTATTTCTCATATGTCCGGGGAACCTACTTTCACAAGAGTCAACTAATTAGCCTTTTTTATTATACCAGGTGGGGGATTTTATTATGACCGAAAATCTTTATGTTTGCTTCAATTTATTTTATCCAGTTAAAAGGTTTATTTATACAAGCATTTACGGTAGAATGAATGGTTAGCAGTTAACTCAGCTTCAGTTGAAGAGGAGGAAGAATTATGAGCCCACAGGACGTTTCCACGAAAGAGCTACTTGAAGAAGGACTTTCACTGCAAGAATTATTGGGAATCGCAGTTAAAGCCGAAATCGAAGCAGCGGATATTTACCGCAACCTGCTGGAAAAAGACCTTTCCGAACAAACCAGGGAAAAACTGGAAAAACTGGTTCTGCAGGAAGAAAGACACGAAAAGAAATTCTGGTCGATAATCAGAGATTTTTACCCCGAGGAAGAAATCACGTTACCGGAAGACTCGGGGATAACAAATCCTGTCGAGATAGATGACAATACTTCTCTAGAAGAACTCTTTCGGATCGCAATGGAATCCGAGGTCGAGTCAGAGAAATTTTACCGGAGTATGAGGGAAAAGTTCGAAGATAAAGAAGTTAAACGAACACTTGGCTTCCTTGCAGCGAGCGAACGCGGTCATTACGAAACCTTAAAGGATGAGTTAAACAGGCTCGACTAAAACTACCCCGCGAGCAAGCATCACTGTTCCCGTATCGGATCAATTTATAATGCTAGAACTTCTACAGGCCTTCCAGAACGTGATTGAGACATTTATCCTACCGCTTTTGATAGCTGTCGGGGGCTTGCTTTTACTCATATCTTCACTCTACCTCATAGTAATGTTTTTTCAAATCAAGAAAAGGAAGGAACTAAAGGAAATTCGACTCACGTGGAGACAGGGCCTCGGGACCAGCTCGGAAAGGTTTCAGCCGGTCACGCAATACGGACAGGGCTTCCCCCTGGAGTATCGTGACGCCCTCGTGAGGGAACTGGTAAAGGCGGAGCTATCTCCGGGAAGGAGGCTGGAGAAATACCGTCAAAGCGGAAACTACGAAAAAGACGTAACTGAGCTCACGAATAAAACATGGTGGGTGAGGGTCCAGGCGCTGGATAGACTAAAATATTTTGCACCCGCTAACTTTCCAGAAAAACTGGTTTCATTAATTTACGATTCCAGCCATGACGTTCGATTGGTCGCACTTGACTTACTCTCCCGCCTGGAAGAAATTCCCGAGATCGATCCGCTTGAACTATTTAACAGTTTTTCCAAAGAGCTGGACTCTTTCCTCATCATCAAACTCCTGGCAGTGAACCCGGATAAGCAATTCATTCGTCCCCTGGCTGATGGACAAAAAGTCAGGTTCAGGCGAGCCGGAGCAATCTTAATGGGCCAGTCAAAAAAACCTGCCTTCCTACCACTCCTGCAGAAGCTCACAAAGGACGATGCGGTTTCCGTTAGGAAAAGTGCGGCGGAATCACTGGGAAAGATCGGCGTGGAAAGGGCCCTGCCGGCTCTGGACCGTGCCAGCGAGGATAAAGAGGCGCCCGTTCGAGAGGCCACGGCAAAGAGCCTGAAGGAAATACCCGAAAAAGATTCTTTAAGAATTCTGACCGGCCTCGCCGAGGACAGTGATTTCCGAGTTCGACTTGCGGCTTTTCAATCGCTAACATATTTTGGCGAAAAGGGTAGAAATGTTATCGGTGATTACTGGTCCTCTGATAACGAACTGGCCCGAGAAGCAATGTTTGAATCCTACCAGAGATAGAAAATGATCCCTTCAACTCCAAACGACATCCTGTTCGGTTTCGTTTTATTCTATAACTCCCTCGTTTTACTGTATTTTTTCCTGATAAATACCGGCTACATGGCCCTGCTTTTCCTATCAGCGCTGGAGCTGCGCTACCACAATAAAAGAAGGCAGGTGGATATATGTAAAGGGGAAACTTGTGACCTGGTTCCGGAAGTCGCGATATTGATCCCTGCCTACAACGAGAAGGAGACTATCAGTTCCAGTTTATCTTCCCTGCAGGAACTGGATTATCCGAACCTTGAACTCATAGTGATAAACGATGGCTCCAGCGACCAAACTCTGGCAGAAATTAAGGAGAAATTTAAACTTATACCTGTAGCGAGAGAAGCCGATCAAAGGGTTCAATCGGAAGAAGTAAAAGGGATTTACAAATCAGTAAGTGACGAAAGAATCCTGGTAGTGGACAAAGAAAACGGCGGAAAAGCGGACGCTCTGAACGCCGGTCTGAACTACTCTCGCTCGGAACTCTTCCTGGCGATAGATGCCGATAGCCTGGTAGAAAAGGAGTCACTTTACAGACTTGTCGAACCATATATGACGAAGGAAACGAACGTAGTCGGTATCGGTGGGATCGTGAGAGTCGCAAATGGATGTCGAATAGAAGGTTCAGAGGTCAAAGAAGCCAGAACGCCTGGCAAATTACTGCCGCTAATCCAGGTCATGGAATACATACGTGCCTTCCTCTTCGGTCGAACCGGCTGGAGCAGGTTAAATAGCCTGCCGATTATTTCGGGCGCCTTTGGCCTCTTTAAAACTGACCTCGTCCGTAGAATAGGCGGTTATCGAACCGATACCGTCGGGGAAGATATGGACCTGGTCGTCAGGCTACACAAACACCTGAGAGAAAAGGAAGAAGAATACACTATATCTTTTATTCCCGATCCGGTCTGCTGGACGCAGGTACCTTCGACACTGAAAGTCCTTTCCCGGCAAAGAAATCGCTGGCAGAGGGGCCTTGCTGAGGCACTGACTTATAGCTGGAAGATGATTGGTAATCCCCGTTATGGTTCGAGCGGCACCCTCGGGCTGCCTTTCTTTTTCATTTTCGAACTCCTGGGCCCCGTGGTCGAAGTAAGTGGATATATAGTTTTCCTGGTCTCTTTTTTCCTGGGCTGGATCAACTTACCCTTTGCCCTGTTATTTATCACTCTTGCCCTGCTATACGGGATATTGCTATCCGTTTCATCGCTGCTGCTGGAAGAATTTACCTTGAAACGCTACAAAAGACCGCGCGACCGGTTAAAATTACTTGGCGCCGCTTTTCTCGAAAACTTTGGTTACAGACAGCTCCACGCTTTATGGAGACTGAAAGGCCTGATAGATTTTCTCCGCAAAAGCGGCACCTGGGG
>CAZENJ010000001.1:0-23414 GCA_964513485.1 uncultured Thermotogae bacterium | reverse complement strand
GAGAACTTCGGCTATCGACAGCTTCACGCCCTGTGGCGGTTGAAGGGATTGCTGGATCTGTTTCGAAAAAGCAGTTCCTGGGGAGAAATGACCCGGGAAAGCATGGAGAGCGATGGGAGTAATTGACTCCGCTTAACCGGGTTAGAGTCTTGCCGCGCCGGAGGAGCTTACGAACCTTTTTCCTTTTCGGGAAGCGATAACCCCATGGACGACTTCAGTTGTGATAAACGGTCAATCGCTACTTTCTTAATAGCGCTCATAGCGCTGCTGGTCATCACACAAATGAGCAACTGTCTGGCAAAAGAAACGATCTCTTTTTCCGGTTACACCTGGCAGGTAAAGCATTCTATAGCGTATCCTGTCGGGCCCGGCCCGAACTACTTTTCCGCCTCCGGACGGAACGTGAGAACCGACGAATCCGGTAACCTCCATCTTAGACTGGACGAACACAGGGGGAAATGGTACGCCACGGAAGTCTGGCTGGACAGGTCTTTGGGCTATGGGACCTACAGGTTCACGGTAAATTTTCCGGAGGAACTTTTCGACGAAAACGTCGTATTCGGATTATTCAACTACCTGGATGACAGGAAGGAATTCGACATCGAGGTTTCAAAGTGGGGAGAGGAAACGTCGAAAAACGCCGGCTTTGCCGTACAACCAGCGAGCCTGGAGAAAAATAAGCACCGATTTTCTCTGGATTTGGAGAAAGGCTCAAAAAAGATCTTCTCATTCACCTGGACCGGGGATGGAATTATTTTCCGGTGCGAAAACTGCAGCGGGGCTAGCTGTGCCAGCAGTACTTTAACCAGTGAGTGGGAATACAGCGGAGGTGCTACTCCGACCGGGGATCTGAAAACTCATATCAACCTCTGGCTCGTAAACGGCATTCCACCTACCGACGGCAGGGAAGCCGAAGTCGTGCTGGAGGACTTTTCATTTACACCTCCTGGCAAATGAGGCCCTGACCTACATTAAAGCCCCGGATTGCGTTGCGGACCCGCATCATCCAACAGGTGATAGAATGACTTTCTCCGGAATTTAGTTGAGATCGCCGGGCCGTTTGAACTCCCCGACGGAAGGCAGAAGATCCTCAGCCCCTTTCTGAGCGGCAAAGTAAAGGGTTCCGTCCCCGTATTCCTCGTTTACTTCGTCCATAACCCGCAATAACTTCGTTCGCTTTCTCTGTTCCGGTAAAAGGGGTCGGGAGAAGGATTTTTTGGATCTCAACTTAGAAGCTCTGACCCCGACCATGGTTGGGGTCACCGGAAAGCCCAGCTTCTCCTTTATTTTGAGCGCGAGGGAATAAATTAAGTTTCCGTCATCCACGTAACGCCCGGGCGTAAGCTGCTTTCCCCTTATATCGAATTCGTTATCCCTGACCACCAGCTTTACGGTCCCGGCAAGCAACCCCTTCCTGCGCAGCCTGTAGCCGACCTTCTGGCAAAGTTTAAATAAGACCGGAAGCGCTTTACGGGGGGTCCGTTTGTAATCGGGCAGAGTG
The DNA here is from genome assembly GCA_964513485.1 of uncultured Thermotogae bacterium. GTDB lineage: Bacteria > Bipolaricaulota > Bipolaricaulia > M55B111 > M55B111 > JAGXLP01. The sequence continues at coordinate 21,913 of CAZENJ010000001.1, read as the reverse complement.
AGCGAGTTTCCCACCGACTTTACTTCCTCCTCGTAGCTGGCCGGGAGCACCGGCGACGGATCCTTTCCCTGGCCCATTAGCTTCAGCTTGCTCCCGTTCACGCCGAACTCTTTTCGCAGTTTCTTTTCGGGAAAATCACCCAGCTCCGGTACCGATTCGATCCCCATCCGGTTCAATCTTCTTTCCGTCCTGGCCCCGATACCGCAGAAGTCCGTCAGGGAAATTTCCTCCAGAATTTCCGGTATTTCCTCGTCCCTGATTCTGGTTATTCCGTCCGGCTTGTCCATGTCCGAGGCAAGTTTGGCCAGGAGCTTGTTCCGAGCGACCCCCACAGAACAGGTGATCCAGCCCCCGAACTCCTCTTCCACCTCTTCTTTTATCTCCTTAACCAGTTCCGCCGGGGACCGAAACTCTTTCACCTTCGCGGTAACGTCGAGAAATGCCTCGTCGACGCCGAAAGGTTCGAGCCTCGGGCTATAGGAACGGAGGATGTCGAAAAAGTTATTGGTAATCCACTCGTATCGGTCCGGGTTTCCGGGCACCAGAACCAGACCGGGGCAGATATCCCTCGCCTTCCAGGTGGCCATTGCCGACTCGACACCGCACTTTTTGGCCTCCTTCGAGGCGGCTGCGACGACGGACTTTATGGTCGGTTTTCCCGTTACCACTATCGGCTTTCCCCGTAGCTCCGGGTTGGCCTGCTGTTCTACCGAGGCAAAGTAAGAATCCATGTCTATATGGAGTATTGTCCGGCTCATCGTGGCTGGCGCCCCTTTACCCAGAGCTTGTCCAGCTTCCATTTGAGCTTTTTCCCGTCGAAGGTAAGCTGGAAGACATTACCGCCCGCCGTCACGGAAAAATGGTGAAGCGGAGCTTCCCCCTCAAAAGAACGATGATACAGGTTTACTTCGTCGACTTCGTGTTTCCGCTCTCGCCAGAAAAACCATACGGGTTCTACCTTACCGGAGGAAAACTTTACGCCGACTTTGACGGGTTTATCTATTTCTTTATACATGGAAATAAGCTCCAGAATTCATATCTTAAACTCCTGAACCTTTCCGGCCAATCTCTCGGGTGACGCAAAACGATTGAACTTACTACCTGCTTTCGGCACCTCGAAAAAGCGGTGGGTGAGTCCGGGACAATAACTCCGCCCCGGCAAACGGGGATCCGGCTCTTACCCGTCACTGGACTTGCGGCAGGGATTTCCGCAGCTTACAGCATCAGGTAAGTGCCGGGTGCGGTTTTATCAAACCGGAAACAAGAAGCTCGCACGGAAATTGCTGACGGAGACCATGACCGGACCGTACCACCAGACCGGTTTGATATTTTTACATTTTCCGCACCACGCCCACCACTCGCCCTCTTATCTCTACCTCGGACGAATCCCTGACTATCGTCTCGTAATTGGAATTTGCGGGCTCCAGGTGGATCTCTTCGTCAATTCTGGTTAATTTTTTAACCGTTCCCTTCTCGTCACCTATCACGGCCACCACTATATCGCCCACGTCGGCCGTCGGCTGCTGCCTGACGATCAGAATGTCGCCCCTGTGTATACCCGCTTCGATCATCGAGTCCCCGTCCACCCTGAGGGCAAACAATTCCTCCTGGTTCGGAAACATCTCGTCCAGCTCCAGCAGACCTTCGACGTTCTCCACGGCCAGCGAAGGGCCCCCGGCCACGACCGAACCGACTATCGGCAGACCATCCTTCTTCCCGAACAGTTCTTCCGTCTTTTCCTTTACCGGCCTGATCCCTCTGGCCTGGCCACTGGACCTGGAAATCCAGCCCTTCTTCTCCAGAGCATCCAGGTGATCGGATACACCTTTGGTAGAGCTGATGGAAAATTCTCGCCCGATCTCCCGAATAGTCGGTGGTCTCGAAGTCCTCTCAATCGTCTCACAGATGAATTCCAGAATATCGTACTGTCTCTCGGTCAAGTTTTTCTTTTTCATGGTTCGAAATTATTTTACTAAACTGATGTTTAGTATACAAGCTTTGAGGCGGATTTGTTCGGAAATATCAGTTGAAAAAATCTCCCCAGTTTGGTAGATTAAATGTACCGCCCGGAGGGGTGGTCGAGTGGCCGAAGACGACGGCTTGCTAAGCCGTTGCTGAGGTGAAACTCAGCCGTGGGTTCAAATCCCACCCCCTCCGCCACTCTTTCACGAATCCCTCTTTTCCTTCTACGGCTGAGACCTTTCGACTTACCTTACTTTTCAAAAGCCTTATACCTTATCGTGCGACGAGTTATTTCCAGGTGTCTCCCGCTGCCTGATTAAACCACGCAAAACTCAACATGGATCCGATCGCCGTTGACGGTTTAAGGTCCAGGGTTAATTGTTATTCAATTTATAGAGGGGTAGTCCTATCGATTCAGCAATCATTGAACCGGCACCGGATCGAGCGTAACATAGTTTGAAGAGTATTTAATTTAGCTTTGGTCGTAGATAATCGGGGGCAAAACCGTAAAACATGGCAAAAAATACCGAGTTACTCGCAAAGACGGGCGCAATTCTTGACCGATACGAGATATGTGATTCCTGTCTCGGCAGGTTGTTCGGGAAGTTGAGTCATGGACTCGCCAACGAAGACAGGGGTAAGTCCTTAAGAATTAGTTCCGCTATTGCCAGGGACGAACCTCCGGTTGAGCCAGCGGCCTGTGAAATATGTCATGGCTTATGTTCCGAGCTCGACGGCTGGGCGGAAAGAGCAATCGAAGAGGTCCAGAGGGTCGAATTTGGAACGTTCCTCTTTGGTACCCGATTGACGGAAGAGATGCTGGATAACCAGGAAACAGTGGAAAAGGAATTCGAGCTTGACGCTTCGGAGGACTTCAGTCACGCCATAAATCGAAAGCTGGGGAAGAAATTTCGTGACGGGCTCTACGAAAAGAGCAGGAACGTCGAAGCGGATTTCGAGTCTCCTGACCTGACCGTTCTGGTAGATTTCCGGAGCCGGGACGTAGATCTTGATATCAGGCCCACCTATTACTACGGAAGGTACAGGAAGCTTTCTCGCGGGGTGCCCCAGACAATATGGCACTGTCGGCACTGCTGGGGCTCCGGGTGCGAGGCGTGTTCTTATACGGGCAGGAAATACGATGATTCAGTCGAAGAAAGGGTATCGAAACCGCTGAAGCGGGCCGCCCGGGGTGGTTCCACTGTCTTCCATGGCGCGGGACGGGAAGACCTCGACGTGCTTACCGACGGGGAGGGCAGACCCTTCGTCGTCGAGGTCAAGAACCCAAAAATTAGAGATCTGGATTACGAGAAAATCACCGAAGATATCAATGCAGGGTCATCCGGCGTAGTCGAAATCACGAAACTGAAAAAGGTAAACAAAAGTGCCGTTCGGACCCTCAAACAGGCCGACCTCGATAAGATATACCGGGTAGAGATCGAGCTGGACGAACCCGTAGCCGAAGAACTAATTCTCGAGACGCTCACAAATATAGAAGGGCGGATATACCAGCGAACCCCGGGTAGAGTATCTCACCGTCGGGCGAAGAAAGTCAGGGTCCGGGGGCTAAAATCGACTTCCACCTCGCGGCTGTCGGATAGAGTTTACCGGGTCGATCTAAGGACGGAAGGGGGACTTTATATCAAAGAACTCTTTACGGGCGAACGAACGGTACCTTCCCTTCCCGAACTTCTCGGTACCTCCATCAAGGTGAGACAGCTCGACGTCCTGGACATCCCGGGGAGACTGGAAGAAAAAGAGTCCGATGCTCCCGAAAACCTGGAGTACGAGTTCATTCAGACCGGAGAAGACTTTGAAACGAATTTTATTGAAAGCAATTAGATTCTATCAGAGGGCGATTTCGCCCAATTTTCCCAATACCTGCCGTTTTTACCCTAGCTGTTCCGAATACAGCAAACGAGCAATCGAGAAACACGGGGTGATAAAGGGAAGTTACCTGGGGATAAAAAGAATACTCCGGTGCCACCCGCTGAATCCCGGGGGTTTCGACCCCGTTCCGGGGGGCGAAGACGACGCAGCGGAATGACCCGATGCCCCACCTCTATTCCGTTACCACTTTCGAAAGATCCCCCAGCTTGAGAAACTCTTGCTTCAGATAAAGCAAGAAATCTATCCTGTTTTCCCTTAGCTTCTCCTCGTCGGCCATTACCATTACGTTGTCGAAGTAAGAGTCGATTGGGTCCTTTAATTGCAATAGTTCTTCGATCATCTTTTCGTAAGACCCCTGATCAAGCAACTTTTCCAGCCTATCCTCTCTGGATGCAAGCTCGTCCCATAATACCTTTTCTTCCTCCAGCTGGAACAGCTCTGTAGAAAAGTCCCCGGCTTCTTCCCCCTCAGTGATATTTACCAGTCTCGTAAAGGAGTCGACGAGATCTTTCATTTCCGGCCTCTGCTTGAATCCGGCCAGAGCCGTCGCTCTTGTATAAGCGTCCAGTGGCTCCAGACCGTCTCTCGAATTTACTGCGTCGACGATGTCATAGGGTACCCGGTAGGTTCTTTCCAGAACCCGGTCAATTCTTTCGGCGAAGTAACTTCGGAGCTTATCCCCGGTATCCGGCTGGCCTTCGAACTCGTAGATATCGTCGACAAAGCCGATCAGTTCGGCCAGATCCAGTGATATTTCGCGGTCAACCAGGGTCCTGATAATACCATCGGCTTTTCTGCGCAACCCGTACGGGTCGCTTGTCCCGCTCGGTTCTTCTCCGATAAGGAAGGAACCAAACAGTGTATCTATTTTATCGGAAATGCTGGTCACTATACCGGTTCTGGAACGCGGTGGTTCGTCCGAAGACTTGCGCGGCAGGTAATGCTCCCTTATCCCCGCCACCACCTCTTCCGGCTCATCATCCATATCGGCGTAATAAGCCCCTATCGTTCCTTCGAGAGAGGGAAACTCGTCCACTACTTCCGTAACCAGGTCGGCTTTGCTCAGCAGTACGGTTCTGTCAGCAATGTCCGGGGCGAGTCCCTCTACTTCTTCTGTAACCCTTTCCGCTATCTCTCTCATCCTCCGGACCTTGTCCCAGATGGAGCCGAGCTTTTCCTGGAAAGTTACAGTCTCCAGTTCTTCCAGGTATTCCTCCAGCGGCTGTTCCCTGTCGTGCCTGTAGAAGAACATCGAATCCCTTAGTCTGGCGTATATAACTGACTCGTAGCCGCGCTGCACCTGAGCCGCGCTCTCCGGAGAACCGTCCCTGAAACCGACGAAAGATGAAACAGGCTTACCGGCAAAATCAACCAGAGGAATTAAGCGGGCCTCTCCGGTGAGCGTTTTGAATAACAACTCTGGCGGCAATTCAAGGTATTCATCGGGAAAGCTGCCGCTGACTATGCTGGGATATTCGAGGCTGTGAGCCAGGAGGTCGATAAAAGCTTCGTCCGCCGCGTTTTCCACGTCCAGTTCTTCCAGCTTCTCCTCGAGCTGAGCCGACAGACGGCGCTTGCGCTCTTCCGGGTCCGGAATAACGTAATTACTTTCCAGCAATTCTTCGTAATCGGAAATCCTTTTGAGGTCAAACCTACCCCGTCCGTGGAACCGATGACCGCGTGTTTCTCGACCCGAGCTCAGCCCGCCGATACGCAAATCAACCAGCTCGTCGCCCAGAAGGCAAACGATCCACCTTATCGGGCGAATAAACTTAATTCCGGAGTCATTCCAGCGCATTTTTTCCGGCTGCTCAAGGTTTTCTACGATCTCAGGTAACAGATCGGGAAGTAGCTCTCTGGCACTGCTTCCCTCGATTTTCTCCTCCACGAAGAGATAGCTCCCGTTATCGGTCTCCTTCAGGTAAACATCTTCCTCGGAAGCTCCGTGGCCTTCCGCAAATTTCCGGGCGGCAACGGTGTAGCTTCCCTCATCGTCCCGGCCGATGTCTTCCGGAGGACCCCGGTGCTCTTCTACCCTGTCTTCCTGCGCTTCCTCCAGTTCGGTAACCCTGAGGGCCAGACGTCTCGGGGTATAAAACAGTTTGACCTGCTCGAAACCTAGCCTGGCGTCCTCCAGCCCTTCAACTATATCCCCGCGAAAGTTCTCCGCTATTCCGGGCAGATCACCGGGAGGAATTTCTTCAGTACCGAGTTCAAACAATAGGTCTTTGCTCATCCGGAATATCCTCCAGAGTCTCAACGTAAGCTTGTGCGACACCTTCCGCAAGTTTCCTTATCCTGCCGATATACTTTTCCCTCTCCGTAACGCTTATCGCGTTGCGCGCAAGGAGAATATTGAAGTAATGGGCTGCCTTCAGCGTCATGTCGTACGCCGGATAGAACATGCCTTCGTCCAGACACCGTTTAGCTTCCTTCTCGGCTATATTAAATAATTTCTGATTGTCCTCGACCCCGGCCAGATCGAAATTATACGTGGAAAACTGCCGTTCCTTCTCCTTGAATATCCGGCGATAATTGAAATCGTCGTTCCACTCCAGATCGTAGACGCTCTCGTCGTTTTGAATAAAAGTAGCTATCCTTTCCAGCCCATACGCAAGCTCGACGCATACGGGGTCAAGATCTATACTGCCGACTCGCTGGAAGTAGGTAAACTGGGTGATCTCCAGACCGTCTATCCATACCTCCCAGCCCGTCCCGCGCGCCCCAAGGGAAGGCGACTCCCAGTTGTCATCGACGAACCTTACATCGTGCTGGCTCAGGTCTATTCCGATATGTTCCAGGCTTTCCAGGTATATCCGCTGACTTTCCTCGGGTGGAGGTTTAAGTATTACCTGGTACTGGTGGTGAAGCCTTACCCGGATCGGGTTCTTTCCGTATCTTCCGTCCGGCGGTCTCCGGCTGGGCTCCACGTAGCCAACTTTTAACGGATCAGGCCCCAGCGAGCCAAAAAACGTACCCGGGTTGAAAGTGCCTGCACCCGTTTCCACGTCGTAAGGCTGGAGGATCAGACACCCCTGATCCCTCCAGTATTCTTCCAGACTGGCAATCAAATCTTGTAGATTCATGCGTCAGTTCCGTATTTCTTCCTCGGCAAGCTCAACCAGTTTGTCGAACGTTTCGGAATCCCTTACAGCTATATCGGCGAGCATCTTTCTGTTGAGATCTATATCGGCTTTGTTAAGTCCCCCCATGAATTTGGAATAGGAAAGACCCCTGTTCTGAGACGCCGCACCTATCCTGGTTATCCACAATTTGCGAAAATCCCGCTTTTTTCTCCGACGATCCTCATAAGCGTTCTTGAGGGCTTTCATTACCGACTGCTTGGCTATTTTGTAGCAATTTCTCCGTTTACCGTAGAACCCTTTGGACCTTTTGAGGATCTTCTTCCTGGACTGTAGCCTTGAATTACCTCTTTTTACCCTGGGCATAAATAACCTCCGAGATTACCTTGAGAGTTACCTTAGTTCTAAATACTAAGACGCTAACAATTTCTCCAAGTTCTTTTTCGTTTTTCCCTTTACCTTTTTATCCTTCCGTGCGTCCCGCTTGTTGTCGGGATTCTTTTTCGTGTTCTTATGTCCGTAGCCAGATTTCTTATGAGTTAACTTACCGTTTTTAGACTTCTTGAACCTCTTCGCGATCCCTTTATGCGTTTTTTGTTTCGGCAATTTAATCTCCTCCCGGTTTTAGTAACATCTGTACTACCTGTCCTTTCTGAGTCGGTTTCTGGTCGACAGTTCCGACTTCCTCTACTTCTTCCTCGATATCGTTCAGCAGGTCGTACCCTTTGTCCTTGTGGGCCTTTTCTCTGCCCCGAAAGAATACCGTTGCACGAACTTTGTGTCCGTCTTTTAAAAACTTCTTGATATGGTTTACTTTCGTGTTGAAATCGTGTTCCTCAATTTTAATCGAAAACTTAATTGTCTTTAGCTTCTTCTTTTTTTGCTGCTTCTGTTTCTTTTTCTTCTGCTGATACTTGTACTTCCCGTAATCAAGTATCTTGGCGACCACCGGATCCGCTTCCGGCGCCACCTCTACCAGATCCAGGTCCCGTTCTTCAGCCTCCTTCAACGCATCTTCGAGACTCATGACACCTATCTGTTCTCCTTCTTTATCTATGACCCTTACCTCTCCTGCTGTAATTTCGTGATTAACTCTAGTTTCGTTAGAGATTTTTTCCCTCCTTGAGATAGTTTGATTATTTATACTTCTTCAGACACGGTCCGATAGAGACCTTCCTGCACGATAAACTTGAAAACTTTTTCCGGGACCATACCGTCCACAGACTGGCCCTCAATGATTCTCTGCCTGACTTCGGTCGAAGATAGTGAAATTTCACTCATGTTTAAAAACCTGATGTCCTTGCCCTTGAATATTTCCTTCTCAAAATCCCCTTCAAGTATACCCCCACGCGGGGCCACTATGAAGGGACAGCTATTAAGCAACTTTTCCGGGCTCTTCCAAGTATCAATATTTATAAGGTTGTCCGCCCCGACGATAAAGGCTATCTTTCCGTATTTATCCTCCATTTCCCTGAGCGTGTCTATCGTATAGGATGGCCCTTCGCGTTTGATCTCCACCGGAGATACTTCCAGCCGCTCCCTGCCTTCGATTGCCAGCTCCACCATTTCGTATCGCAACCGTGCATCCGTCATCCCTTCTTCCGTTTTGTGTGGAGGATGTTTGGACGGAATTAGAATTACCTTATCCAGATCTTCCTGTGAAAGAGCCTGCCTTGCCACTTCCAGATGAGCGTTGTGAACGGGGTCAAAAGTCCCTCCAAACAGACCGACCCTAGAAGACGAGCTCAAACTCGGTGCCTCCAATCTCCACTATGCTTCCGCTTTCGGCTCCGTTTTCCTTTAACTGACTTATGACCCCTTGTTTTTCCAGTCTCCGGTGAAAGTAATCCGGGGCATCTTCGGTCGAAAAATCCAGCTTCTGCGCCAGTTTTTCTATCTCTTTGCCCTCGACGACGAACCTGTCCTCTTTTTTAATCACCCGAAAGCCTTTCTCTCCCTCGAAACTATAGACCCTGTATTTACCCTGATCCGACTCCTCTTCCTCGCTCTCCTCCCGGTCAGTTTCCTGCAGGACGTTGTAAGTTTTTTTTACGAGTTCGTCCAGTCCCTCCCCGGTTGCAGCTGACACCGGATGCAGGTCCAGTCCCTCCTTTTCGAACCGCTCTTTTTGCCTGGAGACCTCTTCGGAACCGATAAGGTCGATCTTGTTGCCGACAACCACTTCCGGCTTATCTTCAAGGGAGCTGTCGTACTCGTGCAATTCTTTCCTGAACACGCCCCAGTCCTCCAGGGGATCCCTTCCTTCTATACCGGAAAGATCAACCATGTGCAGGAGCACTCTCGTCCGGGATAAGTGCCTGAGAAACTTATCTCCCAGACCCCGTCCCTCATGTGCGCCCTCGATGATTCCCGGTATGTCCACTGCAACGAAATCATGCCAGTCGTCCACTGACACGACTCCGGGGTGGGGATCCATCGTCGTAAAATGATAATTGCCTATCTTCGGCTTCTGCGCGGATATCCTTGAAATCAAGCTCGACTTGCCAACATTGGGGAAACCGACTATACCGACGTCGGCGATCAACTGTAGTTCCAGTCTGAGATACCTTTCTTCTCCCTTTCCACCCCATTCTCGCAGCCTGGGAGCAGTGTTTCTGGACGTAGAAAAGGCCCTGTTTCCCCTGCCACCCGTGCCGCCTTCGGCAACTAGAATCTCCTCTCCCGCTTCCTTGAAGTCGACTAGCTTCTCGTCCGTTTCACCGTCATAGACTACAGTGCCAACTGGAACTTCTATGTATAGATCGTCGGCGGACTTTCCTGTCTTGTCCTGTTTTCCACCCTTTTCCCCGTTATCTGCTGTGAAAGTATTTTTCTTCTCGAACCTCAGCAGAGTATTGATGCTCTTATTCGCCCGGAGATATACGTCTCCCCCATTTCCCCCATTTCCACCATCGGGTCCTCCATGACGCTTGCCGGGCAGATGTTCAAAACTAATAATTCCGTGCCCACCGTCACCCGCTTTGACCGTTATCGTAGCTTCATCCACAAACATAAGCTTATCCCAAGTCACCGATGCGCACGAAAAAGGATGGAAAAACTAGGAAGGGGTAACGACACTGATGTACTTTTCACCCGATCCCTCGAATTTGACGTATCCGGATTTTTTCGCAAATATCGTATGGTCTCTCCCCATGCCGACGTTTTCTCCCGGCTTGTACTTGGTCCCGCGCTGCCTAACTATGATATTGCCAGGCTCGACCCATTCGCTGCCAAACTTTTTGACACCAAGCCTTTTTCCGGCAGTATCGTGAACGTTTTGCGTTGAACCACTACTTACTTTATGAGCCATGTTACCACCCTCGTTATTTAATTGGAAATACTATCTATCCGAACCTTCGTGTAAGGCTGCCTGTGTCCAAGTTTTCTTCTCTGGCCTTTTCTCTTCTTATAGGTAAAGACCGTCACCTTTTCCTCTCTTCCCTCTTCAACTATTTCGCCCTCAACGACGGATTCCTCGAGGTAAGGCTTACCTATTTCCAGCGTCTCGTCGTCTTTTACGAGCAGGACTTTATCGAATTCGACCATTTCCCCTGCTCCTTTCCCTTTGATCTTTTCCACCTTTAGCTCTTCATCCGGTGAGACTCTATACTGTTTACCGCCAGTTTCTATAATTGCGTACATTGTTTCCTCCAAGTATTCTAATTTACTTTTCCACTAATTTTCAAGCCTCCGGTCCCGCGGTCCCGTCCGGCTCGAGTGTTTACTCCACCTCGGCACCGGGCTCCAGCTCTTTATCCAGCGTAAGCAAAGCGAGTTCTTCACCTTCCGCGGCCAGCAGCATGCATTCCGATTTTTCCCCGTGTATCTCGGCGGGCTCCAGGTTGGTCAAAACTACCACCTGTCTGTTTTCCAGTTCTTCCAGTTCGTAGTGATTTTTCAGCCCTGAAACGGTCTGTAATTGTTCATCTCCCACGTCAACCTGGATCTTATATAACCTGTCGGCACCCGGAAGTTCTTCTACCTTGACGATCTTCCCCGAACGCATGTCGAGCGCATTAAAGTCCTCGAAGCTAACAGTTTTCTGACTCATTTCTTCTTCCTCCGTTTCTTTCTTTTTTGCAGCTACTTTTTCTTCGTACTCTTCCTTCAGCCTCTCTATGTCCTGTTTTTCCAGCAGGGGGCTTGGTTCGTTCAGCTGTCCCCCCGGAGTACCGCTAACCTCTTCCCAGCCGGGTTCTTTCAGATCAAATATCTCGTAAACCTGGTGAGAAAAGGAAGGCACGAATGGCTCCAGCATTATCGAAATCGCCCTGGCAACCTTTAAACTGGAATTTATAACGTCGGTATCACCCGTCTCCCAGGGCTGTTTCTCCTGAAAATATCCGTTGCCAAAGTTGGCCAGGTCACATATCTCCCTCAGTGCAGCGGACAGACCCCCGGATTCTACAATGGACTCTACCTCTTTTACCGTTTCTTGAATCCGCTCTTCCACTTCGGGTTCGACACTTCCTTCCGGTATCCTCCCGTCGAACCTGGAATAAGTAAAGGAAGTCACCCGATTGACGAAATTACTTACGTTATCGATAAATATGTTGTTGACGGCCTTGTCCAGCTCGCCCCAGGAAAACTCTACGTCCTTTTTCTCCGGGCGCTGGAAAATGAGATAAAATCGCCAGAATACCGGATCCATCAGATCGGTCGCGTCGTCGGCGAACAAACCAACACCTTTGCTTTTGGAAAACGACTTGCCGCCAACCCAGTTCAGATATTCCCCGGCACTTATCTGATCCGGCAGGTGGTAACCCTGACCGGAAGCAAGCAACTGACCGGGAAAAAGGAGCGTGTGGAAAGGTATATTGTCTTTCGCCAGTGTGTAAACCTGAATTACGTCGTCCGACAGCCAGTAATCTTCCCAGCTTCCCTCCGCTTCGTTTTTCTCGAAGTACTCCATGGTGGCCGAGACGTATCCGAGCGCGGCTTCGGCCCAGACGTAAATTACTTTACCTTCAGCACCTTTGAAGGGGGCAGGAATTCCCCAGTCTATGTCCCTGGTAATCGCCCTGGGGTCCAGACCGTCCTTCAACATCTGATCCGTAAATCGTTTCACGTTGTCCTGCCAGTCGTCGTAGTTCTTACCGACGTACTCTTCCAGCCTGGGCTGCAGCTTCTCCAGGTCAATATACCAGTGCCTTGTCTCCTGAAACTCTATGTTGTCCCCACCACAGATGGCACAATTGGGGCCGACCAGCTCCTCCGGTTCCAGCAGGGCGCCACAGCTATCACACTGGTTACCGTGAGCGCCGTCGGCTCCACATTCCGGGCACGTCCCTTCAATGAACCTATCCGCCAGAAATCTCTGACAATCATGACAGTAGGCCCGCTCTTCCACCTTGGAGAAGATATAACCCTCTTTGTCCATCTGGCGATGGATTTCCTGGACGAACTTTTCGTGCGTCTCGTTTGTAGTTATAGTGTAGTTGTCAAATTCAATATCGTAATTTTCGAGAATCTCGAGAATCCTCTCGTGCGTCTCGTTTGCCAGCTCCTCCGGCGTCACGCCCCGTCTTTCCGCTTCAAACTCTATCCTGGTGCCGTGGGCGTCGGAACCGGATACGTAAAGGACTGAGTGGCCTTTCAACCTGTAATAACGAGAAAACACGTCACCCGACAGCAAAGAAGTCTGGATATTCCCCAGGTGTGGGGTTCCAGAAGCGTACGGCCAGGCACTACAAATTAAAACGTTCTTTTTTTCGTTCATTGGTTATTTTTTCCTCATCGATAAAAGTTCAAAGTACCGATAGAAGGTAGGAACTATAACTCCCAGATTTTAGGACAAGATAGCGGTTATTACAAGCCACAGGGGTTCCGGGGAGTAGTTGCTCTTCTACGTATATTCCGGGCCGTCCAGCCTCTCTTCACCGGAGTATATCGTCATTCTATTTCCCCTGGTAAAACCGATGATCGTCAGATCAGCGAGTCGGGCAATTCTCGCTGCCAGCGTCGTCGAAGCGGAACGGGATACCAGGATTGGAATAGAGCTGCGGACTGCTTTCAGAACCATCTCCGAGGACAACCGCCCGCTTGTCAGCAAAACGAGCTCCCGCAGATCATTGCCGGACAAAAGCCCCTTTCCAATTGCTTTATCGACCGCATTATGACGCCCGATATCCTCCGCCAGATAAAGCAACTCGCCGGCAGAAGCCAGAGCAGCGGTATGAGATCCTCCGGTCAACTGGAACAATTCCGATTTCCGCTGCAGCGCTTTCATCAACTCGACTATTTCAGTCGGCTCAAACGTCGCGTGACTGCTCTCCCCGATCGAATAACGTTCCAGCTTTTCAATCACGGCTCTGGCCCGACCGCAGCTGGAAGTCAGCGCGCGCTTTCGCCGGAAATATTCTTCCAGTTTCTCGCCCCCGGAACTCAAACTTACCTTGACCAGCTTATCCTCTTCCCTGTGAACTACTCCTTCTATCGCGGCAACTCCGTCAATAATTCCCTCGGACGACAGGAAACCAACCGCCAGGGCTTTCTCGTCCCCCGGGCTGCAGAGCGTCGTAACTACCTCCTCGTTTTCCACCGATATTTCAAGCGAAGTCTCTACAACCAGGTCGTCCGTTATCTCCTTCAGCTCACCGTCTTCCCACTTTACTATTTTCCTTTTTTCGTACTTTTCCAATTTCATCCCCCTTGAGATGAAATAAAAATCACATCTCGGCTGATAACAAGCTTAAGAAAAAACTCCCGTCTTTTCCTCTATTTAATCGGTATCGGCTCCGGAATTTTTCAATTTAACTTTTCTTTTTCTGCCAACAACTGAACTCCAGTTAGAGGCGCCGACGGAGCCCCGAACGTGGTATCGCTCGTCCTTTTGTCCTCAACCGTCATCCGTTATGATTAAGCGGTACGAACTTAACCGTAATAAACCACAGGTGGGGTTCAAGGTGAACAAGACAGCTTTAACTCTGCTCCTGATTCCGCTCACCCTTCTCGCGCTGAGCCCGACGGTTACTGCCGAAGAAAAAGAGGCCACGCCAACCGGAATAATTCCGGGACCGCCCGAAGAGTCTCCGCTTCAGGTAAAACTGCGGACGAGCAAGTCACGTTACTCACCGGGCGCGGAAATAAAAATCAATTACGAACTCAATAAAAAAGCTTACCTCTATATCTACAGCATCGACGCCAGGGGGAAAGTAAATCTGCTCTTCCCCAATAGATACGACCGCGATAACCACCTGGAAGCCGGTGAGGGGAAGTTACCGGGCAAGGGATACAGTTTTCTCGCCGGGAAAAAACAAGGAGGAGAATACATTCAGGCAATCGCCAGCAGGAAGCCGTTAAAATTGTTTTCTTCGATCGACTCGGAAAAATTCGAAGAGAACCCTTTTCCGCTAATTTCCAGCAAACCGAAAGAGTTCGCCACAACAGGAACCAGTATGATAGAGTCAGACGTGACTTCTTCCGACTGGGCCACCAGCTGGACCTCGATCGAAGTTACGAAAAAACTTTCCGACCTTACCGTAAATTCTACCCCGCCGAACGCAGAAATTTACGCCGACGGAGAGGTGATCGGCAGGACACCGTTAACTTTTTCCGTAGTTCCGGGTGAAACAGAGTTAGAGCTAAAGTTACAGGGTTACGAGCCCTGGAGCGGGACGGTTTCCACGGTTCCTTACGGAAAAAAGAAAATTAAGGCCGAGTTGAGCCCCACCGCCGTTTCCTGGCTAAAGATCGAGTCAAATCCCACCGGGGCCGACGTCTATATAGATGGGACTTTCAAGGGGCAAACCCCGATCAGAGTGACGGTCGACAGCGGGGAACGAAGGGTCGTCCTGCAGAAAGACGGCTACGAAAACTGGAAGAAGAAGCTGAAGGTGGAACCATATTTAACTAACAAATTGGACGCAGATCTCGTCCAAATTGTTTCCAGCAAGATTTTCATTACTTCGGAACCCACCGGGGCGAAAATTTTCATCGACGGGGAATACCGGGGGCGGACTCCGCGTGAACTCGTCGTAAATAAAGAAGATATCAGGCTCGTTCTCCGGAAAGAGGGTTACAGACAGTGGGAGAGCGAGATAAAAACGCCGGGCACGGTGCGGGCAAGTTTATCAGAAATAAGGGCAAGCGGGAAGCCGAAAGAAGCGGGGGGAGTGCCTCTGGCCCTGATGCTAAACGGCGGTGGCTTTCGGACCGACTTGTCCCTCGGTGCCGAAGTGGGAATAAGTCGCTTTATCGTCGGTGGCTCCTTCCGGAATACGGGGAGCACTGAACTTCCCGACACAATTAACTGGGTCCAAAAACCGGCCGGCGAAGAAGGAGAGATCCGGAATTACGGGCCGGAATGGGAAGCATACCTTGGTTACCGAGTAGAGCTGCCGCTTCAATTCTACGCTCGCTTAGGTGCCGGAGTTTCTTTCCAGCCCCAGGCTAACCTCATTCCACTGGATAGCGCCGGCGGAGAGACCTTCAACCCTCTGGCGGAAGTGGCCCGTGACGCGTATTTCACCTTTGCTGCCGAACCGACTTTTCAGGCAGGCCTCGGTGTCTCGACGAATGGCTACGGCCTGGACCTGTCCTATCACAGCCGGCGCGGGATCGTCCTCGGCTTCGGCTACATTTTTTAATGAGATCTTAACATTTCTTTAATAAGTTTTGACCATGAACAGGAAAGTACTCGTGGTCGACGACGACAGAGAGTTGGTCGATTTCCTCGAAGACTACCTCGAAAAGGACGGCTATACGGTAACCGGAACGTATAACGGCAAGGACGCTCTGCAACTTTTCCGCAAGCGAGAATTCGACCTCGTAGTCCTGGATCTCATGCTGCCCGAAATGGACGGTTACAACGTCTGCAAGCGGATGAGGCGTGATTCCGAAGTTCCTATAGTTATGCTGACCGCCAGGACGTCCGACGAGGAAAAAATTAAGGGTCTGGATCTCGGAGCGGACGATTACGTAACCAAACCCTTTAACCCGGGAGAACTCCTGGCCAGAATACGGGCCTCTTTGAGGCGAGTCGAGGACGGGGAGCAACCGCAAGAACTGACCTTCGGGGAGCTGTCGATTAATTTTCCCAAGAAAGAGGTTTTCCGGGAGGGCGAACCAGTTGACGTCACCCCCACGGAATTCAAAATACTGGCCGCACTGTTAAAAGAGCCAAACAAGGTGTTCTCCAGAACTCAGCTCATCCACGCCGCCCTTGGGTACGGTTACGAAAGCTTCGAAAGAACCATCGACGTCCATATAAAACACCTCAGGGATAAAATCGAACCCGACCCCGAGGAACCGACTTACATTAAAACCGTTTTCGGCATGGGTTATAAATTCAATTCCGCCGGGAAGGAGGGGAGTGAGGCAGAATGATTTACAGCATTCGCTGGAAAATGCTGGTTGGGTTTATCCTGATCGTCGCTCTGGCGATAGGTACTGTCGCCTTCGTTGCCAACAGGACGACCAGGCGAGAATTCGACCGTTACATAACTCAGGACAAGGCTTTGAAGTATCAGCGCCTGGCGCTTATTTTGTCCAGTTACTACGAGCAAACGGGGAGCTGGAAGGGCGTGCAGAAGTTAATCGACAGGATCAAGAAGACGTATCAGAGCCAGATCGTCCTTGCCAACGACGAAGGAACCATAGTCGGCGATATCTCCGGGGAAATGACCGGCCAGGTGCCCCAGGAAGCGTTAAGCCTCAAGATAGCGACACTCGGCGAACGGGATAATCCCAGCGGTTTTCTTTACCTAAAGGACAGAAAACGGTCCGAACTGGAAAAGATTTTTCTCTCGTCGGTCAACCACTCGATTACTCTTGCGGCAATCATCTCCGTGTTGGGCGCGATCTTTCTCACGGCCGTATACTCCAGAAGAACGCTCAACCCGATACAGGAAATAACCTCCGCGGCAAAAAAGATCAAACGCGGCAACCTGGACCAGGAGGTAAAAGTTACTTCACGGGACGAAGTGGGAGAGCTTGCCTCCGCCTTCAACGCGATGGCGGAAGAATTGAAAAAACAGGAAAGGCTGCGAAAAAACATGGTCAGCGACGTGGCGCACGAGCTGAGAAGCCCCCTGACGAAATCTCACGGCTACCTCGAAGCGATAAAGGAAGGCAGCATGGAACCCAACGATAAGGTTATCGATTCACTTTACCGGAATTCAAAGCTGTTAAAGAAACTGGTTGACGATCTACACGACCTGGCAATGGCGGAAGCCGGTAAACTGAACCTGGAAAAGCAACCGGTCCTGCTGGACGATATAATCTCTCGGGCAGTAGAGTCGATAAACGTGAGCCTGGAAGAAGAAGACCTGCAGCTCGAGGTCGATTCGACCGAGGAAGTTCTCTTAAACGTCGATCCCGACAGGATCCACCAGGTATTGCAAAATCTGCTGGACAACGCCATAACCCATAGCGAAGCAGGGGGAGTAATTAAAATAAGATCTCGGCTAAAGGACGGTTCCGTCGAGATAGCAGTTTCCGATAACGGAGAAGGAATTCCACAGAAGGACCTGCCCCATATTTTTAACCGGTTCTACCGCGTCGACAGTTCCCGCTCGCGGGTTACCGGAGGTACGGGTCTCGGGTTAACGATTTCAAAAGAGCTTGTAGAAGCGCACGGGGGGGAGATCAAAGCAAGCAGCAAAGAAGGAGAGGGGTCCACTTTCAGGTTTACCATACCGAGAGGAGATAGCAAGCAAACCCGTAGTTGATCCAGAACTCATTATAACTCGGGAGAGCCAAGGTTCACTGGAAGAAATAACTCCGTTCTCGTTTGCCCGCAAAACGTTTCAGCCTTTAACCTTAAATAGGTGGTTTCCATGGCCGGATTAAACAACAAATCTTCTACCATGCTAGTGCTGGCGTCAGGTTTACTTTTCTCACTGCTCGTTATTTTCTCGTTATTCGCCGCTCATCCTGAAGCGGAAGATGACAAAACTGCAGTAGCCACTGTCAACGGAGAAAAAATTACCTCGAAGCGGCTTTCGGAGAGAGCCCAGATTTATCGGATTCTGCTGGCCCTGAAAAGCGTGCCCGAGTTCGCAGAATTCCTGATGGATACGGAGGAAGGGAAAAAAGTCCTGGATACCTATCGGAGTTACGTTCTGGAGAAGTTAATAGAAGAGGAACTTGTCCTGCAGCAGGCCGAGCTCCGGGGAATCAAGATCAAGGATCAGGAAATCGAAGAAAGACTGACAAAGATAATCGCCAAGACGGAAGAAGTTTCCAACAAGGAGGAATTACTGGAAGAGTTAAAGAAAGACCAGCGGACACTGCACGACTTAAAGGAAGAAATTTACCGCAAGCTCGTCCGGGAAAAACTAAAACGTCGGATCGTGAAGGACGTCAGTGTCAACCCAAAAGAGGTAGAAGAGTTTTACGAGAAGAACAGGGACTCGTTTCGGGACGCCGACGGAAACATCCCCCCACTTTCCGAAGTAAGGGATCAAATCAGGGAAAGGATCAAAAAAAATAAGAGGGATTCACTATGGCAAAAATGGCTGGAGGAGAAAAAAAGCGAGGCCCGGATAATCAGAAAACTCGGAGCTGATACCGCCAACTGAAGCTTTTTCGAGGCGATGAATTACCCCCTGCACTCCTGAAGAACTTACGGATATTTATTTATACCGGGTAATTTCCACGCCGGCGCTGTCGGCAAGATTCAGTGCCGCCGGTTTCTTAACGTAAACCTTGACCTTTTCAACTTTCTCGGAAGAGAGGGCTATTCGGGCCACCTCTTCCGCCATGCTTTCGATCAAGAGAAACTCCGATTCCCTGGCCATTTCTAGGATCCTGTCCTTGAGGTGGCTGTAATCAACAGTGTATTCCAGGTTATCGGTCCGCCCGGCTTTTTCTATATCCGTAAACAGAGTCAGGTCCAGTATCAGTTCCTGCTCGTCCTCCCTCTCGTAAGGTTCCGTGCCGATAATTGCCCGAACGGAGAGGTCGGTTATTTTTATCTTATCCGACTCCTTTCCCCGATAAGAGTTTCCGCCGTCAGCCTTCGAGTTCATGGAGTAAGTTTCTCCCCCCATCGACGTAAATGATCTGTCCGGTAATAAAATCCGAGCTCAAAAGAAAGTTCACGGCCCGGGCCACATCGCTCTTTTCCCCGGCCCGCCTCAGCGGTACACGGTCCAGCCTCTCTTCGAGATAACTCTGGTCGAGACCCTCCGGCGGCGTGATCAGTCCGGGAGCAACGGCATTTACCGTGTAGCCCGGAGCGAATTTGATCGCCAGCATCTTCGTAATCCGTGCCAGCAATACTTTGCTGAGATAGTAGGCGGCGTGTTCCCAGTCGTATCCCGCCACCCTGGTATCCAGTAAATTCACTATTTTGCCCGAGGAAAAGTGATCAGCGAAACCCCGGATCAGAGAAAGAGGTGCCCAGGAATTTACCCTGATATTTCTGGTTAAATCCTCGAAGGTCATCTCTTCCAGCCCGCCGCCGGGAAAAATTGAGGCATTGTTGACGAGATAGTCCACGTTACCTGCCTTTTCCCTGACTTCCTCGAAAAAGTTCCCGTATTCGGACTCCGTTTCGAAATCGGCCTGGACCTTCCATGCCGCTGCCCCGGAACTAATCAGTTTTTCTTTTAGCGATTCCGCTTCTTCCGCTGAAGAGCGGTAGTGGATGACTACCTCCGCCCCGAGTTCCGCCTGTGATAGTGCGATCTGCCGACCGATCCGCTTCGCGGACCCCGTGATCAAAGACGTTTTTCCGTCCATATTCTTTAGCAAAATGCGATCACCGGTCCTCCCGGGAGAAGTACCAGTTTTACAGAAAGCCCTGTTTTACCACCAAAAGAATTAACCAATTCTTCCGACGAGATCTTCCTTTTTATAAGTCCTCTCCTCGCGGATCAATTCCCTGGCGGCTTTTTTCTTTCCCCAGAGTCCAAGTAACAGAACTCCCCGAACGTTTCCCTCTTCCGTGAGATAATAAACGGCGCCCTTACGGGCTTCCTCCGTCCAGTCGATAAATGTATCCAGGCTGGAATCGACCTGTCCTACTGCCTCGAAACCGTAATCGAAGAGGTCGGAAAAGAAGTAGGGAATATAGTCGTACGGTTCGTGCCTGCCGGCCATGTTGGCCCCGGCCTTCTTGCCCTGTTTGATCGCGTGGTCCCAGTGTTCAATTCTTGCACAATCCTGAGAGGCGACGGAAGGAAAGTACGCCACGTCCCCTGCCGCATAGACGTTCGGGGCAGTCGTCCTTAAGTATTCGTCGACACCAATACCGTCAAATACTTCCAAACCGGCGTCCTCGGCCAGCTCCACCGCAGGTGAAATTCCAATTCCGACGACGACGATATCGCCTTCGATGGTCTCTCCGGCGGAGCTTTCTACCCTGTAGCCCCCTTCGTCCGGCTCGATTTTTTTCGGCTTGTCTTCGCTAAGAATTTCCACACCCCGGCTCCGGTAATCCTCCTGGATTATTCCCGCCAGCTCTACCGGGAACACCTTCTGCAGCAGGTATTTTTCGGGAAATAGCATGAATGCATCGAGGTCGTTCTGGTTTAAAGCCGCGGCAAGTTCGGACCCGATAAAGCCACCACCGATCACTATCGCCTTCTCCGCTCCCTGCATCTCCTCCCTAAGGTCCCGGTAATCGTCGAGATAGCGGTAGTAGTGAATTCCGGGGAGATCCCCACCCGGTATGCTCAGCTTATTCGGGTAGCCCCCCGTAGCCAGTAAGAGTTCTCCGTATCCATAGCTGTTCCCGTTTTCGTCTTCGACTTCCTTCTCATCCACGTTTATCCCGACCGCTTCCGTCCCGAGCTTGACCTCCACGTCGTTCTCCCGGTAAAAACTCTCCCCTTCAAGCTGCACTTCTTCGACCGTTTTATCACCCAGCAGGAGATCCTTCGTCAGCGGAGGTCTGTTGTAAGGAAGCTCCTCTTCTTCGCCGACAAGCAGGATTGTCCCCGAATCATCCTCCGCCCTGATACCTTTAATGGCCGAAACGCCGGCCAGACCGCTTCCCACGATTAAGTAGTCGTATTGTTCCATGATTTACCTCCCTTCTTTATTATTTCAATAACCCCTCTTCTTTTCGGCAACTATCAATTGATTCCGCCCGGATTGTTCATTTAATACCGAATAATTATAACCTACATCGAGCGAATATCCCCCTTGAGAGCAACCTCTAACCCGGTACCCAAAAAAAATATCTCTACCATTTGAGAAACTTATTTATCTTCACCGATTCTGTGGCATCAAAAATGGTAAATCAAGTTGCTCTCCCGAAACTTTCACTCAGCAACCAGTTTAATATATACTTCGAAGAGCCAATCATTTACGGACAAAACCCTTCTAAAAGATGTCCTCTTAGAGTTGACCATCAATATTAAACCGGGTGCTGGTCAATTTTCGCCTATCAAATAAATTCTTTATCCGCGTAATCTCTCAGCTTGTCCGCCATTTCCACCCTGCCGAACCTTCTGTAGGCAAGCGACTCGTAGGCAAGTTCCAGGACGGGAATCTTCATCCCGCCCACATGTACGAATTTCTTGTGCGCGTCTATGTCTATCGGATCCTCCCACTTACCGTCGTAAAACTTCTGTACGGCCCCCATCAGTTCGACAAGTATCCCGTGGATCATCAGGGCGCCGAAATGAGACCGAATCCTGTCCGTCGAAGAGAACTCGACTTCCTTGATCACACTGTCCCGGAAAAGTTCCTCTATTCTATAGGCTCCCTTTTCGTCGGTTTGAATATCTATATCGTTCGGGCTAACCGGAACACCCTGGAGGCAAAAGGAGGCGCTGCCGGTCACCACCCAGTTGATA
The DNA here is from genome assembly GCA_964513485.1 of uncultured Thermotogae bacterium. GTDB lineage: Bacteria > Bipolaricaulota > Bipolaricaulia > M55B111 > M55B111 > JAGXLP01. The sequence continues at coordinate 228 of CAZENJ010000001.1, read as the reverse complement.
TCTTTATCGTGGATTTTTGAATAAAGCTTTTTCAGCACGTTTAAGTGTTCGTCCGGGATCATGGCGGAATTACCTCTTAGGACCAAATCAGGGTTTTTGAGCGAAACAATATGGTACGGACATCAATTAATTTTACCTTTCTTTCTCTATAAGTCAATTACCCCGTCCTACCGAGCGGGTCCTGTAAAGCCGTATACGCGGCACACCGACCGCCCGAGCAGAGGCGCT